>DASRLE010000337.1:0-9168 GCA_035648615.1 Saccharimonadales bacterium (SeqCode) | reverse complement strand
TCTTTGAGCCGCCCCGCGAAAAGGCGCCGCTTCCGCCGCCGAAAGAATTGGGCCACTTCTCCGCGCCCCTCCAGTCTTTGCCCAATTGGCCTCCGGCCCAAGCGCCCCCTGCCCTTTCCGTCGCACCGTCCGTGACACCGTCTCAGGCCGGGCCCTCTCACCCGTCCGCCCTGCTGCAAATGCGGCTGCGGCTGGTCGGCGTGGTGGGCCGGCTGTATGTGGTGCTGGAGTCGGACCGGGGATTGGTGCTGCTCGACCAACACGCCGCCCACGAGCGCATCCTCTTCGAGCAAATGATGCGGCGCCTGGAAGGAAACGGCTCGGCGCCCGCGCAACGGTTGCTCCTCCCTGAAACGGTGGAACTGCCCGCCCGCGACGCCCAATTTTTGCGCGAGCAGTTGCCTATCCTCGTCCGCCTCGGTGTCGGCTTAAGCGAGTTTGGCGAGCGCACTTTTTTGCTGGATGCGCTTCCGCCCTTTGTCAAAGCGTCCGAGCCGCGCCGCTTTATCCTGGAACTGGCCGATGAACTCAAAGCGGCCGGGCAAGGCATCAACAGCCTGCGGTTGGGCGAGCATGTTATCGCCAAAACCGTCTGCCGCCATTCCGTCAAAGCCAATGATCCGCTGGCCGGAGCGGAATTGGAGAATCTGATTGAAGACCTTCGCCATTGCGCCATGCCCTACACCTGTCCCCACGGGCGTCCCACGCTTATCGAGATGAACTTCAGGGAGCTGGAAAAGAAATTTGGCCGGACGCAATGACACCGAATCGCCTCCTCCCCAAAGGGTAAGACGCCGGGGTGTCGATTCAGCAAAAAGCCCCGTCTTGCGTTACATATTTCACTCGATTTCCTTTCGCCGGCTCTCATGCCACTATGTCTGCGCCGGAGGGTTATCCTTTGGCATATTTTGAGAGCTATTACTGCAAACGTCGAAGCCATGCTGTGGAAGACCGGGATCTCCCACTGGCGTCCATTGCTCCGTCGCGTGTCCCATCAGTTTAGGGTGGATCGCATCTCCGATCAGTCGGCCCAGCTTTCTTACTATTTTTTCTTTGCCGTCTTCCCGCTGCTGCTCTGCTTGACCGCATTGCTGGGCTTCTTCGTCGAGCCAGGCTCGTTTCTGAACAATGCCGTGACGAATTACGTCAGCACGGTGCTGCCCGGATCGGCGTCCAAGTTTATTGAAGCCGAACTCAAGGACATTTCCAAAGATTCGACCGCGAGCAAACTCTCGCTGGGCCTTCTGGCGGCGCTGTGGTCGGCCTCGAGCGGAATGGGCGCCATCATCCGGTCTCTGAATATCTCCTATCAAGCCACCCACAAACGGCCGTGGTGGAAGGAAAAACTTCTGGCCATCGCCCTGACCATCGTAGTGACCGTTCTGATGATCGGCGCTTTGCTGCTCGTCATTTACGGCGGAGGAGTGGCCAGTCAATTGGCGGGACAAATCGGCCTGAGCCACGCATTTGCGGTAATTTGGAGGATCGCGCGATGGCCCTTGCTGCTCTTATTTGTGATCCTGGCCTTCAGCCTGGTTTATTATTTTGGGCCGAATATCAAACACATGCATTGGCATTGGCTGATGCCCGGGACGATGGTTGGAGTCACCCTCTGGCTGGCCATTTCCTTTGGATTTAAATACTATATGCATTACTTCAACCATTACAGCGTTGCCTATGGCTCGATTGGGGCCATCATTATTTTGCTGTTATGGTTTTATCTCTCCGGGATCGCCATTCTGGTGGGGGGGGAAGTCAATTCAGCCATCGAACTGGCCCTTGATCGCCGCAAACGCTAACCCGCAGCCCCAACGTTCTACCGGACGATGCCGACGCCATAGTTGGTGTGTGTCACCGGGACCGAAGTGGAAACGGACGACTCTTTCAGAAATGAGTCAAGTATAGACAAATAGGTGTCCAGCAAGCCGCCCATATTGTCCCCCTGGCTTTTCAACGACCGAAGCTGGTCGGCCGCCGACTTGGCTTCCTTGCGCAGTGTGTTCATATCCAGTTTGCCGCTCATCAATCCGCCGATCATCTCGTCATATTTGGCGTTGGCTTCCGGCCCCGCTCCCTGCAAAAACTGCCGGCGGATCTGCTCGATAAAATTCGTGTTCGCCCCCAATTGACGCAAGGCCGCCGCGATATCCGGCGTCGCCGTCGCAGGGGTCTTGGGAGCGATCACTGGCGCGGACGGGCTGAGGTGCAGCGTTCCCACTTTGGCGCGGGGCACGTTGATTTTACCCAAAACGTCGCTTTCCAGAACAACCGTGTCCGCCGTCATGGAAATGACTTTCCCGGAATAATGATCGCCATTTTGCATCTCGATTTGGTCGGCCCGCAATCCAGGCCCGCAGAAAAAAAGGACCGCCAAGAGGATGAACTTCGCTGACTTCATATCGCCCAATTTAGACCACGCGGCCCTCGACTGCAAACCGCTATTCCGCAAGGCACTTGACACACATGGGCTGCTCGACTGAGATTTTGTTTCCGGTGGACTGCAAATGGCCCGTGCTGAGATCAATGCTAAAAATGATCACGCCCCCGGAGTTCTGGTTGGCGGCCAGCAGAAAAGCGCCCGACGGGTCAATCTCAAAATTTCGGGGGACCTTTCCGAGGGTTGAATCGCGCTCCAGGAAAGTCAATTGACCGGTCGCCGGATCACAGCGAAAAACCGCAATGCCGTCTTCGCCCCGGTTCGAGGCGAAAACAAATTTTCCCGAAGGATGAACCGCCACTTCCGCTGCGGTATTCTCCCCTTTGAAATCGCTGGCCAAAAGCGGCTGCGTTTCGATTTCGCGCAACGTCCCGCGCTCCAGGTCGCAGGCCATGACGGTCAAGGTTGAACTCATTTCGTTGATGACGTAGGCAAACTGGCCGTTGGGGTGAAATGAAATATGGCGCGGTCCCGAGCCCGCTTTAATGACCGCAAAGGCCGGGTCATTTGCGGCCAGCGATCCTTTCTCCGGATCGAATTTGAAAACCATGACTTTATCCAGGCCCAGATCGCAGCCGAACGCGAAGCGGTCATCCGGCCCGGTCACGATGCAATGGGCGTGCGGCCCCTTCTGCCGTTGTGGATTGGGGCCGGAACCGTGGTCCTGAATCAACTCCGACATGGCGCCCAATGCGCCGCCTTCATTGATGGGAAAAACCGAAAAACTCCCGCTGTTGTAATTGGCCACCAGCGCATCTTTGCCGCGCTGGTCCACCTCGACAAAACAGGGGCCGGCCCCGCCCGTCGGTTGCTTGTTCACAAAGGCCAGCTTGCCCGTCTTCGAGTCAATCCTAAAACTGCTGATCCAACTGCTCTCCGCCGCCGCGCCCTCGGTCACGGCATAAAGAAAATGCCGGTCCGGCGCAATGGCGAAATAAGAGGGATCAACGATTTGCGCCGCCGTTCCCAATGGCGAAAGAGCGCCCGAGGCCAGATCCATTCGATAAGCGTAAATATTTTTCTTGCCCGAGCCCACGTAAACCAATTCCGTTTTGACGTCCGCGCCGAACGCGGCGCCGATCATGGCGGTGGCGATTACCAATCGCAGTGTCAAGTTTTTCATAATTTACTTTGCCGTCAACACGACATAATTGCGTTTTCCTTTGCGCAAAAGCAAATGCTTGCCGAACAACAAATCGCCGGCCGTCAAATGGCGTTGGGGGTTCGCTTCGCGCACATTGTTGAGGTAAGCGCCGCCGCCCTCGATATCTTTGCGGGCCTGCCCTTTCGACGGACAAAGCCCGCCGAGGACCAAAAGCTCGGCCAGCGGAACTCCCGCGCCTTGCAGCTTGGCGGCCTCAAGATCGCGCGTCGGAACTTCGCCCACGATTTCATTGAAAGTGCTCTCGCCAATCCCCTCCAGGCCGCCGCCAAACAGAATCTCGCTGGCGCGCATCGCCTCGGCCGTCGCACTTTCCCCATGAATCAAATCGGTCATCGCCCGGGCGAGCGCCTTATGCGCGGCGCGTCCCTCCGGCTTGGCTTGATGTTCGAGTTCGAGGGCGGAAACTTCGTCTTGACTCAGAAACGTAAAGAGCTTGAGGTAGCGCACCGCATCGCGGTCATCGGTTTGGATCCAGAATTGGTAAAAGCGATAGACGCTGGTTTTGCGCGCATCCACCCAGATCGCCCCGGCTGCCGTCTTGCCGAATTTCGTCCCATCGCTGTTCAGGATCAGCGGCAGAGTCAGTCCAAAAACATGGACGCCCAGTTTCTTGCGCGTCAAATCCAGCCCCGCCGTGATATTGCCCCATTGGTCGGACCCGCCGATTTGCAGTTCACAGTGGCAATGCTCGCGCAGATGAGAAAAATCGAACGCCTGCAAAAGCATGTAGCTGAACTCGGTGAAGCTGATGCCCGTCTCGCGATCTTCGAGGCGGGCGCGCACGCTTTCCTTCGCCATCATCTGATTGACAGAAAAATGCTTGCCGGTGTCGCGCAGAAAATCAAGGAAACTGACCGGCGCCGTCCATTCCGCATTGTCCATTAAACGGGCTGGATTGCCGGCGCGGTCAAAATCGAGCCAGCGGCGGAGTTGCTCTTTAATCGAGGCCACGTTCGCCGCCAAAATCTCGCGGGTCAGAAGCTGGCGCTCGGCAACTTTTCCACTGGGATCGCCAATCAGTCCCGTCGCGCCACCGGCCACGACGATAGGCAAGTGTCCATCTAATTGAAAACGGCGCAGGGCCAGCAGCGGCACCAAATTGCCCACATGCAAACTGTCGGACGTTGGATCAAACCCGCAGTAAAGAGTGATGGGCGCGCTCGCCAAGCGCTGGCGCAATCCATCCGCGTCCGTACAATCCGCCACCAGGCCGCGCCATGACAATTCATCAAAAATATCCATTGCGATTTTATTCTTTACACCAGTCGCACGCCGCCTGTTCCGCGGACAACCTCGCCGATTATCCAAGCGCTTTGCTTTTGCGCGCGAATGAATTTCAGGATGCTGTTCGCTTTGTCGCCGGGCACGATGACCGTCATGCCAATGCCCATATTAAACACTTGGTAAAGCTCCTTTTCCTCCACGCCGCCCCGCGCCGCGATCAATTGAAAAATAGCCGGAACATCCCACGAATCTTTGCGGATAACCACGCCGCATTTCTTGGGCAAAACGCGAGGAATGTTATCCACGAAACCTCCGCCCGTAATGTGGGCCAGCCCTTTAATCACCCCGCGCGGCAAAAGCTTTCGCAGCAAAGGCCAGTAACTCACATGAATCTTCAACAATTCGCCGCCAATGGAATTGTCCAGTTCCGGCACGAACGTGCGCGGCTTCCACTTCAGCTTCTCGAAGAAAATCTGGCGGGCGAGCGAATAGCCGTTGGTGTGCAATCCGCTGGAGGCAAGCCCAATGATCGCATCGCCGGGCCGAATGCGTTTGCCATCCAGCAACCGCGATTTTTCCACCACGCCAACAATCGTCCCGCTGACATCGTACTCGCCCTCGCGGTAGAAACCGGGCATCTGGGCCGTTTCGCCGCCAATCAAAGCACAGTTATTGTGAGCGCACGCCTGGGCAAACCCGCCAATCAACTCCCGGAAAACGCGCGGCTGCAACTGGCCCGTCCCAATATAATCCAAAAAAAAGAGCGGCTCCGCCCCCATCACGGCAATATCGTTGACGCAATGATTGACCAGATCCTGCCCCACCGTGTCGTGACGATCCATGGCGAAGGCCAGTTTCAATTTTGTGCCCACCCCATCCGCACTGGACACCAGTACCGGCTGGCGAAATTTTTTGGTATCGAGAGCAAACAAGCCGCCGAAGCCACCCACCTTGCCGAGGACTTCGCGGCGATGGGTCGAGGCGAGCAATTGCGGCAAAGTGGCCTTGACCCGGTTTCCCAGGTCGATGTCCACTCCGGCCGCTGCGTAAGCTTTTTGTGTCATGCGCGCCGCACGTTACCCCCCCGCCGGAAATGTGACAAGCACGAGTAGCTTCAGTAAACAAAACCGTTGACGCGGTGGATATATGCGGATATACGGTTGCATTAATCTGGATGGATGTTTAGTGAAGGATGTTCCTATGGAATTCGAACAAGAACTGGACGTATATCGGCATGAGTTGCCCAATTTGATTGAGCACGAGGGAAAATTTGTGGTTATTTTTGGAAAGTCTTTGATTGGCATTTTCGGGACGTATCAGGACGCCCTCACCGTTGGATATGAAAAGTGTGGATTGAAGCCATTCTTGGTGAAAAAAGTTGAATCGGTCGAACAGGTTCAGTTTTTCACACGGGACATCGAACCATGCCGAACCTAACATTGCAAATTGGCCCAGTTGGCCCAGTAATTGACATTCACGTTGGGGTGAGTGAGCCGAGAGAAAAGGCTCTTTTGGCAGGGAATCAAGCAGTCCCCCCTCTGGTTAAAGGAAGAGCTTTAGTCGATACCGGAGCAAGTTCTACTTGTATTGACCCTAGGATCCTCGCCGCTTTAAAGATTCCGCCCCGAGGAACAATCCCCATACATACGCCATCAACCGCGGGTAACGCGCATTTGGCCATACAATACGATGCCTCCCTGATATTCCCGTTGGGTGGACATAATTGGAAATTTTCAGCGATCCCAATTATTGAATGCCATCTTCATTCTTACGGAATTGACGTCCTGATCGGCCGGGACATTTTGGATGCGGGCCTCTTCTTCTATAACGGATCCTCCAAATTGTTCACCCTCAGTTTCTGATTTCCGCTGCCTGATGCAGCCCGGCGACATTGACGGTTTTGCGGTATTGTGGAATTCTCACGCTCTGTGGAAATTAAAAAAGCCATCATTACCGCCGCCGGCAAAAGCCAGCGCACCTTGCCTCTCCAAACTTTGGTGGACCGGGACGGTTCCCAAAAAACCGCGCTCGCCATCATCGTGGAGGAAGTGCTGAAAGCCGGCACTGATGAGATTTGCGTGGTGGTCTGCCCCGGCGATGAAGCGGCCTATCGCGCGGCGGCCGGGGCGCACGCCCATCGTCTTCAATTTGTCGAACAACCGGCCCCGCTCGGTTACGGCCACGCCGTGCAATGCGCCCGCGACTTTACCCGCGATGATCCCTTCTTGCTGCTGGTCGGCGACCATCTCTACGTCAGCCGGATGGAAAATAACTGCGCGCAACAATTGGTCGAGGCGGCCCGCGCGGAGTCGTGCGCGGTTTCCGCCGTACAAGCAACCCACGAAAGCAAGCTGCCGTTTTACGGCGCGATTGGCGGGCGTCTCGTGCCCGGGCGTCCGCACCTTTATCAAATCGACACCGTCCTGGAAAAACCGACGCCGACCGAAGCGGAGCAAAAACTGGTTGTGCCGGGACTGCGCGCCGGCCGTTACCTTTGCTTTTTTGGCATGCATGTTTTGACCGCGGGCCTGATGCGCCGCCTGACTGAGACGGCCGCCTTGAGCTCGGCCCTCAATGAATTGGCTTCCGAGGAACGGTATCTCGCCTTGGAGTTGCAGGGGCGGCGTTACGACATTGGCCGCAAGTATGGTTTGTTGACCGCGCAACTCGCCTTGGCTTTCGACGGCAAGGACCGCGACGAAGTCCTTTCCAATCTCGTCGAAATGCTGGCCCAGCAATAGCAGCCGGTATGTCCCAGCACCTCCGCCAAATCATCACCGCGCCGGACGCCGCCGTGCGCAATCAATCTCTCGATGCCTTCTGTGGTAAAGCTTCGCTGGAGCAATTGCTTGCGGAATGCCAGGACTTGGAAACGTTCCGTTATCGCCGTGAAAATCTGTATGAGCGCGTGCGCGCGCTGTTCTTCCTCTATGCCATTCACCGCTTTCATCTGCCGTTGAAGCCTGGCGTCAAAATGCGCGGCCTCATCCCCTTCCAGGGCTACGCGCATTTGCTGCATCGCCGCTTTGAGGAAGCCATCAAGGTTTTTCTTGACTGTCAAGAACAGGACGGCCCGAGCGACGCCATTTCCAGCGCGCTGGCCGCAGCCTATCATCGTCTTGGCATTCAAACCCTGGCCGACCAGGTGCGGCGCAGTGTTCGTTCGGTGCGGGGCAACCAATGGATGTTCCGCATGGGCCACCCCGCCGACCACCCCTTGCGCCTGCGGCCCGAATTGCTGCAACGCGGCGCAGACGGCTCCTACCCCATTTTGCGCGAGCGGACTCCCGTGCGGATGGATCTCACTCATAGCGCCTGGAGCGACATTTTTTTCCTCGGCATGGATTATCCTGAAGGGGCCAAGGTCTTGAACATTTCCATCGACTTGGGCGTGCATGGACGGGACGCCTCGCCGCAACCGCCGATCGAAGTTTATTTGCGCGTCATCGAAGAACCGGTCCTGCGCTTGATCAGTCTCGATCTCAACGCCGCTGCGGACATCTCCAACCTGGCGGAGGTTTTCGATTTTGCCAAAGATTACCTGGGCCTGCTCAAGGCCGCCGTCATCGCCGCCGGGTTGGTCCCTCCGGGCAGCGAGGGCTCGGGACAAAATCTGGCCGATTTGCTGGCCCGGTTGCTCGGCCCCGGCCTGGGTTTGGAAATTACCAGCAACGTCAATAATATTCCTAAAGGTTCGCGCCTGGCCGTCTCGACCAATCTGCTGGCCGCGTTAATCTCCGTTTGCATGAGAGCGACCGGACAGGCCCACTCCTTGTGCGGCCCTTTGCGCGAGGAAGAGCGCCGCCTCGTGCTGGCCCGCGCCATTTTGGGCGAATGGCTGGGAGGCTCCGGGGGCGGCTGGCAGGACTCCGGCGGAATTTGGCCGGGCATGAAACTGATTGAGGGCGCGGTGGCCGGCCTCGACGATCCTGAATACGGTTTGAGCCATGGACGCTTGATGCCCACCCATCGCGTGCTGGACGAGCGCGATGCGGACGCCCAAGCGCGGCAGAATTTGCAGGATAGCCTGGTGCTGGTTCACGGGGGGATGGCCCAGAACGTCGGCCCGATCCTGGAAATGGTCACCGAAAAATATTTGCTCCGGTCTGAAGCCGAATGGAAAGCGCGCCAGGAGGCCCTGGGCATTCTGGACGAAATTCTGGGCGCCTTGCGCGGGTGCGATGTGGAAAAAATCGGCGCGGCCACTTCGCGAAATTTTCATGGCCCGATCCAAACCATCATCCCGTGGGCGGGCAATTTCTACACGGAAACCCTGATCCACCGCGTGCGGGCGGAATTCGGCGCGGATTTTTGGGGTTTTTGGATGCTGGGCGGCATGTCG
>DASRLE010000336.1:0-2674 GCA_035648615.1 Saccharimonadales bacterium (SeqCode) | reverse complement strand
CTCAAGGCCGAGTCGTTCAAGCAATACAACGAGGCGGCGGTTATCGAAATGATCGCGCGCATCCTGCCGGAGCTGGCGGGCAAAATCAGCGAGCCGCTGGCCAAAACGGAGAAAATCGTCATCATCAACAACGGCGGACCGGGCGGCGGCGCGAGCAAAGTGACCGCCGACGTGACCCAAATCATCAGCCAGTTGCCGCCGGTGATCGAGAGTTTGACCGGCATCAAATTCGAAAGATTGCTCGAACAGGTTCCCGCCTTAAAAAACGCCATGGCTGACAAAAAATCCGAGGGCGAAAAACCGGCTTAGCGGTTCATTCGCCGAATCGGATGCCTTGCGCCAGCGGCAGTTCGGCGGAGTAATTGATCGTGACGGTTTGGCGTCGCATATAATTTTTCCAGCAGTCGCTGCCGCTTTCGCGTCCGCCGCCGGTTTCTTTCTCGCCGCCAAACGCGCCGCCGATTTCCGCGCCGCTTGTTCCAATGTTGACATTGGCGATGCCGCAATCGCTGCCGCTTTGGGAAAGAAACGATTCCGCCTCGCGCAAGTCATTGGTGAAAATGGCCGAGCTTAAACCTTGGGGAACTTCATTGTGCCACGCGACGGCCTCTTCCATTTTTTGGTAGGGAATGAGATAAAGAATAGGCGCGAAAGTTTCTTCGGCCACGATTTTGAAATGAGGTCCGGCCTGGGCCATGCAGGGTGTGACGTAACCGCCGCCGGGATATTTTTTACCGGTCAACAATTCACCGCCGCAAAGAATTTGTCCGCCTTCCTCGCGCAAATGGCGCAAGGCCTTTTGCATCGCGTCCACCGCGGCCACATTGATCAGCGGTCCCATCAGGGTTTTGGAATCGAGCGGGTTTCCGATGGGAACCTGGCGATAGGCTTTGACGAGCCGTTGGGTCAGTTCGGCGGCAATGGATTGATGAACAAAGACACGGCGGGTGGTGGTGCAACGCTGGCCCGCGGTGCCGACCGCTCCAAATAGAATGGCGCGCGCGGCCAAATCCAAATTAGCGCTCGGGGCGACGATGATGGCGTTGTTGCCGCCCAGTTCCAGGAGGACGCGGCCCAGACGATGTTGCACTTTTTGTCCGACATCGCGGCCCATCCTGGTGGAACCGGTGGCGGAAATTAGCGGGAGGCGTTTGTCCTGCGCCATTTTTTCGCCAACGGCGTCGCGTCCGCCAATGGCCAAACTAAAAATGCCCGGGTCCGCCCCGTTGTCACGGCAAACGCGCTCGGCGATTTTAATGGCGGCGATTGCACATAGGGGCGTTTGGCCGGACGGCTTCCACAAAGTTGCGTCTCCGCACACGGCGGCGAGGGCGCTGTTCCACGCCCAGACAGCCACGGGAAAATTGAAGGCGCTAATAATGCCGACGATGCCCAACGGATGCCATTGCTCCATCATGCGGTGTTGCGGACGCTCGGAAGCGATGGTCAAGCCGTAAAGCTGACGGGAAAGACCGACCGCGAAGTCGCAGATGTCAATCATCTCCTGCACCTCGCCTTCGCCCTCGGCCAGAATTTTGCCCGCTTCGAGCGTGAGCAGGCGTCCGAGATCGGATTTCGCTTCGCGCAACGCATTGCCGAATTGGCGGATGATTTCCCCGCGTTTGGGCGCGGGCCAGGTTTGCCAAACTTGGAAGGCTTTGTTGGCGCGCGCCATGGTCGTCTCGTATTCGGCGGCGGTGGCCGTGTGGACGCGCCCCAATTCCTTGCCGTCGATTGGGGAAAAGCTTTTTAAGATTGGCCCGCTGCCCATCCATTCGCCGCAGAAAACACCGGCGTTGGCGGGACGCAGTCCGAGTTTTTTGAAGAGCGCGGAGGCAGACGTTTTCATGTCAGGCGAGGCGGTGGCATTCGGCGTCAATTATTTTTAAAGCATCGTCGATTACGTCGTTTTTCAAATCGAGGACGGGACGGAGGCGGATGGAACGTTCGCCGCAACGCAAAACAACCAAACCCAGCTCATAAGCGCCATTCCAAAAACGGTCGCGCGATTCGCGATTGGGCAAAGTGAAGGCGAGGAGCAGCCCGCGTCCGCGCACCGCAGTGAGAAGGGAATTTTTCGCGGCGATCTTCTGGAGTTCGGCCAGAAAATAAGCGCCCTTGTCGCGCGCGTTATCGACCAACTTTTCCTCCTGGATGATTCGCAAATAATGCGTTGAACGGACGAAGTCGCAAAAATTTCCACCCCAGGTTGAATTGATGCGGCTGGGCAGGCGAAAGACGTTGTCCTTCACTTCGTCAAGACGCGGCGCCGCCATCACGCCGCACACTTGCGCCTTTTTCCCAAAGACCAACAAATCCGGCAAAACGTCAAAGTGCTGACAGCACCAATTTTTTCCTGAGATGCCCATGCCGGCCTGCACTTCATCGAAGATCAGCAGCATTTCATTTTCATCGCAAATGCGCCGCAAGGTTCTCAACCATTCACCGCGAAAATGATTGTCCCCGCCTTCCCCTTGCACCGGCTCGATGATGATGGCGGCAATATCCACGCCGCGCCCGGCAATGAGCTTGAGAATTTGCGCCTCGGTTTGCTTTTCCTTTTGGATGACCTGGGCGGTGCGTGCAGGCTCGGGCAGGGAAAAATCAATGAAAGGAGTTGGCACACGCGGCCAGGGAAATTTGGCGAAGAGGTCCGTTTTGCGCGGATCGGTAT
>DASRLE010000335.1:0-26165 GCA_035648615.1 Saccharimonadales bacterium (SeqCode) | reverse complement strand
AAAATGAAATCCCTCCTCCCCCAGTGCTTCGTTCCGGTTCGCTACGCTCACCTCCACTGCGCACTGGGGGAGGAGGACAATCAACAACAACAATCAACAACAATGTTCAAAGTACCAAATTTATTTCAGGACTTGACCATAACCCCCAAAATGACAGATGGCAAATTTTCAATGACCATTTTTCAATCGTCCAACGCCAAAGTCCTTGCCCGAGACACGCCAAAGCCAAAAAAGTGAAATGCACCCTGCCGCACAATCACATTGATTTTGGGTTTGACAAACTTCGCAAAATTGCGACTATTCTTCTAAATGGGAAAGGCTACAAATGCCTCAGACTAAAGTAGTCCTTTACAAGGAAGACGATGGCTCTGTGCCGGTTCTCGAATGGCTTGAAGCATAGATATGTCGAAAAAGAAAAATGCAACTTCGGACGCGGTGCTTATATTGCACCGGCGCTATTATGCTGGCAAACCGCGCCGCATGGCCCAACTCGAGGAAGAACGAGCCCACGATAGGCTTGCCCGGGAGATTTTTGCCCTAAGAGAGCAAGCGGGCTTGACGCAAGCGCGTCTTGCGAAATTGGTTGGGACTACCGCCTCGGTCATCAGCAGGCTCGAGGATTCCGACTACGAAGGACATTCTCTGACTATGCTCGAACGCATTGCCGCAGCGGTCAATAAACGCGTGGAAATTCGATTTGTATCCCGGGATGAAAAGTTGGCGGCTGTCTGAAGCTCTTGGGAAAGCCATTCAATCCACGAAGACCAATTCGTTGGACATGAGGAGAACCTGCGCGTATTTCTGCCAGGCATCGAGGCTTGGGGAGGTGGCGTGGGACGCTTCGGTAAAATCGGCGGATGCGCTCCATTCCATTCGATCTCGCGGCGCGGTTTTGCCGTCCGCGAGAAAGCGAATCGTGGGAGACCAGGTGAAGGAATCGTAACCCATGTCTTCGTAGCAGTCTGTCACGAAATCAATCTTGTCCCCTCGACGCACCTCGACGCGTTTCAGAGTAGTCTCTTCTTTTTTGTTATGCACCAGCCACTGGCCGAGCAACCCAAGCTGGCTGGAGACAATGCGCCCGCGCACCCCGTCACCCTTGGAATCCGGGTGGACTAAAGTTCCGCTGATCATAACAGCGCCATCGCGCGGGGCAATCCAGCGGCGAATGGCGGCGTGGTCCTGATCGTTTCCCGGATGGCCGCCGAGGGCATTGAGCAAAACCCAGCCTAACTGAGGATCAGGCAGCGCGGCGCCGCCCTGAAATCCACTGCCCGTGAAATAAGGCAGCGTGTGAAAGGCTTTGACTCGGGCGGACGTTTGGTCAAAGGCGCCATACCCGAAAAACCAATTTGTGGTTTTGACGATCTGGGAAGCAGTCGAAGGAGTGTGAATAAATTGGCGGGCCCATTCGATTTCCTCATGGCTTGGGTCGCGTTGGAAGGCCAGTTGATAGAGCAAGTGGAACCGTTGCCGGTCGGTGGACACGGAATGGAAGTCAGGCCGGTTGACCAGGTTTTTGGCCTGCTCAATGATCCAGGGGCTATTCATCAGAAACAACGCCTGCTGCGGCACGCTGGTGTAAAATCGCCGCGGGCTGCTGGTGTCCGGGCTGGCAAAGTCGAAGGCGCGGAACAAGTCGGGCAGGTTCTGCCGGTCCACGTAGCCATAGACCGTGCGCCGAGAGGAAGATGGGACGGTAATATCCACCGCGTGTCCACCCGCCGTCAGGTCCAATTTGCCGGAAACTGCCAGGAGTGTGTCGCGCATGGCCTCAAATTCGAGCCGTTGGCGGTTCATTCGCCAAAGCAACTGATTGTTCGGATCGACTGCGGCGCAAGCGGCGTTGTTATCGCTGCTTTGCTGGTAGGCGCCGGAGAGCATGATCAGCCGGTGGAGCTTCTTAATCGACCAGCCTTCGGCCATAAAACGCGCCGCAAGGTAGTCCAGCAATTCGGGGTGAGAGGGCGGTTCCGAGCGCAATCCAAAATCACTCGGGGTCGCCACCAGCGGGCTGCCGAAATGATGCATCCAGACGCGGTTGACCAGGACTCGGGCGGTGAGAGGATTGTCGGGGCTGGCAATGGCTTCGGCCAGTTCGAGGCGTCCACTGCCCTTGTGAAAGGGTTTGCGGTCCGGGCCGCTGAGGACTTGCAGGAATTCGCGCGGGGCTTCCGGCCCTTCGTTCGCGCTGTTGCCTCGAATGAAAATATGCGTGTCATGGGGATCGGGCCGATCCACCAGCGCCATGGCGCGAAGAGGCGCACCGGGAGAGGTGGCGTCGAGTTCATCAACGTGGCGTTGCAACGCGCGCAGCTTCTGTGAAATCGGAGTTTCATACAATCGGTCAAACTCCTTGGGCGGAAGATTGGCGGGCGCGTCAGCGGCGTAGAGGATTTGCCGCACCGCTTCCTGCGCAGCGTCGGGCAATGCCGTGATCGTGGGCGAGTTTGTAGCCGCCATGGCGTCCTGCCAGCGCTTGTCGATTTCGGTGAATACCTTGCCGTATCGTTCTGCGACTTCCTTCATCGTGGCCGGCGGGTTCCCCGAAAAGGCGCGGGCCACCAACGGATTGATGGGGACGTTGAATTTCGCCGCGAGGTCCTTGGCGCGCGCCGGAAAATCCTTCTCGGGCAATGCGGCAAAGGCGAACCACGGCGCGAAAATGGCCGGCTGACTCGTGCGCCAGCCCTCCAGTCCCGCCGTCCAGCGGCGCAACACGCTAGGATGCAATTTGTGGGCGTGGGCCACCGCGTCCAAGTCCGGCTTATTGGTGGACTCCCGCGCCTCGTAAGCGGCCAGCAGGTAATCGCCAGCCTGGCTGCGCAGTTGGGTGGCCAGCGCGCGTTCGTGCTCCGCGCGGAATTTATCGCGTTCCTCGACGCGCTTTTTGTGCTCGGCAAGATATTCATCGTGCGCCTTCCCCGGCGTTTCAAGGCCGAGCAATGGCTCCTCCTTGGGTTCCATCGAGCTGGCAAAAACACCGTATAAAGAATAATAATCCCGCGAGGGAATCGGGTCGAACTTGTGGTCGTGGCAACGGGCGCAGGCGACGGTCAAGCCCATCATCCCCCGGCAAACCACATCAATCCGATCATCAATGATGTCGTTAATATTGTTGACAAATCGGCGTCCAAGCGTCAGATAACCCAAGGCGGCCAGTGAACGTTTGTCCACCGCGCTTGGCAATAAATCCGCCGCAATCTGCTCTTTAATGAATTGGTCATAAGGCAGGTCTTCGTTGAAGGCGCGGATGACGTAATCGCGGTAGGTGTAGGCATAAAGAAAGTGGCGATCCTCCTCGAAAACGTAACCCTTGGTGTCCGCGTAACGGGCCACATCGAGCCAGTGCCTGCCCCAGCGTTCGCCGTATCGCGGCGAGGCCAGCAAACGATCGACCACGCGGGCGAACGCCTCGGGCGACTTGTCGGCCATGAACGCCGTGACTTCCTCCGGCGTGGGCGGCAAACCGATGAGATCGAAGGTGGCGCGACGGATGAGCGTGCGTTTGTCTGCCATGGGCGAAGGCGGGAGTTTGGCCGCCTCCAATCGGGCGAGGATAAAATTATCCACCGGATCGCGGACGAAGCGTTTATTTTTGACGGCCGGAACATTGGGTTGGCGAACGGGTTGGAAGGCCCAATGGGAACGGGCTTTGTCCCGAATGGTTTCAGCCTTGGAGAGTCCTGCGGGCGCCGTGCGAGGGTCGGGCGCGCCCATTTTTACCCAGGCTTCGAGGCTGGCGATTTGCGCGGCGGCCAGCTTTTTATTTTTCGGCGGCATCCGCAGATCGTCCTCGGTGTAACGGACGGCTTTGATCAAAAGGCTTTGTTCAACGTCGCCGGGTTTGATGGCCGGGCCGGTATCGCCGCCTTTCAACAGACCTTCGCGCGTGTCCAGGAGCAGTCCGCCTTTGATTTTGGGGCTTTGCCGGCTGTGGCACGGATAGCAATTGTCCACCAGGATGGGGCGAATCTTGCTCTCGAAAAATTCCACGCCCGCAGGATCGCCGGCAGCGACTGCGGCGCGAGTCAACGACCCAAGGAAGAGCGCGAGAAAAAAGGCGTAGCTCAACCGCGCTTTCACGCGATCAATTCCCGTACGACATGGCCATAAACATCGGTCAGCCGGAAATCGCGGCCGGAATTGCGGAAGGTGAGCTTTTCGTGGTCGAAGCCGAGAAGTTGCAAAATCGTGGCGTGCAAATCGTGGACATGCACTTTGTTCTCGACGGCGGCGAAGCCGAACTCATCCGTCGCGCCGTGAACATACCCGCCGCGCACGCCGCCTCCGGCCAGCCACATGCTGAAGCCGTAATGATTGTGGTCGCGCCCGTTTATTTTGCCGGCATTGGAACCGGGCTTGGGCAGCTCGACCGTTGGCGTCCGTCCAAATTCGCCGCCCCAGATGACCAAAGTATCCTTGAGCATGCCGCGCTGCTTCAGGTCCTTCAACAAGGCGCCAATCGCCTGGTCGGACTCGCGACCGAGATTTCCGTGGTTAAGCTGTATGTCGTCATGGCTGTCCCACGGCTGGCCCGCGCCATGCCAGACCTGCACGAAACGCACGCCGCGCTCGATCAGGCGGCGGGTGATGAGGAGTTGCCGCGCCTGCGTTCCGTCGCCATACATTTTGCGGATATGTTCAGGCTCACGGCTGATGTCAAACGCGTCGCTCGCGTCCATCTGCATCCGGTAGGCCAGCTCGAACGATTGGATGCGCGCCTCCAACTGGCCGTCCTCGCGCCGTTTTTCCAGATGCCGCTCGTTGAGTTTTTGCAGAAGATCCAATTGCTGGCGTTGCTGCGGCAAGGAGACGTAATCGTTCTTAATGTTCTGAATCAACTCCTCGATCCGGGTGTGCGCCGTGTCAATATAGGTGCCTTGATACGCTCCCGGCAGGAAACCGGCCTGCCAATTTTGCGATTCCTGGATCGGATAACCGCCCGGGCACATGGCGATAAATCCGGGCAAATTTTGATTCTCCGAACCAAGCCCGTACGTCACCCATGAACCGACACTGGGCCGGATGGAGCGCGCGTCGCCGCAATTCATCAGCATGAGCGAAGGTTCGTGATTCGGAACATCGGCCGTCATGGAACGAATCACGCAAATGTCATCGATGCTTTCGGCCACATGAGAAAACAAATCGCTCACCTCGATGCCGCTCTGGCCGTATTTTTTGAATTTGAAAGGGGAAGGGAAAGCGGCCCCGGTCTTGCGTTCGGTGGCAAGGTTCTCCGCCGGCAGCAATTTGCCGGCATATTTTTCCAGCGACGGCTTGGGGTCAAAGGTATCGACATGCGAGGGGCCGCCATTGGCAAAAATATGAATGACTCGTTTGGCTTTGCCTGGAAAGGGCGGCGCTTTGGGAAGAAGCGGGGAAATATAATTATCGGCGCGCGCCGTCTCGGCCCCCCCCAGGGTGGAAAGCAGGTTGGCCAGGCCAATCGCGCCCATGCCCATGCCGCAGCGGTGCAGAAAATCGCGGCGCGTCAATGCGAGATGCTCTGGATTGGGCTTATGGTGATCCATGTACTAAAGACTTCGACGCCAAAAACGCCGAAGGAATTCACATTCCTCTTCCAGTTTTTCATAGCGCTTTCCCCATGGCATGGGTGGCGGAGAGTTCGCGTCCTCCCATGCGCAGGGCAAGGTTGGCAGTTTGGCGGTGCTCGATTTGGCCGCTCCGAAACCTGAGCGAGCGAATCGGAACGTCCGTCCCGGCGCGTTGGGCCGCGTCATGCAAGATGAGCATTCGATACATCATAAATAAGTCGCCCAAGGACCGCAGGATCGGATTCTTTTCCCGAACGACCTGCACGTCCACATAATACACGTCTCCTTTTCGCCGCGCCAGAAAAGCCCCAAAAGGCCGCTCGCCATCAAACAAAACGCAAGATAGGTCGAGAGTAAAGCCGCCGGGAGAGTTCTTCTGCCAAAACGCGCGCACCTCGGCAGGAGTCAGCAGCCGATGCGACTCAATCACCTCCAGCGCTGATTCGGGGGGAAGGTCTCGGATCGGCCTTGCTTGCCAAGTGGCGGGAATTCGCGCCCCGTGCTTCTGATGGAGTTGCATGATGCGCGTCCAGGCATCCGGGTAGGCAATTTCAAACGAACGCTCTGAACGCAGGCGCTCGAAGCCGTTTTGACGCAAAATGCCAAACCATTCGTCGTTTTCGGTGAGCAGGTCCGCGCATTGGATGGTTTTTATCCCCGCTTGGCGCGCGCATTCTGCAATCTTATCCGTCAATAGGCCGGTCACGCTGGATCGGTCCACCCCGGGCAAACAGACGGCGTGGAAGAGGCCCACCGTTCCCACCGGCCACCAGGCGACTGCGGCAATGAACCGTTCTATTGGGCGGCTTCGCACTGCCGCCAGCAAGCGAGCTTCGGGAGACAGCCGCACATGGCCGAAGAGATGAAGCACTCGTTCGATCTCGGCGGAAACCGGTTCGCGAATCACCAAGTCAGGGGTTTCTTTGCGGGCTTCCGGCATATTTCGATCGGATGCTAACCCGCTGCCGGTCATCGGGGCTGGCGCAAGATGGAATAGTTTTGGGCAAACAATCGGTGGGTAGCGTCGGTTTTATCGGACGCAGCCGCCGACGCGCCATTAACGATGGCCGCTTGGATGACTTTGGCATCCAGCAAGCTGGCCAGGCGCTCCGGGTTGCCGGGCACGCCGAGTTGTGCGCCCATCGCGGTTGTGGCAATAATCAGAATGGGTGGATGGGAGGACGGCATCCGGGCAATGTCGCCGGGTGTCAGGAGCGGCGCGCCGACAAACGAGACGATCGCGCCTGCGTCGGCCGCTTTCTGCACGGCTTCAAAAAAATCGTCGGGCTGCAACCCAATTTGGTGCCGGCGCATCGGGTCGCCCAAATTGGCGGACTTCACGACGGAGGCCGAAAAACCCTGTTTCTGGATGGCGGTGTCGAAGGCCTGTTCAACGGTCGAGGGCGGCCCCCAGGCGTCATCATGTGAAATCACGGCGATTTTCTTATTGGCGCCCGCCGCGTGAATTGCTTCCTCGGCCATAACGACGCCAAGAGTCTGGCTGGGTTCCAACAAGGTTTTTGTTTCATTGGGCCTGCACGCAACGAGCGCCACTAAACTGACGGCCAGGACCCAGGCTGGGCGCAAGTAATACAAAGACGTCATGGCGCTTTAATCCGGCGCATTCTGGTAATTGTAAGTCGAGGGAATATCCCGGGTTGGATAAGAAACAGGCAAAACGCCATCGACCACGTTAAAATAAACCTTGGTGGCGCCAGCATGGCCATCGACGAAGCTCATGTTCACCAGCGCGTTGTTGTAGGAGATATTCTGCATTCCGGTCAGGCTATGGTGCCACGAGTAGGCCCATTGAATCGGCCATTCGGCCATCATCCAAGTGCGGGCCGGATGCCCGACTGTGGATAAAATGACATTATTAATGTTGTAGCCGGTGCCGTCATCGCTGTCGCATCCATTATAGACATAGCTGCCGTAATCAAGATTCGCGTAGGTCCAGAGCGGATTGACCCAATACGCGCTGACCCCTTTCCAGCCGCGATCCATGGGACATTGGAAGACAATGTCGTTGCTCGTGGCGGGGCCTTTGATGCCGGCGTAGCTCTTGTCTAACTCCTTGTAATACCACCAGATGCCCATGCTGGCTTCCACCCCGCTGGTATCCCCGGCCGCCACCGTGTTGGAATTTGGAGTCCGATCATGATTATCCGCGCAATACATCGTCATGGCCAGATTGAGCTGCTTGAGATTGCCCAGGCATTTGCTTTGGACGGCCGCCGACTTCGACCGTGCCAACGCAGGCAGAAGCATCGAGGCCAAAATGGCAATAATGGCGATGACCACCAATAATTCAATGAGGGTAAAAGCGAGCAAAGGCCCGCGCCGCCGCGCTTCGAGCAGCGAGCAGCGCTTTCTAAAAGTCGCTAACGCTAAAGTATGATTGTCTATACCTGAAATTGTACTTACAGACTCACCAAATGGCAATCAAAAATTGTTAGAATTTTCCTTAGGCCGCAAGTCGCGCGTCATAGTCCCTTTTTTCTGGACGGCGCACTTTCGCTTTTGCGTATGACGAATTCCACTGGCACCGGCTGGACGGTGGCGTGTTGCAACGCGACGATATTGTCCTCGACATCAATGGTTTTGTGCCACAGCGACTCCGTGCGCGGACTGGAGGCCAATGTCTGTTCCATGTCGCGGCGGGCAAAGGCCAGGTTGTCGCGCGATTCGGTGAATACCTTGAGCGCGGCGGCTTGGGCGTCCCATGGGCCGCCGGGTTGCCAGGCATTGGTTGTCGCGGAAGCGAGGTTGATGCCGCGAGCGAGGCTGTCAGCGCCCCACCGGCCCAAGCCCCGTCCGCCGGCAGTCACTTCGTATTGGCCTTCGGGCAGGGCCGTCACGGTCAGCATGTAGCGGTTTAGCTCGGTGGCAAAGGGAATATAAAGTTCGTGGAGCGTCCACAACGGGCCGAAATTAAAGGGCAGCCGATCATCGGTTCGTGTGAATGTCACCCCATCCTTTATGCGGCGAACATCGGAAATCCGGCAGTTTTCGCCAGCGCCGGCCTGCGCCTGCCGGGCGTCGATCTTGGCGGTGGAAACGTCAGCGGGCGCCCCGAGACCTTTGAGAATGGCAAACGCCATCGCCATCTGGCCAAGGTCATTCAAGTGAACGCTGTCGGCGACATGCATTAACATCGCTTTCTCCTTGGCCGTTTTCGTCGCGTTAGCCGCCCAGGCGCGGCGCTGGATTTCACGCATGGAACGCTGGACATCAATGGTGCCCGCGTTTTTAGCCTTGGCCAGCGTCAAGCCTTCATCGCACATCTTTTGCAGGAATCCGTGCTCGGCGGTGTCCGGGTTCTCCGCTGTTATCGCGGCCGAACAGATGAATAACCGCACGCCGTGTTGGGCGCATCGCGCGGCGATTTGACCGATGGCCTCCAGGTATTCCTTCTTGTGTTCGGCATCGGCTTTAAAACCCCAGCCGATGTCATTGACGCCGTAAGCGACGGTCAGCACCGTTGCGCCATGCGCGAAGACATCGGTGTCCAAACGCGCGAGGCTTTGATGGGCCGTTTCGCCGCCCTTTCCGGCATTGATGAATTTCAGGTTCCATCGTGGAAATCGTAAAAGCGTGTAGTCCTCGATGATTTCGCCGTAGGTGCGCGCCGCAGTGATGCTGTCGCCCAGGAACACGACGGTATCGCCATCATGAATGGCGAATTCGGCGCGGGTAAGCGGCGCGAAAACGAAAGACAAGACCAAAAAGAGGAGGGACCAAGGCTTCATACAGCCGAGATCCGTCTTCGAAACCTGTCGCAACGCACGCCAGCCCCTCTCAAGGTACTACAACCCGGTAGAACATCGAACCTGCCGGGGCGACGGTGTAGGGCGAGGTGGCGAGAGTATTGGTCGTCCACGGCCCATTCACTTTGGTGGCTTGCAGCAGGTTTCCGATTGGCCAAGTGATTTGAACATTCGTTCCCACCAACCCGATTTGCAGATTCAACGGCGGCAATACGCCCAAGGCTGCATTGTAAAGAGTCGTCAATTGGTCCGAACTCATGGTCTGGTTGAATACAGCCACGTCGCTAATGGTTCCATTGAAATTTTGCGAGCCGAATGACCCGCCATTAGGATCGCTGCCAATGTATTCCGGGTTGTTAAAAGGCATGACCAGGTTGGTGGAACCGTTCGGGTCAAATATGCCAGCGTTCGCGCTTGAATCGACCGCCGAGTTTGTGCCTTGGGCGTTGAAGACATAGAGGGTCGCGTTGGTTGGGGTGACGGCCACTGCCACAAATGACCACTCCCCTGTAGGCGTCGGGAGCGCCGATTGGTAAAAAACGTCTTCGTCGTTTCCGGCTCCTTCATTCCATTGGTAAGCCAGATTGACGTTTCCATTATTGTCCGCCTGATAGTAATAATCCAAGCCCGCGTAGGTATTATTGGTCGTGCCGGTCATGACAATGCCGGCGAGGCCCGGTTCGGTGGCGGCCGGATTGACCCAAGCCGTGAATGTCACGCTGTTGGTATTCAAGTTCCACGGCGGCAAGGTAATCCAGGAATTGGTGTCAGCCGGGCTGAAAAACGCCGCTGGATTGTTCGCGGCGAAGCCGGGATAGCCATTGGTCGGCCCGGGACCTTGAACGCCGGCGGAGCCGTTGGTGACATCGATACCATATATTCCGTTAAACCCGCCGGCATTATCGTAGGCGACCACATTATTGGACGATGGGTTCCCGATGTCGTTAAGCCGATAGTAAACTACCGGCGTATCAGCCAGCACCGCAGCGTCATAAAGGTTCTCCTGGGAGACGGGCAAGACCTTGAGGACTGAGACGGCGCTGGGCGCGGGCGAAGAACCGAAGTTTACGACCACGTCATAACTTCCCGCGTCGGTGCCCTGCAAATTGCTGATCTGCAAATTCCGGGTGGTCGCGCCGGATATCCGGCCCCCGTTGGCGAGATTCGTCCCGTTCTGCTGCCATTGAAACGTGGGAGTCAACCCGCCGGTAATGGTGACATTGAAGTTAGCCGTCAAACCGGCGAACAAAACTGGCGCAGGGGGCGACACCACCGGGGAGATCAGGGTCAGCTTGGCGGGAGGGCTGCTGGTGGCGGCGCCAAGCGAGTTGCTGATCACCACCCGGTAATCCGCTTGGTTGGTTGCAGTGGCGCCGTTGATCGTCAAAATAGCGGTGCTGGAACCTGAGATAGTGCCGCCATCGGCAAGGTTGGCGTAAGGCCCGGCGCCAGTGGTTGGCCCCACTTGCCAATGATAGATTGGGGCGGGACTGGCCAAGGCTGTCACGCTAAACTGGATGTTTGCTCCCACCCCATTGGTTTGGGACAGCGGTTCGGAATAAATGTTGGGGGCGCCGATTTCGTTGGTCGATCCGGCGACAATGCCCTTGAAATAGTTCGTTTCGTAAGCGTAATCAACCAGCGTCAATGTTTTCGGCGAGATCGTCCCGTCATAAATGATGCGCACCCATCCATAATTCGTGTTGCCAGTACCATCCCACAGTTCGACTCCAACGTAAGCTTCTGTCAGGGTGCTATTCTGCCAATCGCCCGTATAGTTCCCATTGCCATCCTGGTTGAAATACGCGTAGCTGCCGGGGGGAGTGGCGGCGAGGTAATTGGAATCAATCAGAGATCCAAATGGAGTGATGGGCAATCCATACGATGTTTGGGCGTTGCCATTGTTATTGAAGGACCCAAAGCGGGCCAGAACCGTCGATCCCGGGATGCTGTTTGGATAACCCACGATATACGGCTTTTGCGAGTTCGGAGTCTGGTAGCCATCCCAACCGAGATTAAAATCGTAAACGCCATCCCCATTCATATCAAAAGAGTCTCCGGTGGCGGGAAAGCTGGCCGGAACGGGATATGCGCTGTTAACGGGACCGGAATAGAGAATCGCGCCGTGCGCCATGCCTGAAGCGAGCGTGGAACTGGAAACGAGAGTAACGATGTGCTTTCTTTTCATAAGCGTTTTTAGTCCAATAGGATGTGGATATAGATGGACATGAGGGACATTCGCAATAAAAGAGACGGATGACAAGCACAAAATTAAAAAATTAAAAAATCAAGGGTAAACCCGCACCCGATAGAACATCCGTCCCATTGGCGTCACCGTAAAGGCAGGGGGGGCAGCTCCCGCCACGGGAGTCCAGACGCCATTCAGGTCTGTCGCCTCCATTAGAGTGCCATGCGGCCAACCCAGCAGCAGGTTCGTGCCGACGGATTGGCAGTTTAACGTGACCGGTCCGCCCAGCAGGGCTGTCGAGTAAAGCGTTCCTACTTCTTCGGGCGACAATGTGCGATTAAATACCGCCACCTCATCCAACTTGCCATTAAACGGGCCGCCCGGGCCAGGAATAGTATCCGCGCCAATGGCGGTGGGTCCATCCCAAGGCTCGACATCGTGCGCAATGGCATTGGTCGCGGAAAGCAGCACCCCATTGGTGCTCACATAAAGAATCGCCTGGGTGGGAGCAACGGCCAAAGCCACAAACGTCCACTGGCCCGGCGGCACGAATAACTTGCTGGGCCAGTTGTAGGTATTAGCGTTGTCCTTGTTCCATGTATAGCCAATCTCACCCGGCGGAAAGCGCGTGCCGAGGAAATTCAGCCCGACCGGATAAGTGCTGTCGCGCGAAAAAACAATCCCCGACGCAGTGGTAACAGCCGCCAAAGGATAAAGCCACGCCACAATAGTGACAGCATTCGTATTCAGGTTCATCGGCGGCGCCGTAACATACCCCGCCCCGGCAACAGATGCAGTCTTATCGATGGCAACCGCACTATTAGTTGCTTCAAACCCATAAAACGGCGGATTACTCACCCCGGCCACCCCATTAGTCACATTCGTCCCATAAGTCCCATCGAGCCGGTTATAGTATTCATTAGCGATAACGCTATGGTTCGTCTCACTGAAGCGCCAATAATAAAGCGGCGAATAAGCCAAAACCCGCGTGGCATACTGACTAACCAAAAATGGCGCCACAGAAATGCTGATGGCGGCCGAGTTAGTCTTGGCTTCAGCCGTGTCGTAGGCCTCGGCATAAATCGTATGGCTGCCCGCCGGCACGTCCCTGAGAGTGCAGGTAAACGGCGCCGTCCCGGTGGAGGCGGCGAGAACCCCATCCAGAAAGACATTGACCAGCACGATCGAATCGTTCGTATCCGGGTCGCTGGCGTTGACGCTAACCGACAGGGTCGCCGGCCCCTGAAAGCTTTGGCCATTGGTCGGAGCCGTAATGGCGCATACATTCGGCGCGTGATTAACATTCGATGGGCCAAGCTGCACCCAAATCGGAATAGGATCGTAAACGCTGTTGTTGGTGAGTACTTCGGAGTTGTCGGTCGAATTATCGACATAAGTAAGAAGGGTTTGCCCGGTCACGGGTGAATAAAACTCCACATGTTCTTTGGCGGCATAGTAGAACGCCGGCCATGGCAAATAACCGGGTTGTTCGGCCAGCGTGACTACCCTGGCAGCCGCCATTCCATTCAACCAGCCATTGGTGGGCGAACTGGAAGTCCGCTCCCAGATGTAGGAGGCCGGAAAACCATCGTCAACCTGGATGTCCACATATTTGCCCAAGTCCGGATGATAACGGATGGAAAAATCTGGAGCCCCATTGGTCATGATGGCCAAAGCATCGGAAAGGTTCGAGCCTTGGCTTGCCGTCCAGATGTTGTTAGTCGTGAAGTATTGCAAGTTGGCCGCTGGGTTATCCAATCCAGCCAAGGGGATTCTGAACAGGAGAAAACTGCGATAGTTCCAGCCGCTGACCACGGTGTCGTTGTCGCCCCACAAATAGGCATATCCACCGGCGGAATCGACATACGTCGAGATGCCGGCCGAAATGTTCGTGCTATCGAGCACATCCATTTTGAAAGTCAGCGGCCAAAGCAAAGGATCAGGTTCGCTATCGACATTGTCGAACACCGCCATATCGACGGCAAACTGCTGGAACCCGCTCAAAGCGCCGGGCGCAGAGCCCGTGCCCCGAAATCGCGGGAGAAAAAGATAAATTTTCCCATTGTAATGGAACCCATCCTGCATCCAGTACCACCAGGGGCCGTTAGTGTCGGAACCCGGGCTGGGAAAAATGGAGGTCATGGCGAGCTGGTCGCGGCCCCGAATGTAATACTCGATGTTGGTCGAGTAACCATTCCAAGTTGTCACCGCCAGGGAATTATGCACCAGGCCCGCGCCAGTACGATTAGTGCCGGTGTCCTGCCGAACCAGCGTATCGCTAAAAAGCCACAGAATGGCATGGCGCCCATCCAGAGGAATTGAGGCGGCAGTGTCCGCCCCCAGCCACCCTTGTTTAAGGGGGAATTGCGGGGTAAAAGCCGCCATTGTCCAAGGGGCCAGCAGCAATACGAGGAAAACCGCTCGCCAAAGTGCTGCAAACCTCCTCGGAAATTTGTATGAATGTCTATTCATGGTGGATTGGCAGGCAGGAGAACGGCGGGAGGCAAATAATCGGGCCGCTCGACCCGGAAGCGGGAGCTTAGTTCAATTCGCGAATCCAGATATTGCGGTAGCGAACGGGGTTCCCGTGGTCTTGCAAAACGAGCGGTTCTTTTAAGTTGTGCCGGGTGTATTTGGGCGGATAGCCGGTCACGCCGAGAATTTCCACGTTGTCCTGTACCAGGACGCCGTTTTGCAGGACGGTCACACGGGCGGGGACGCGCACAGCGCCATCGTCGGCAAAGCGCGGGGCGTGGTAAATGATGTCGTAAGTCTGCCATTGGCCGGGCGGACGGCAGACGTTGACCAGCGGCGCATATTGACCGTAAACCGCGCCCGCCTGGCCGTTGAAATAGGTGGTGTTGGTGTAGGAATCGAGTACCTGGATTTCATAACGGCCTTGCAGGATGATTCCGCTGTTGTCGCGGCCCTGTCCGTCGCCTTTGATTTCCTCTGGCGTGGCCCATTCCACATGCAGTTGACAGTCGCCAAAAAGCTGCCGCGTATGGATGTAACCCGTGCCATTGATGGTCGCGACGCCGTCCTCCACTTTCCAGCGGGCGGGTCCATTGGTCGTGTCGAACCACTGGGTAAGGTCGTGCCCGTCAAAAAGCACGATGGCATCGGAAGGTGGGCCGCCCAGAGTGCCGGGCTCAATCTTGCGCGGCTCGGGATCCGCCGCGCGCAGGAACAAAGGAGCGAGGGCGGCCAATGTCAATAAAGCCAAAAATCGGACCGCTCTCATTATCCCGCAGGCGAGACGACCGCTTCCGCGACGGGCGTGTAAGCCGTAATCGAGTCGATGCGATAGCGCTTCTTGCCGCCATCGACCTGCACTTCGACTTCGTCGCCGGATTTGTGGTTCAAGAGAGTTTGGCCGACGGGCGTGAGGTAACTGATGATTCCTTTGTCGGGATCGGAATCCCAAGCGCCCAAAATGGTGAAACGCTCGCCTTGCTGTTGATCCAGATCGGTCACGGCCACGATAGTGGCGATGCTCACCACGTCGGTGCGGGGATTGGCGAAGTCCGTGCCGCGCGCGCGCACCAGTTGATTCTCCAATTCGCTTTTGCGGCGCATGAGGATTTTCTGCATTTCCTTGGCCGCCTTGTATTCGTGGTTCTCGCGCAGATCGCCGTAGCTGCGGGCCACCGCAATTTCCTTGGAATTGGCCGGAATGGCTTTCTGCACCAGCTCGGCGTATTCGTTTTTGCGGCGTTCCAAACTTTCCCACGAGACCAAATAGACGGTGTCCTGTTTGGTCTGCTCGCCTGAAATCATCGTTTGCACCGCGGGATAGCTCTTGACGATGCGGGCCAGGAGCGAACGTTTGTCCATGTCGTCGAAACAGGGAGAAAGTTGCAACGCGCGGGTCAAATCCTTGATCACTTCGAGATCGGCCGAGCCGATTAGTTCGACCAGCAGCGTTTGGTCGGCCAGAATGAAGTCGCGCAATTTATTGGAACGCCTTTCATTGAATTGGTCGCGTTCCATCGCGGTCAGCATGGCGCGAAAAACTTCCGGCCCGAGAATGTCGGCAAAGGAATCGGAACGTTCCTTGGCCAGCCAGAGCAACAACTCGGTGCTGGCTTGATGCTGGCTGATGAGGCGGGCCAGCAGTTCCTTCAACTCCGCCAGCTTGCCGCCGGAAATAAGGGCGTGGGCGATTTCGCCGGCCAGCTTGGCTGAGACGTGGTTGAGCGCGCCCAGCAATGCGTCGATCCAGCGGTCCGGGGTCGCTTCCTTGAAGGATTGCAGGGCGCGCCGGTGTTTCGCCGCCGGCATTTGTTCCAGGACGGAACCGACTCGCGATGTTTCCTGCAACCAGAGTGAGCGGGCGGTAATGTCGCCTTCGGGCGCAGGGGCGGAGGCAGTATCGCGCAATTCATCGCGGACAAAAATCGCCTCGAGGGCGACCGCAGCCTGGGTGCGTTGATGAGTGGCGATTTCCGCGTTGAGCGCGGCGATTACTTCCTTGGAAGCAGCCGCCGGGTCAGTCAGGTCCGAAAGATTTTTTAGAACTTCTTGCGCGACGGTCAGGCGGGCCTTCAACCCTTTGGCGGCGCGGAACTCGACCAGAAAACGGTCCTGCATCGAAACTTCCTTGGCCTGGTAAATGATAGGCTCGGATTTTTTGAGCGGCACTTGGAAATGGCCGTCCTTCTTCAATTCGCGCTTGGCCGCTTCCCACCATTTTTTCCAGTCGTCCTTGATCACGTCAGGCACGAGGGCCTGCTGGATTTGCTCGACCGTGGCCCGCCCGCCGAAACTTTGCAGGACGACTTTGATCAAATCCAAATGATGCAACGCCGCCATCTGCCGCAGGGCGTCCAGATCGGAAACTTTGCGGGCATATATATGCTCGCTGGGAATGGGCTTGAGGGAATCGGCCGCAAAGGCCAGGTCCATGGTGTGGCCGGCCTTGGACTGGAAATCGATGACGAAGCGCGAAAAAACCGTGTCCACCGTGGTGATTTTTCCAAAACCCCAACTGCGATGCCAGCAGTATCCGCTTTCGGTCAATAATACCAAGGCGTCCACATTTTGCCGGGTGAGCTTCCCGGTGGAGGCCAGTTTCTCAAATTCTTCTTTCATTGCTATATTCTCGCGTCCCATAGGCGTCTCATCATTATTAGGTCGTGAGCACTGAAAATCCAAGACAAATTGCCATGCGCGTTTTGCGGCAGCGCCAGAGCAGCCACGAATACATCGAAAGGCTGCTCGAAAATGAACTGGCCGGGCATTCTCTCTCCCCGCCCGACCGGGCCTTGTGCCAGGAGTTGACCTTTGGATTGGTGCGCTGGCAAATGACGCTCGATTGGCTGGTCGCGCGCAAAACAGCCGGCCGCCCCCAAAACGCATCCCTTCGCCTCCTGCTCCATTTGGGCCTCTACCAATTATTTTGGCTGAACCGCATTCCTCCCCATGCGGCGGTGCATGAGACGGTTGAACTGGGCAAACAATTGGGCTTCGGGGCGAAGGCTGGTTTTCTCAACGCCGTTTTGCGAGGCTACACGCGGGAACAGGAAGCAACCCGTCAACAATTGGAGCATCTCAAACAAACCAATCCCGCGCTCGGCTCTTCCCATCCCGAGTGGCTGGCCGGGCGATGGCAGAGGCGTTGGGGCGCGGAGCAGACGGCTCGCTTGCTGGACTGGAATAACCGGCCGCCGCCCACTTTCGCGCGTTTGAATTCTTTGCAAACCGATTTTGCGGGGCTGGCCAACGCCTGGCGAAAAGAGGGCGTTCAGTTTGTGGAGCGGCAATGGGATTGGACCGGCGAGAAAGCAGTATTCGAATTGACATCCCACTTATCGCTGGTCCAGTCTGAGGCGTTTCAACGTGGATTTTTTTATGTCCAGGACCCTAGCACGCTTCTGGCCGTGCGGGAATTGAACCCGCAACCGGGTGAGAAAATCCTCGATCTTTGCGCTGCGCCTGGAGGCAAGACCACTTATATCGCGCAACGAATGCGCAACGCAGGAAGCGTCGTCGCGCTGGACATCCAGCCGCAACGCCTGGCCCGGCTCCGCGAGAATTGCGCTCGCCTCGGCGTGACCTGCGTTGCGTTTACCGCGCCCGAGGACGCCGCGCCCTTCGATAGGATTTTAGTGGACGCGCCTTGCTCGAATAGTGGTGTCTTGCGCCGTCGAGTCGATTTGCGCTGGCGAATTCAGGAGGAAGAAATCGCGCGGTTACAACAGACCCAGGCGGCGTTGCTGGAACAGGCCGCGCCGCAATTGAAACCAGGGGGCACGCTCGTTTACAGCACTTGCAGCCTCGAAACGGAGGAGAATGAAATGGTGGTGCGCGATTTTCTGCGGGCGCATCCGCAATTCAAATTGGAGGCCGAGCGGCAGCTCCTGCCCTTTGTCGAAGGACTCGATGGAGCTTATGTGGCGCGAATATCCAGCAATTCGGTTTGACTGAGGGCCAAAAAATGCAGCCAGCATTTGGTCACGGGCCGCCGGTAAATGCGCTGCAACGCCTGGGCGTAGAGCGCAAGTTGCGGCCGGTAGGACGCGATTTTTTCCGACAGTTCACCGGCCGCAAAATGGTCCGTTTTGAAATCCAGCAGCCAAATTTCTTCGGGAAGAATCGCGACCAGATCCATCACTCCCTGCACGATGACAAATTCCGGCGCGCCGATCTCGGCAAAATTCGACCAGCCCAGGCGGGCCAGGTCCACCGCCGAAAAACGCGATGTGAAGGGAAGTTCGCGCGCCAGGTATGCTGATTGACTGACCAGTTGCCTGCCCGTCTCCGATTGCCAAAAGGCGGCGAGCGCCTCCAAGTCGAGAGCCCCGGCTTCTTCCCGGGTCAGCAAATTTTTGCGAGCAAGCTGATCGGCTTCTTTGCGCAAACCGGCCAGGGTGGGCATTTTCTCGAGCGAAATCCATTGCAAAAAAGTATGATGCGCCGAGCCAATTTCAGCCGCGCTTAACTTCCCGCCGGCTCGTCGCTCAGAACGCGCAAACAGGGGCGTCGATTCATCGCCATCGGCGTCCGCCATTTGGCGGCGGATTGTGCTCACGGAGGTTTTGGCCGGCTGTTCTGTCTCGGCCTCGAAGGGATAGCGCCAGGAGAGGCGGACTCGCAGGTCGAGGGAGAGCCCCTGCTCAGACTCTGCGTCTGACAAGTCGGACGCGGCTGGAATGGATTGGCTTGCGGCCAGCCGGGGATCGTCCTCGTCGTAGAGTGTCCAGCGCAGCAGCGGGTTTTCGCCCGAAGCCGCCAGCGCCCGGCCCGAGACGCGGATCAGCCAGCTTCCCACCCAATCGAGATAGGTTCGACTTGACAGCACGTCAGGCAGCGGCCAGCGTTTTTCCAGACTGCTCTGGCTGGTGGTGCCGGCGAGGATAAGGCTCTGTCCGGCGCGGGTCAGCGCCACGTAAAGAAGGCGCATTTCTTCGCCCAAGAGTTCGCGTTTCTGGCGGCGCTGCGCCAGCCAATAAGGCAGGCTGGGGTAGAATTGCGCAGCGCCGGGCGGTTTGATTTGCGGGCAGAGGCCATATACCTCGTCAAGAATAATTCTTTTGGAGAGATCGGTGACGTTGAATCCCTTGCCCAAATCCGCCGCCACTACGATGGGAAATTCCGCGCCTTTGCTCTGGTGAATGCTCATCAGCCGCACCGCGTCCGCCGCCGGCACGGCGGCCGGCTCGATGGCCACGTCGCTTTCCTGCTGCGCCTCGACAAATCTTAAAAAGCGATAAAGGCTCTCGCCGTAGTACGCGTCGAATTGCCGGGTCAACTGCAACAATCGCTCGACGTTCGCGCGCTTTTGTTCGCCGCGTTCCTGCGTGACCAGCCAGTCGGCGTAATGCGTCTGGTCAATGACGCGCTCCAAACAATGCGACACCGCCGATTGGCGTGAGCGCGCCCGCCAATCTTTGAAGCGCTCGAGGAAGGCATGCACTTTTTCATGCTGTGCGCCGCGAATGGTGTCCGTATTTTCCGAGTGAAGAAGCGCTGTCCAAAACCGCCCGCCCGGATGGCCGATCCGAATGGCCGCCAGTTCGTCCGCTGTCAATCCTACCAATGGCGACCGCAAAACGGCCAGCAGCGGCAAGTCCTGCAATGGATTATCCAGCACTTGGAGCAGGGCCCGCAAATCGCGCACCTCGAGGCTTTCGTAAAATCCGCCGCGCGTAGCGGCGAGAGGAATGCCCAATTTTGCAAACTCCTTCACGTATGCTTCAACCTTATGCTTGGGCGAGCGCAACAAAATCACCATGTCGCTCCAGAGGGCCGGGCGCGGCTGGCCCGCGCCATCGAAAATAAGCGCGCGCTGATTTTTCAACTCCCGCAATCGCCGTCCGACCATCCGCGCTTCTTTTTCCGCATCGGACGCGGACTCAAGGCTCTCGGCATTATCACTTTCCTCGCTGCTTCGGCCCAGGCAGCGCAAATGCAGTTCGACCGGCGGGATGGTTGCAGCGCTTGTGGCCAAATGCGCGCGTTCGGCGGCGTTGCCGAAAAGGAGGCGCGCGTCGGCATCGTAGTCCACGCCCCCGACGTCCTTGTGCATAAGGCCGGTGAAAAGGTCATTGATAAAATGGAGAATGGCCTCGTGACTGCGGAAATTTTCCGTCAGCGGTATGACATGCGCGGCGGCGGCGGCGTTCCATTCGTCATGACAACGGCTGAAAATGCGCGGGTCCGCCAGGCGGAAACGGTAAATACTCTGCTTGACATCGCCGACCAAAAAACGATTCGCTTCCGGCTCCTCGCGCCCGAGCGCCTGGATGATGGCGTCCTGCGCGGCGTTGATGTCCTGGTATTCATCGACGAAAATCAGGCGTAATTTTGCGCGCCATTGCTCGGCGATGGCGGAGGGTTTTCCGTCTTTCCACAACAGTCGAAGGGCGAATTGTTCCAAGTCATGGTAATCCATCCCGCCCTCCTGCCGTTTGGCTTCGGCGAAGGCGTGGCCGAATTGCGCGGCCAAATCGAGCAAGGCCAGCATCGAGTGGCGCACCCAATTCCAATCCTCGAGCAGCGGATCGGCTGCGCCAGTCGCGCAGACCGAATGAAGAAACTCCGCCTCGTCAAACATATCTTCAATAGGCCCCCGCCATTTCCCCTTAAGCCGCGGCGGCCATGTTTCATCCACTTGCAATATGGCACCCAGCGCCGCCGCAAAGTCAGGCCGGGAAGGAGATTCCGGCAGCCCAGCCAAAGCCTTGGCGCATTGGGCGGCGTTGGCATTTTCCGGCGCTTGCGCTTGCAAGACCGGCAACCATGCCTTGCGCCAGCGAACCAATTCCTCCAACAGCCATTCCAGCCACAGCGCCGGATCGGATTGCTGGAAATGGGAAGTCTGTTCGGCAAGCCAGGCCGCCGGGTCGCGCAACGTTTGGGAGTAATGATGCAAACGCACGATCAAATCGCGCACCGGCTGGTCCCAATCGCCCCCTTGCGCCTGGATAAGCTGCTGAATGGCCAGAGCCGCCGGCGTCTCCGCCGCATAAACCCGTTCCAACACCAAATCCAAACTTTGTCGCGCCAGCAACTGCGTGCGTTCCTCCGCCAAAATCGCCGCCTTTGGATCCAGCCCCAGATCATAAAAATGGCGGCTGGCCAGATGAAAACAAAAACTATGCAGCGTGCCGATATGCGCCGTATCCAACAGCGCCAACTGCTCCGCCAAATGAAGGGAAGACGCGCCTTTTTTATCCCGGCGTTCCTTGGCCTTCTCCAACCCGTGACGCAACCGCTGGCGCATTTCCGCTGCCGCCGCCTGAGTGAACGTGACCATCAGGATTTGTTCAATCGACCCGCCATTTGCCTCATCGAAAAGCCAGGCCAAACACCGTCCAACCAAAGTCTGAGTCTTCCCCGCCCCCGCCCCGGCCACGACCAGGACATTGCCACGAGCGTCCATGGCGCGTTGTTGTTGAGCGGTGGGAGCCGGGGAGTTCAAGGGGTTGATTTGCGCCGAACGGCATCCCGCGCCAATGCGTTGCGAACCACTTCGACATCAATGCGAAAGTTTGTGCCCAGAAGCAATTTCAAAGCATTGGGCAAGTCGAGCAGTCGGCGCGCCGCGGCTTGCTCCAGAATCCCGACGGTGCCGCTGAACCGCAGACCGCGTTCGAGCGCGACACGGCGGGCGGCCTGCTCATCGATGAGAAGTTGGGTCGCGTTTAATTCTTCAGCGAGAGAAATGGCTTCCCGTTCCCCAAGACCCAAACCCGCAATTGGTGCGATCTCTTTGGCACTCTGAACAGAAATCCAAGCGGGCGGCGCACTCAGCCAAGTCTTTATTTCGGCCGGGGTCCGAGGATGCGACAGTTCTTTAGCGACCGACGCGGGAAGTATTACGCGATCGTAAAGTCTGGGAAGCACGTCAACCGCTCGACAAAAGATAAGATATTGAATGGGGCTGGAATCGGAAACGACGAAGCTCACCGTTATGCAAAGACTTCGGCAAGATGACGGCGATCCTCTTCCAACATCTCCAGCGTGTAAGGTAGCCTGGAATTGTTTCGGTCAAGGAAAGCTTCCGCTTCCCAGCGATTGAAGCCGAGCAATTCAGTGAGGCGCCCCAGGGAAATTTGCTGCGTGAGGTATTTTTGCAGAACAAGGGCTTCCAGAACGCGTTGCGGAATTTCGGCATCCTTTCCCAATCCCTCCGCGATCTCGTCAGGCAATTTTAAAGTAACCTGCATAGAGAAACTGCATAGTTCGTAACCATGTTCACAACCGTAAAATGCCATTTCAAAACCGGCCTGACAAGGGCAAATCCAAATTGCTTCTCGGCTGTTTTCGCGGAAATGAACACCCATTCAGTATTGCAAGGTCGTCGAAGACCGCTATAGCGTCATTATGATTCTTGAGAAGTTTCCAGACGTGCAGCGGCTTTCCCCGTCAGAAGCTGATTTTTGTCTCGGAATTGTGGAACGACCTTGAAGCCCATCCCTCTGACCTGCCCGTTTCACCAGAAATCATTTCTGAACTCGACCGGCGCATGGAACATTTCCGGCAGCATCCTGGCGAGTTCACCACATGGGAAGCCGTCAAAAAGCGAGTTCTTGGCCCGTTGCCATGACCGAGTTGTGATTCTTCGCCCTGTGCCTTCCCCCTTCGTTTACTTCGTTGGCTTCTGTTTAATTTCTTTTCCGGCCTTCCGCGAAAACATGTGCGGCGAAAATATTTACAGAAGCAAACGAAGGTAACAAAGAAGAGTTCTTCGAGTTGAAAATTTGTTTTTCGGCGGTTTTGGCGATTTTTTGCGATTTATCGTTGCCAAACCGTCGGTTTGCCTTAGACTCATCGCAGTGGTCGAAACATTGGGCGGAACGTGAAAAAATTTGACCATTTCATTCCTCCACGTTCTCCCGAGAGGCGCGGCAGCTTTGGGCTGCGGCATTTATTTTTTGATGAGTATTCCCGTCGGTTTTTTAGCGGAAGCGAATGTGCGTTACGTGTGGCATCAGGCCACCATCGAAGCCCGCGTCATTATCGCCTGCCTGGCTGTTTTCTCCATCTTTGCCTGGTACATGATGGTGTCCAAGGCGCTGCAAATGCGCCGCGCCAAAAAGTTGAACTTGTATTTTGAATCCGAGTTCAACCAGCAGAAAACTGTCCTGGGTATTTTTGATCGCCAATTGCAGGTGGAGGGTTGCCCCATGTTCGTCGTCTATCAGGAGGGCTGTATTGAATTGGATGCGCGACTCAAGGACGACGGCAATGCGCGCAAAAAATCCATCACCCTCAAAAGCATGGAACATATCAAACGCACTTTGGAAGGCGCGGTGGCCCGCGAGTCGCTGGCTCTGGAGTCCGGCCTGCTGGTGCTGGCCAGCGCCGTCAGTGGCGCGCCGTTCCTTGGTTTGCTTGGCACCGTGTGGGGAGTCATGGACACGTTTGCCCAAGTCGGGCAAATGGGCCGCGCCGATTTGCCGACGATGGCCCCCGGCGTGTCCGCGGCGCTGATCACCACGGTGGCTGGTTTGCTGGTGGCGATTCCGTCCATGTTTGGCTATAATTTCCTGGTCCACAGCTTGCGCGTCCGGACGGTCGAACTGGACAATTTCGCGCAAAATCTGGTCTCAAAAATGGAAACGGAATATCTCAAGGAAGAATGAGGCGCTTCTCGCAACGACATTCGCTGGTGACGCTGAACGAGATCAACATCACGCCGCTGCTGGATCTGGCATTCGTGTTGTTGATCATCTTCGTCATCACCCGCCCGTTGCTGGAGCAAAATATCGATTTGCAGCTTCCCCAAGACAAGGGCAAACCCCAGACCCGCACGATTGACCGGCGCAATATTCGCCTGGTCGAGATTACGCAGGACGGCGAATATCGGTTGCAGGGCAAGCATGTTTCTTTTCGCACCTTGGAATCCCAATTGGATTCCGCCTTTCACCAGAATCCCAAGCTGATCGTGGAAATTCGGGCGGACAAGCGGACGCAGTGGGATTATGGCATGGCGGTGATTGACGCCTGTCAGCGCTACGGCATCACGCAATTTTCGATCAAGACCGCACCGGTGGAACGACGATGACGCGACTCCAAAAAAAATGTTTCTTGTTCTCGGCTGGATTGCATGGCCTGCTCGGGATTGTTTTGATAGGCACGTCTGGATTCCGCGACCATCCGCCCAAGCAGGACATGCTCATCCTGACGCTAATCCCTTCGCGGATTTTGGATACGGACAAGGTCAATGAGGGAAGAGCCACCGCGCCCGCGACGCACGCTCCGCCCCGGCCCGAACCTCCTGTGGCACAACCGCCGGTTAGACCGGTCGTCCCACTGGTTCAGCCTCCTTCTCGTCCGCAGCCGAGGCCTGCGGTAATTCCTCCGCCAGAACCAGAGCGCGTCGAACGAGTGGAGCGACCCATGCCCAAGGAAGTTGATGACACGCCCGAGCGCCCAGCCTTATTGCCAAAAAAAGTAGCCAAGGTCCGTCCGCCGCGTCGAGTTCATGAAGTTCACCCTGAATTTACCCAAGTCACACCGCAGGATCGCCATAAGATAGCCGAGCAAAGCGCCGCCGCAGCCGCTCAAGCCGCGGAACGGGCCGACGCCAGCCGCCGGGAAAAAATAACCGAAACTTTCACCAAGCTTGCTGCCGGCGTGGAAAGCAGTGTCGCTAAAGCCACCGTGGTCAACCTGCCGGGTTCGAGCGGAGGCGCGGCCTTCGCCGGTTACGACACAGTCATTCTCAATTACTACTACCGGGCGTGGATTACACCCGACAGTAGCGTAGGCAGCCCCACCGTCCCCGAAGTCAAAATCGTCGTGGCCCGCGACGGCTCAATTCTATCCGCCGACCTCGTGAAACGCTCGGGCGACGAGTCGCTCGACCGATCGGTCGAAAGGGCTTTGCGGGCGGTGACCAAGCTGCCGCCGTTTCCGGCTGGCGCGACGGATGATCAGCGCAGTTTTTTAATTCGCTTTAACTTGGATACAAAAGAAAGATCTGGATGAACACGCCTTTGAAAATAGCATTGACAATAATTCTTGCGGCCCTGCCGTGGTCCAACACCAGTGCGCAGACCGTGATGGATATCAATAAATCAGCCGCCCACCTGATTCCGGTGTCCATCACCGGGTTTAACGGAGAAGCGGCCGACGTTTTGAAATTTGATCTCGCCGTGCTCGGCATTCAAGTCAGCGAACCGGCCGACTACTCCATCCACGGCCAAACCGGCGCCGGGATAGAAGGCACCCTCAGCGCGACGGGCTCGCTCCGGCCTTTGATTAGCAAAGCCTACACCGGCGGCACCCCTCGTTCCCAGGCCCATGCTTTCGCCAACGACATTGTTAAAGAATTGCGCGGGAGCAGTCCTATTTTTCAGGGGAAAATTGCTTTTCGGTTGAAGCAGGGCGCCTCGACGGAAATTTGCGTGTCGGACTTTGACGGCAACAACCCCGTGATGGTGACGCACGACGGAGTTTTGGTAGACGCCCCCTCCTGGCTGCCGGGCGGGCGCGGGCTGCTTTATACTTCGTGGAAGAACGGCAACACCGAAATCTTTGAGCAAAATTTGAGCACCGGGGCGCGTCGCGTTTTTGCCGGCTATCCCGGCTCGAATTTCAGCCCGGAAGTTTCGCCCGACGGCCAAAAAGTGGCGTTGATTTTGAGCAAAGGCGGCAGCCCCAACTTATATGTGTGCGACAGCGACGGCGGCAACTTAAGACAATTGACGCACACGCGCGATGACGATTCCTGCCCCTGCTGGTCCTCGGACAGCCAGGAGATTTGCTTCGTCTGCCGCAGTGGGCGGGCGGGCTTGCAAAAGATTAACATCAACGGCGGCGAAGCCAGGCCGGTGCGGGTCAGCGGAGTTTATGGAAACCTGACCGCGCCCGACTGGTCGCCCGACGGCAGACAAATCGCCTTTACCAGCGGCAGCGGCAATTTCACCATTTGCGTCATGCCGGCTGGAGGGGGCATGGCCGAAAAATTAGTGCAGGGTGAAGACCCGTGCTGGGCGCCCAATTCCCGCACGATAGTTTTCACTCAGCGCAGAAACCACAGACAGGTTCTATGTTTGCTTGACGTTCCCACGAAACACGTCAAGGATATTAGACAGATTTCGGGAAGCTGTTCAGAGCCTTCATGGGCGAGGTGAAAAAATGGTTTCCCGGCCAATAATTCGACAACAATGAAAAATTTAAATTTATTCTATACAGTGG
>DASRLE010000334.1:0-2513 GCA_035648615.1 Saccharimonadales bacterium (SeqCode) | reverse complement strand
TCCTTGCCCATGGAAACCCAGACGTCGGTGTAGAGCAAATCCGCCCCGCGCGCCGCTCCGCGAATATCTTCGGTGCAGATGATTTTTCCCTGCGCCCGCCGCAGGATTTCCGGCGAGGGCTGGAATTTTTTTGGCGCGGCGATGTGAAGTTCAAAGTCCAGCTTGGCCGCCGCAAAAATCCAGGAGATCGGAACGTTGCACGCGCCGTCACCCACAAAGACAACCCGCTTGCCTTGGATGGGTCCGCGCTTTTCCTGGAACGTAAAAATATCGGTTAAAATCTGGCAAGGATGCTCGTCATCGGTCAACGCGTTGATCGTCGGAATCTTCCCGTATTCGGCAAACTGTTCGACGTCTTTCTGGGCGAAAGTCCGAATGACCGCCCCGTGAATCATTCTGCCCAGGACGCGCGCGGTGTCCTTGATCGGCTCGCCGCGCCCGATCTGTGCGTCGGCGACGCTGAGAAACATGACTTGGCCGCCCAGTTCGCGAATGCCGACCTCAAAGGAAACCCGCGTGCGGGTGGAAGACTTGGTGAAAAGCAACGCCCAAGTCTGTCCTGCCAGCGGCTGCGACCCGTGATGGCCGCGCTCTTTTTTCATTTTAGCGCTGGCGATAAAGAGGTTTTCGATCTCGGCCCGTGACAACGCTTCGATGCTCAATAAGTTTTTCATGAAGACAATTTGGCGGCGACAGATTCAATGATGCGCAATCCCTCGGCAGCTTCGTCGCGCGATAAATTGAGGGCCGACAAAAGGCGAAGGACGCGCGTGCCGGCGGGAATGGCGAGCAAGCCCGCCTCATGCAATCGGTGGACGAATTGAATGGCCGGCGGCTTTTCGTGGGCGGAAAAGGCGGGGATTTTTTCCGCCAATTCAACCCCAATCATCAAGCCAAGTCCCCGCACCGTGGAGATGACCTCCGGAAACTTCGCCGCCATCTTGAGCAATTCCGTTTTAAGGAACTCGCCCATGCGGCGTGCGTTGTCCGCCAAATGATCGCGTTCGATTACCTCCAGAATTTTCAACCCCACCGCGCAGGCGAGAGGCGAACCGCCGTACGTTGTGCCATGGGTTCCGGCGCTGAGCAAATCCGCCCACGGTTCGCGCACCCAAAAAGCCCCCATCGGAAATCCGCCGCCCAAGGATTTGGCCATCGCAATCCCATCCGGCAGGAAGGCGTCGGCGCCCGGTGTCCCTTCGAGGATGCGCTGGAAACTTTGAAAGCGGCCTGTGCGAAAGTGTCCGCACTGCACGCCATCCATCAGCAGCAGTAATTTCTTTTCGTCGCACAATTGGCGCAAGCCGAGCAAATACTCCGGGGTGGCCGGAGTCACCCCGCCTTCGCCTTGCACTCCCTCGATCAAAATCGCCGCCGTGGCCGGGGACAAAGCGGCCCGCGCGGCCGCGAGGTCGTTGTACGGAATATGGCGGAAGCCCGGCGTCATCGGCTCAAAACCTTTCTTGACCTTCGCCTGACCGGTGGCGGAAATGCCGGCCAAAGTGCGGCCATGGAAGGAATTATCCGCGGTGAGAATTTCAAATCGTCCTTCGTCATGGCCAAATTTGCGCGCCAGTTTGAAAAGCCCTTCATTAGCTTCGCCGCCGCTGTTGCCAAAAAATATTTTGCCTGGACCGATTAAACGGACGAGTTTTTCGGCCAGCCGTCCTTGCGGTTCCTGGAAGTACAGGTTGGAAATGTGGACAAGCTTGCGAGACTGATCGATCAGCGCCTCCGTTATTTCCGGATTGGCATGGCCCAGCGCGCAAACCGCGATGCCGCCGCCGAAGTCCAGATAGCGCTTGCCATTGACATCCCAGAGCCGCGATCCCTCTCCGCGTTCCAAGGCAATTTCAAACCGCGCATAAGTCGGGATGACATTTTTCTGAAACCGTTCCTGGATGGATTGCATTTGGTTTCGCACCACCGCAGCGGGAGTGGAAAGAATTTCTCTCATGGTTTAATCTGTCTCGGCAAAGTCATTCCTCAGATCGTCTTGCGCCCGGGGAGTCAGGATTACTGGGAAGCCCATGCCTCCACCAATTTTCGGGCCTCTTCCGTGGAAACTCCTTCTCGCTTTGTGATGCCAGCCAGCAGGTCGATTTCCCGGGCGATCTCATCAAGCGGCGTATTTTCAGGCAGCCGGGTGAGAAGCTCCATGACGAGTTGGCGATTGCTCATATCAATATAATAACATGACCGGAAAAATTTATCCGGTCAACGGTCTTTACAAAACGACTTCGGTTCCCAGCCCTTCTTTGGCGAAAATCTCCAGCAGAAGGCAGTGGGGCAGGCGGCCATCCAGGAAGGAGACTTTCTCGACGCCTGCGGCGACGGCTTCGACGGCGCTCTTGACTTTCGGAATCATGCCTTTGTCAATAACTCCTGAGCTTTTCAAACCTTCCACGTCGCCAATCCGAAGCTGCGCCATAAGTGTCGCGGGATCGGGCGGTCTGCGCAATAAACCGGGGACGTCGCTCATAAAAACCAGCCGCCGGGCTTGCATCGCGATG
>DASRLE010000333.1:0-50241 GCA_035648615.1 Saccharimonadales bacterium (SeqCode) | reverse complement strand
CGGTGGCGCGCCAGATGGCGGAGGGCGCGCGGCAGCGGCAGGGGACGGATTATGCCCTGGCGGTCACGGGCATTGCCGGTCCGAGCGGCGGCAGTGAAACGAAACCGGTCGGCACGGTTTTTATCGCTCTGGCCGACGAGGACGAAACGGTCGTGGAAAAACGCTTCAATCCTTTCGACCGCGAGACGTTCAAGTTCGTCACGGCGCAACAGGCCTTCGATTTGTTGCGCCGCGCGCTGGCGGACAACGTTAATCGCCGAACAATTTCTTGAGTTGATCGCGCGCCGAGTTTTCGCGCGCATTAATGACCGTCTTGGCCGCGTAAGGACGGCGGGCCAGCGCAAAATATTCGCAAAAGTTTCCCTGCGCCTTCTCGAAAACCGGATCGGCCCGGCGGTCCCGGCACTGGTGGGCCACGCTGGCATTATAACTGACACAATTCAAACAAACGCGCAGATCGGCCTGGCACTGATGGCAGGAGTCGCCGCGTCCGGGCTGGCCGGCCAGGTTCCATTCCCATCCGCAATTATGGCAATGCCGAGATTCAGTCATACATTTTAAGATAGACAATCAGCGGCCCGTTAGCCAGAGCGCAATTGAATTCAGGGGAAAGGGCGAAGCGGGCGAAAGGCTTCCGGCGCAATTGCAACTTAAATAATTTCCAAATTTCACTTTTACAACTGGACGCAATGACAAAGCGAGTTAGCCTTAGAAACAACAGACGGCACAGCTAAAAAGGATAGGCTGGCCAATGTGTTATGAGGCCGAGCGAAAAAAGCGCGCGACGGCAGCCCTTGCCGGAATCAGGGATCGCGCAGAGCACAGCAGAAAATCTGCTGGGAGATTTTTCCGCCCTTTTGCAGCAAATCGGCGCCGCCGAAATGTGGCTCGCCTGCGAATCGGCGGTCCATCCTGTGGCCGGCCAGATTTCCAGCGTGGCGGGCCTTCGCCGGTTTTTGGAAACGTATTTGTCCGAGATTCTTTTGCCGCTGGAACTGCCCGCCATCGCCCGGGCGTGCGGGCAAGTCCGCCGCGGTGAACTGCGCGAATTGATCGCCCTCGACCAGAAAATCGCCTCCGAGCCGCGCCTGGCGCCTTTCGCCTCCGCCAGCCGAACCATCGGTTCGATGCAACTGCAACGTTTGCGGCCGTTGCGCGATGAGCGCACCGTCCAGCGTTATCTCAGCGCAGTCAAGGACGGGCAGGCGCAGGGCTGGCACACGCTGGTTTATGGTTTGACCCTGGCCGTCTATTCCATTCCATTGCGCCAAGGCCTGTTGCATTATGCCCGGGAAACGATTTCCGGGCTGGCCCATGCCGCGGGAGGTTCCGCCCATCTTTTTAATCCAGCCGGCCAGGAAATGTTGGAAACAATTTTCAGCCGGCTCCCGGACGGGGTGGAAGAAGCGGTGCCTGCCTGCGAGTTGTAGAGTCGAGGCTGCGCCTCGACAGGTTGAGCCAGAGGCTCAACGCTACAACTGTGGGCGGCGCCATCTTTCAGCCGGGATTAATTCATTTCCATCCTTTCCTGTTTACCTTCTACTCTTGCGGCCATGGTCGATTCGCCCGTGAATTATTTGAATGCCGCCGACTGGGGGATAATTATTGTGTACATGGGCGGCATTATCGCGCTGGGCGTCTGGTTTGGCCGCGATCAACATAATACGCGCGATTATTTTCTCGGCAGCAAAGACATTCCCTGGTGGGGCATTGGCCTTTCCATTGTCGCGGCGGAAACCAGCGCGTTGACCATTATTGGCGTGCCCGCCATGGCCTATGCGGCGAAAGGAGACCTGTCATTTATCCAGTTGATCATCGGCTACGTCATCGCGCGGATCATTTTGGCCATCGTGATGGTGCCGCATTATTTTAAGGGAGAAATTTATTCGCCCTATCAACTTTTTTCCAACGCCTTTGGCAACGGGGCCCGGCAAACCGCCGGCGGTTTTTTTCTGTTAAGCGAAACGCTTGCGGCCGGAGTGCGCGTTTATGTCGCCTGCATCCCCATCAAGCTCATGCTCGGCGACAAAGTGTTGGGCGCTTTTGGCGGAGGCGATGCCATCCTTGGCGCCATTCTTTTGTTTGTGGGCTTGTCGCTCATTTATACCTACATCGGCGGAGTCAAGGCAGTCATTTGGACGGATGCGGTGCAATTCGGGCTGTTTCTTTTGGGCGGATTGTTTACTTTATTTTACATCCCGCACTTTTTTTCCCACGGCCTCCATGAAGTTTTTCAAATGGCTTCCGCCGGCGGGAAATTGCACTGGTTCAATGCGCGCGTCGATGCGGTTTCGCTCTGGCAGGACCCGATCAATATCTGGATGGGCGTCATTGGCGGGACGGTCATGGTCATGTCTTCGCATGGCGCGGAGCAGTTGATCGTGCAACGAGTTCTCTCCTGCAAAACGGTGACCGATGGGCGCAAGGCGCTCGTCCTCAGCGCCGTGGTCATTCTGCCGCTGTTTTTGATTTTTCTGCTGGTGGGCGTGATGCTCTGGGTCTATTACCAAAAATTTCCCCTGGCCATCCCGTTGCCCGAAGTGCGGGCGGGCAGCGGCATCAAGGCCAACGATTTTATCTATCCAATTTTCATTTTGACAGGCGTTCCGCATGTCCTCAAGGGTCTGCTCATCGTGGCGATTTTGGCCGCGGCCATGTCATCGGTCAGTTCGGCGTTGACCTCGCTGGCCTCCGTTTCGACCATGGATTTCGTCAAGAAATTTTTGCCCGGGCGGTCCGAGTCCTTCTTTTTGCGCTTCAGCAAAATCTCGACCATTGTTTGGGCGGGAGCGCTGGTCTTCGTGGCCTATCTGAGCCGCGAAGTCGCTTTTGTTTTGGATGCCGCCTTCAAGTTGCGCGGCTTGACCAGCGGCGCGTTGCTGGGCGGGCTTTTGCTGGCGCTTTTTTGGAAATGCGGCAGCGCCACCGCCGTCATTACCGGCATGATTTGCTCGCTGGCGGTGATGACCTGGATCAGCCCGCTGGTGCAATTAAACCTTCCGCCCCATTGGCCGCGTCTCGGCATCACCCTGGCTTTTCCGTGGTACACGCTCGTCGGCGGCTCGGTCATGCTGGTTGTTTCTTTTCTCGTGCAGCGATTTTTGGTAAAACCCAGGCATGGCCATCACCCCACGGCAATTTGAGCAACTGCAGGCGAGGCTGAGCGGCGTCCGCCGCGCCGAACCGTCTGCGGCGGAGATCAGCGCGCGCGCCGTCTCGACGAAAAATCAAATCGTCATCGGGGTGGATCCGTCCCTGCGCGGCACCGGCTACGGCGTCATCCAGTTAGTCAAACCTAATCCTCGGGCGCTGGCCCACGGCACCATCCGTTGCCCGGCCACCTGGACGCGGTCGCGCTGCCTGGCCAAGATCGCCCAAACCTTGCGCGAAATCGTCGTTCGTCATCAGCCGACCGTCTGCGCCATCGAGGGACTTTTTTTTGCGCAAAACCTGCAAACGGCGCTCATCATGGGCGAAGCGCGCGGAGCGGCCATGGCGGTGCTGGCGGAGGCAGGCCTGGATATTTTTGAAATTGCGCCCCGCAAGGTCAAGCAAGCGCTGGTCGGTTACGGCGCGGCCCAAAAAACCGCAGTGAGCAAAATGGTGCAGCGACTTTTGCAACTTCCCGAGCCTCCATCGCCCGACGCCGCCGATGCCCTGGCGATTGCCCTCACCCACGCCCACGACGGTAAAAGAGCCTTCGGCGCGGGGGCCAAGGCGATTTAGCAGTTTGGCTTGAACCTTTTCTCGTCTCGATCATTCCTCTTTATGTAAATGCCGGATGTGAGCGATAACGAACTACTGCCTGTCTCGAAGGCTCGCGATGGCGACTCGGACGCCTGGGACGCGCTCTTTCGGCGTTATCAATTGCCGCTTTATGTTTATGTTTTTGAACTTGTCCGCGACGAACAGGCCAGTCTGGATATCGTGCAGGAGACTTTCATTGCGGCCCTCCGGCACCTCGGTGGGCTGCGCGAAGACGCGAAGTTTGGCAGTTGGCTCTTTGGCATCGCGCACCAAAAATGCGTGCAGCGCTGGCGTAAGCGGCGGGAAATCCAGGTCGATGAAATCCCGGAAACACCGGAGCAATTTGAGGCTAGTCCGGACGAGTTGCTCATTCGTCGGGAACAGGAAACTGCTTTCATGAATTTGCTAAACCAACTGCCACTGCCGCATCGCTCCGTCTTGTTGCTGCATTTCGTCGAGGATTTTTCCATTGAGGAAATTGCTCGCATCACGGAAGTTCCGGCCGGCACGGTCAAGTCACGGTTGTATTACGCCAAGAAATCCCTGCGAAAATTGTTGGAGGAGACGAAATGAAAACGCCGCGTGAAGTCTTATTGGCCCGGCACCAGTCCGCCGCTCCCAAGCTCAATGGCATCCGACATCAAGTCATCGACCGCCCAGGCCCCGCCGCCGATTTTCTGCCGCAACTCTGGCGGGAAGTGTTTTGGCCTTGCCGCCGGGTTTGGGCGGGGCTGGCCGTCGTGTGGGCTTTGATCGTGTTGGTCAACGTTTCGCAGCGCGACGGTTCGCCCCCGCCTCTCGCCGAAGCTCCCCCGACAGCGGAGATGATGATGGCGTTTCGCAACGAGGAGAAACTGTTAAATGACTTGCTCTCCGATCACCCCCAGCCAGTCGATGCCCTCCGCCCGCAAGAATTTGTGCCAAAGCCGCGAAGCGAAATTGACCTAACCGCCATCGTTTAACCTATGATTGACAAACCTAAAATAAAATGGGGCTGGCGGTTCTGGCGCTGGGGGTTGATTGGCGTGGCGGTAATTATCACGCTGGGGGCTTTGGTGATTACCGAGGAGAACTGGCGCGGCAAACGAGAGTGGGAAAATTATAAGCGGCAGGCGGCGGCCAAAGGCGATTTCCTGGACCAAATCCTGAATTCAACGAACAAAATTCCTGACGACCAGAACTTTACCAAGGCCCCGATTTTTTCCGCACTGGCCGCCACGACGTGGGATGAAAGACAAATGAAATGGAAACCCGGCGACAGTCACTTGGTTGACCCATTAAAGATGTCGATCTCGCGGTCGGACGGCAGTGGGCCTGAACACGGGTGGCTCGGCAACTGGCAGTTAGCCCGATTGATTGATTTAAAAGAATGGCAGAATTACTACCGGACTTCGCCCAGAAAATTAGCGGGTGAATTTCCTGTCGCGCCACATCCGCAAACACCCTCCGCTGACGTTCTGCTGGCCCTCAGCAAATATGATTCAGCCATCGAGGAATTGCGGGTGGCGAGCCGGCGGCCTTACTCCCGATTTGCCGACGACTATACGTATGATCTTAAGACCGGGTCACGGGTCATGGAATATCTGGTCGATTTCAAATTTGCGTGTTCCGTCATCGAGTTGCGCGCCTTGGCCGAACTGGGGGGCGGGGAAACCGCCAAAGCATTTGACGATGTCCAACTTCTGCTGCGATTGAATGAGGCTTTGCGCCAGGAGCCGCTCTTGATCACGCATCTGGTTGGCCTGGCGACGATGCACCCCACGCTCCAACCGATTTACGAAGGGTTGGCCCGGCGGCAATGGTCGGACGCGCAACTGGCGGAACTGGAAGAGGAACTCGCTGCGAAAGATTTCCTGGCCGACTATCGGAAAGCCATGCGGGGCGAGCTGGGCTTTGCGCTGGCTTTACTGGAAAATTATCGGCGGACCCGCGAGTATAAAACAGTGGAAAACAGTTCCGGCACCGATAAAGTCATGGAACTTAGTTTTTGGCTGATGCCCAGCGCGTTCTTCTACCAAAACGAACTGGCGTCCGCCCGGTTGAATGAACAGGTTTGCGCGCCTCTGGTGGATCTGGAAAAGCGAATTGCCTCCCCGGCGGCCGAGCGGCGCGCGGAGGGGGCGGTAAGCGCCCAGATGCATCACTACCAGCCGTATAAAATTCTGGCGTTGATGAATTTCCCCGCCATTTCCCGAAGCGTGGGGACTTTTGCCATGACGCAAGTCTATGCCGACCTCGCGCAGGTGGCCTGCGCCTTGGAGCGCTATCGGCTGGCACAGGGCGGCTATCCTGAAACGTTGGAATCTCTGGCGCCGCGGTTCATCGCGAAACTGCCGCACGACATCATCAACGGTCAGCCGCTGCATTATCGGCGCGCGCCGGACGGCAAATTTATTCTTTACTCGGTGGGTTGGAATGAAAAAGACGATGGCGGCCAACCGGGCGCAACCAAAACGGGCGCGGTTGATCGCAAAAAAGGCGACTGGGTCTGGCAGTACCCACCGGAGTAAAATCCATACTCCTCTTGGGATATTCTTCGTTGCGGTGCGCCTCGAAGATGCGTAAAGTAAAACCACCTGAATGAAGACACTTTCCGGCCAAAAGGCCAAACACGTCGAGTTGAGCGATTATATTATTGCCGATCCGGAGATAATGGGCGGAGAACCCGTTTTTCGGGGTAGCCGTGTGCCGGTGGCGTCGCTTTTCGAGCACTTGGAAAGCGATTGTCCGCTTGATGAGTTCTTGGAAAATTTCCCGTCAGTTAGCCGGGATACCGCTTTGGCCGTCATCATGGCGGCGCAGGAGCTAACCTTGGGAAGTCTTCGCCGGTGATTGTGCTGATGGACGAGTGCGTGCCGTACAAGTTGGCACGGTTGATCGCCCGGGTTGAAAATCTTTTAAATTTGCAGTTGTAAAGCAGAGCGCGACCTGTTACCACCATGCCGTTAGCCAATGAGACACGCGTCAATTCTGTCCGGCTTCTTTGGCTTCCATAATTTTTAGAGGTTCTTTAATTAAAATATGCGCACTGCGAAGTTCGGTTTTGTTGCCCTCCGACCCCTGGCTTTCGTTTTTTCCGCGGCCCTCTTTTGCCTCGCGGGTCCCCCGATGCAAGGACAAGTCATCCCGGTGGATGTCACCCAAATAAGCGGCGACGAAACGGACCCTTCCATCGTCCTCAACAGCCTCGCCCCCAACCAGTTGTGTGTGGCGGCGCAAATTGACGGGATGGCGGCGGGTTTGTGTGTCGCCGCCAGCAGCAACTCGGGGCTGACTTGGACGACAAATATTATCGCCACTAATAATGATGTCAGCGGATTGACTGCGGCCTACGGCGAACCTTCGCTGGCTTGGGACACTTATGGAAATCTGTTTCTCGCCTATCTCCCGACCAATTTTGAAGGAATCGCCATCGCGGTCAGCACCAACGGAGGCAACAGCTTTACCGCCGTGACCAATTTAGCGCCCAATGATTCCACCGACCAGCCGCGCTTGACCAGTCCTTTCGCGGGAGATGGCGCGGGGAGCGTCTGGCTCGTCTATAAGGATTACTCATTGCCGAACTTCCCGCTGGTCGTGCAAGGGTTGCAGTCAACGCAATGGGGAACCAATGCGAGTTTTGGCGCAGTCCAAGTCGTGCCTTCGTCAGCCAACGGGGGGTTCGCGGATTTAACGGTCGGGCCTCTCGGACAGGTGATGGTGGTGTTCCAGGATCATCTGGAGGATGCGGGACCGGCGTCCATTTACGCCAGCGTCAATACGAATGCCGTCTTGACGTTTCCGACCAATGACGCCAATTTTACGCTGACCGTCATTGATTCGCCCCAGCCCGTTTTGGCCATCAGAGGAACGCTTCCCGGGTACACCTACGAAATTTTAACCAACGGAGACTTGACGGCGCCCAATTGGGGGGTGGCGCAAACACTGCTCGCCTCCAATTCCCTGACCGTGGCCGGGCCCATTAGTGAAGACTCCGGGCCGCTATTTTATGAAGCGACCTTGGTGCGGACGCCCAACCTCAACCTATTTTCCGCCGGGTTCTCCGTCCCAAGCGTGGTCGCGACGAACGCCATTGGCGGCTCGACGTACCTTGCGGCGGAGGTGAGCGGGATTGGCCTCAATGCCGCGGCGAGCGCAGGGTGGAATTCCGATGCGTTCAGCACCAATTTCGGGCAGTCCTACACGGTTTATACCGGGGTAGGCTCCTCCAGCAACAAAGTGATCGAGCTTTGCAGTTCCACGAACGCCGGCGCCACTTGGACCGCCCCGGTCCAGGTGAACGACGATACCACCGCCAACGACCACTTTCTACCTCGCATGGCGGTCGATCCCCTTACCGGCATATTGGCCTTTTCCTGGCTGGATTGCCGGAATGATTCGGGAGCGGGTTCTTCCCTTGAGTCAATCGTCGTAACCAACGCGCTGCTGACGCTTTCAAACTTCGTGGTGACCAATATAAGCATCACAAATCTCATCAAAGGAGTGGTTGATCCCAAACCTCCGATTGGCAACGGCACCAGTTATACCATTGGGGTGATGGGCAATAATATGTACGGCAATTCCACGGCGGTGACGAACCTTGGACCGGTTACGGTTGGAGGATCATCCACTAATGCCCTTTATATTTACGGAGCCCAGACCAACGTGGCCATCTATTTTACCGGAACTAATACCGGCGCAGGCCCGCCGGTTACCAATACGGTGGTCAATTTGGCCATTACCAACATTTTCCCTTCGACTTATACCACGGGCACGCCCAACTCGTCGGCCGTGATGTACAGCACGTTGAGCGTGGATGGCGGAATGACCTTTCAGCCCAACCAACCGGTTGTAAGCCTGGCCACTCCTATCAATAGTCCGGCGACCGGTCTGGCGTCTTCGTTGCTCACTTCAACGAATCTGACCGGATGGGGAAATTACACCGGACTCGTCGGTTATGGGGGCATTTTCTATTTTGTCTGGCCGGATAACTCGGATATTACGACCAATAACCCGGACGGGGCAGGAGGCAATTTTGATATTTACACCAGTTCAATCGCTATCACGAACGCTGACGCTGACCTATCGGTCACTGTAACGAACTCTCCGAATCCGGTGCTTTCAGACGGCGTCTTGGTTTACACTTTGACGGTGAGCAATGCCGGCCCCTCCACGAGCGGCCCCATTCAGCTCACCAACATCCTTTCGCCGAATGTGACGTTGGAAGGGGGAGAGGTCATTCCCGCATTGGGGGGCACTTATAGCATCCAAGGTTCTGTGGTAATCTTTAGTTTGCCCGCGTTGCCGGCAGGGGCCAGTTCGGTGAGCACTATCCGGGTATCGGCGACGCAATCGTCTGTGGCCACTAACATCGCGATCGTCTCCGGGCCGTTCATAGACCTGGTGCCCGCGAACAATACCAATGTGTTCATCGTGACGATCGCGGGCCAGGATTTGGCGGTGAATTTGTCCACTTCCGCCACCAACGTTTTGATCGGACAGACGGTGACCAACGTCATTCTCGTGACCAACCTCGGACCGGCCGCCAACGGAGCGGTGTTTGTGACCAATGCTTATTCGCTGAACTGGGGAGGCTTCACTGTGCAAACGCCTGGCGCGTATATTATTACCAACCTCGTCACCACCAATCTGACGAATACGGCGATTATAATAGCCCTTGGGCTGGTTGCCCCCAATCAGGTGGTGACCAATATCGTTACTGCCGTGGCATTGAGTTATAACCAAATGACTAATGCGACGACTTCGGTGGTCGTGGCCAGCCAGGATGTCGATACCAACCTGTCCAACAACAGTTCGAATATCGTGACGTTTATCAATGATGAAGATTTGGCCATTAGCATGTCGGCGTCCGCCTCAATTGCTCCTCTGGGCCAGCCGGTCACTTTTTCCATCACCGTGACCAACTTTGGGCCTTCCACCAGTGGCTTGGTGACGGTGACAGACACGCTTTCGACTAACATGGGGCTGGTCACCAACGTGATTCAGTCGCAAGGCACCTATACGATCGTGAAGAACCAGGTGATTTTCAGCCTGGGCTCGCTCTCCAATACTCAGACCGCGACCATTGCCTTTGACGCCGCTGGAATCAGTGGTCCGGTGTCCGGCACGAACATTGCCGTCGTCTCAAGCACCGATTTTGATACTAATGCGCCCAACAATAGTGTGACGAATACGCTCTCCTTCCTCGGAGAAGACCTCTCGCTGGCCTTGGTCGCTTCGACGGTCAATCTCCAAGTGGGACAAACCATCCTCTACACGAATTTCATCACTAACCTCGGGCCGGCCAGCAATGGAGTGGTCGTTATATCCAATGTCTTTTCCGCGCGTTTAGGAGGCTTTACCGTTTTGCAGCCGTCAACGGGCTATACGATTACCACGAATGCGGTCATCGTCATCGTGGGGCCAGTGGGCACGAACCAGCCCTTTCCGGTCGTGGTGTCGGCGACCGCTCTTTCCGCGGGCCAAGCCACCAATACTGCGGTCGTCTCGAGCCCTTATTTTGACGGCAACCTGACCAACAATACGGCCCGGCTGATTACGACGATCACGCTGCCTTTGCCGATCATCAGCAACGTGGTCGTGACCGCCTTGGCCAGCAGCGCATTTGTCGCCTGGAAAACCGGCCTCCCGGCCACCGCGCAGGTGCGGTACGGCTTGACGCCCTCCTACGGCAGCTTGTCCTCGCTCATGTCCAGCGTCTCGACCCAGCATGTCGTTTTGCTGACGGGCCTGCTGCGCGATACCAATTATTACTTCCAGATCAATTCGCTGGTCGGTTCCACGCTCTATACCACCAATGGCAGCTTCTCGACGACTGATACCTTGATCCTGAATACGGGTGATGCCTCCTACACTTCGGGGTACTGGACGGGCACTTCCGTGGGCTCCGCCATCTACGGCACTTACTATCAATTCGCCAATACCACCGCCAACAACCCAACGGCCTCGGCCACCTACACCCCCAATATTCCGGCGGCGGGAGACTACGACGTTTCTGTCTGGTATCCCATTAGCACCAATTTTACGACCAATGCCCAAATGTATGTTTCCGGGGCGACCAACGAATTGATTGACAGCGTCAACCAAACCGTCAATGGCGGGAGCTGGCAACCGCTGGCCACCAATCTTTATTTCGCCAGCGGAACGGGCGGCCACGTTGTCATTTATAATGACACAGGCGAAACCAACCGCTACGTCGTCGCCAATGCCATGAAGTGGTCGTACGACGTGGGCCAGGATGCTCCGACCAATGGAATGGTCCCGGGTTGGTGGTCCACCTACTACTTCGGCACCAACGCAACCGTTTCCGGTTCCGCCGATCCCGACGGCGACGGGTATTCCAACTATGCGGAATATATTTTCGGAACGGTGCCCAACGACCCCGCTTCGCACCTCACTTTCCAAGTCAGCCAAACGTCCAGCGGCGCCGTCTCGATCTCGTTCTCTCCCTATCAAGGCGGCCGCCTTTACCAACTCCAGTCCACGGACAGCGTGACCAATCCGCAATGGCTGACCCAGACCAACAAAGCTTCGATCGATGCCAGCGGAAATGGCGTTTTCACTTTAAGCCAGCCCAACGCGGCCAATCTCTTTTATCGGCTCTCCGCGAGCGTGACGCCGTAAAATTGAAAAATCGCCGGAAAAAGTTGACGCGGGACGAAATTTAGACTACTAAACAGGCTCGAAGTATGTCGCCTCGGCATTCAAATTCTCTGACCTCTCTAGCTCTGGTGGTGGGCGTGTCGCTCTGGTGGGTGGCAGTCCCAGTGGCCCGCGCGGGGGACAAGATTGACTTTTCGGCCCCCACTGTCCCCTTGGGTGTGCCTCAATTGGAACGCGAAAACAAAGAGGCTTCCGCCCCCGGCCACGCGACTTCACTGCTGGATAGTGGTCCTTCTTTCGAGGTGTCTGAGCTTCCGCCCGTCACTGAGACTGTGATTATCACCGCCGCCCCAAAAAAGAAAGCGGACCGAAGCTGGGAAACGGATTCTCTGGGGAACCGGAACAGCACGGGAGATCAGGAGAGCACGGACAATGATCCCTACGCGACGCCGCAGCGCTTGACAGGTATGACCAACCGCATGGACATGCAAAGAGGATGGTCTCCGGCGCCTGAAAATCTCTTTCCCCAACGGCGAGCGGAGGAGGGAGAGGGGAACCAGACCTTTCGCGAGAGGATGGATTCATTGAGCATGTCCGGCAGCCGCGATTCTCTCAATCGTGATCGCTTCGATGGCAGTTCGAAAAGTTTCGAGTCGGACTCCGCTTGGGCCAGCGGGTCTTTTTCCCACGCCTTTCCAAGCCTGGACCGGATGCGGGCCGGGCAATTTGTTGATCCCCAGGCAAAAACCATTTTGGATTCCCTGCCCGCCAATGCGGCGCCAGCTTCCAACCCTGATGACCCGCATTACGGCTATGCGACTGCACCCGGGATGACGGAATACACGTCGCAAACGGATGCATTACGGGGCAAAGCGCCCGAGGAAACCATGAGCGCATTACCCGTCTATCGTTCTACCGACACGAGATACCGTGCAAACCAGACTTACAACAACCCCGGCGATTCGACGTCCGATTTCTCTCCCGAGTCTCGCGGCATGGCGCCCTCGCGCCCGGCTGTTTTGCAATTTCCGAAAAAACCCGGCGACGTATTGCGGTGATGGGAAAGCATTAGCGCCAGGAGGCCCTGGGGCGGATCGTTTTAATTACGCAGATTTATGTATATCTTTTGCCTGGGAAATGCTTTAATGGCCAATACCAGAACCAAAAAGGTTTCCTGAATGTCCAAATAATCGGATTAGCTCATGAATAGAATTTCTCCCACTGCGGCGAAGACGTCCACCTTGGTAAAAAATATGAAGGCGAAAAAACCTTCCCCCGTTCCTTTGGCAAAAGGCCAGCTTTGGAAAATGGAGGATAAACATATTGAAATCATGGAAGTAGGCAAGACGCTCACCCATTATCGTCTCTTTCAAAATCAAAAACGAGTCCCCATTAGTTTGGGGGGCATTGCCGCCGTTCAAGCGTATTTGAAGACCAATGGCGCTATTTTAGTCCGCAAAGCCTCTCCCGTTAAAGCCGCCTAAGAGCCTGCCGGTTGCGGTTATGTTGATTGTATACTCCGGCTGATCCGTCCGATTCTTGGGGCCACAGTCCCAAAAGCGGACACCGATGCGCCAAAGTATCGGCTTCTGGCTGCACGTTTGCGGGTCCCCCCTTTAGTGGCATTGGAAGTGCTTGCCTTGCAAGTGTTCCTGTCCAAGTGAATGGCTGGCGTGCTCAGGCTGCCAACGTGCGGGCAGGAACAATTCACATTAGACAAACACAATGGTGAACACGTCACTTATACAATTTAGAGCGCTCTTAGCCCGCCAACAACTGCTCAATCAGCGGCAGCACAAACGACTGGCCCGCAGAATCCATGACGAGGTCAGCCAGAAATTGACCCTGATGGCTTTGCAGTTGTCCATTGCCGCAGACAACAAGCAACCGGCTGCGTGGGCGCGGCACTGCAAGGAGTGGTCCCAGTTGATCGTTGACCTTGGTCAAACGGTGCGCGACATCACCAACGAACTACAACCTAGAATCCTCGATGAATTTGGCCTGGTTGCGGCGTTGCAGTGGTTCTCGCAGTCCGTCGCAGAGGAGATCCCTTGCACCTTTATCATGCCCAAAGAGGAAATCGTCCTGCCTCCTTTCGCGGCCAACGAGCTTTTTGGAGTCTGCCGCGAGATTGTGATGGAAGTCCTGGCCCCCCATCGCGTGCCTCATGTCGAAATCGAACTGGAGCAAACAGAGGGCGTCCTGCGCCTCCATTTGCGTTCCGGTGCCAAAGAAGGCGCGCCGGGCCGGATTACCGAAAGCGCATTGGATGACCTTGCCATCCACGAACGCCTGCTCTGCCTCGACGGCGCGGCGGAATTAACCTGGTCTCCAGAAACAGGTTCAGTCGTGACGCTCTCCGTGCCTGCCCAAACTCCCGTGCTCTGCGAAGCGTAGAACGCGCGCATCCTCTTCTTTTCCCAATCCTGCTCTTACTCTTAATCGAAGAAGGAAGAGCAATGGTTATAGAAAACGACTTCAACGATTTGATTGCATTTTTTCAAAGCAGGCGGGCGCGCAAGGGTGATTTAAACCGGGGTTTGAGGTTAGGCGCGGTTGCGAATATCCTTGGGAAATGAGACGGCTGTTTTTATCAGGGATTTGGAAAAATATTCGAGCTTGCCTTTGCTGCGGAAAAACACTTGTTGCATTTGTCGCGAGTTTGGTGGCGCTTCTGGCCGCTTCCTGCGCGAGTCAAGGCCCGGCGGTGGCGGAAACCGCCCCGGCGAATCCGCGCGTTTATCTCGGCAACGTCTGCGACGAATTGTCCAAACCATGGCCCAAAAATCGCATTATCAATATCGTCTGCCATGGGCACAGTGTGCCAGCCGGCTACTTTAAAACGCCCGAGGTGCGGACGTTTGACGCCTACCCGGCGCTGATGCATCAACAGCTATGCAGGCGTTTTCCGCACGCGGTCATAAACGTGATTGTCACCGCCATCGGCGGCGAAAATTCCGAGTCTGGCGCGCTTAGGTTTGAAGGCGATGTCTTGAGTTTGAGGCCTGACGTGGTGACGATTGATTACGCGTTGAACGACCGTGGCATTGGTTTGAGGCGTTCCGAGAAAGCCTGGCGGACGATGATCGAAATGGCCTTGGCCCGTCACGTCAAAATCCTATTGTTGACGCCCACGCCCGATTTGCGCGCGCAGCTTGATAATCCCCGCGATTCTCTCAATGAACAGGCCGGACAGATTCGGCGGCTGTCGCGTGAGTATGGCGTGGGTCTCGTGGACAGCCTGGCGCGCTTTCAGGAGGCGGCCCATGCAGGGGGCCATCTGGCGGATTACATGGCCCAGAGCAATCATCCCAACCGCAGGGGGCATGAACTCGTGGCAGAGGAACTATTGAAGTGGTTTCCCGGGCCGCCCTGAGCGAAGGTCTTTTGCATTTTAAATGATGGATCGATTCCACCGCTCCACCGTAAATCAATCACTTACAAGCGAATGCAAGTAAAGTGCAGTAAAACGAGGTGGTTTTTCAGGGTGTTTACGATTCAATTATTCGGTAGTGCCTTAATTTGGATTTCCCGTTGCGCCACATGGTTACGGGGCGATGGTTGGGGATATCCCCCGCTCACAACATTTGTGGGTGCCTCGAAATGGAGTTGCTCCGCACCATTGTGCCGTGTCCTGATTTCAAATGTCGGCGGTGTCTTACTTTCAAATTCCGGCAGATTTTGCCGGGTTTGTGGCGTATCGTTCGACCATGCAGGGATCATTGCAATGGTGGGGGATTGACAACATTACCATTCATAAAAATCGGTGGGGAATTTGTTCCGTTTCCGATTTTTATGAACCTATCCATATTCCCATCAAATCCATTAAAAACATTGCCGCTCATGTGGATTCCAAGAGCATGTGAATTTGTCCCCCCGGCGACTTCATCCATTTGTTTATACAGTTTTCGCTCTCGGTCAAAGTTATTTGTTTCCTCAATCCTCAATTTAAGCAATCGTATATTTAAGTCGTTAAATTCTGTTTGCGCATCTGCAAGTTCCTTTGAATTTGAAACATATCGGTTTGTTTGCAGTTCGGTCATTCTTGCAAACAGTGTTGGGGCTTGGGTGTTCCAATTGTCTTCAGCTATTTCGTCCTTAGCCTCAAGTTGCATCAACTCCACTTTCAATTGGTTCGGACGCTCACAAACGGCAAGTATGATCGTGTTCGACGGCACCAAAACCCGGCGGCTTCCTGGATGGTTCTCGATTATTTCCGCAGGAACACCTCTTTCAGTTAATAATTTTAAGAGCAGATGGCCTGCTTTCCGATCAGGATTGACAACAGGTGCATTTGTAAGGAGCGGAAAAGCGATGCCAACATTATACCCGATAATGACGCCATCTTCCCCGATGTTGGGTATCACGCCGCGATTCATTACCTTCCAGCCAGCCCTAATAAAAACCGTGTTCAAAAGATCAGCGGTTTTCTGTGATTTAGTATCAGCCGCGCTTCGTAATTCAATTTGCATCCCCGCAAAAGGTTTTAAATCTTCTGCAAAGCTCCCTTGCTCGCCAATATCCATCGGCAGATTGGCGTTCTCCAAATTGGTTATGCTCTCATTGAGGCGTGCTTGTGCTGTGGCGAGTTCCGTTTTTGTTTTATTCAACTCTATGCCAAGTTGTATAGCGGCTAATTCATTGCTGGATGCGCGATCATTAAGTGTTGCCAAGTCCCCTCGCAACCGTCTGTCCTCTGCATGGCTGATTAGGAGTGCCTTTGTTCCTGCACCTAATTCAATTGCCAACCCGATAAAAACAAATGCAAAACCTAAGTCCTCAAAAAACACCCGCTTTTTATGGAGGAACCATAGCAATCTCGCCATCGCCAGCCGGTCTTTTCTGTGCCATATAAATAATTTCCAAAACAATTTCCGTTTTGTGAATTTCAATGCCCGTTCAGATTCTTCTGCGACAACGCCAGCGATGGTTATTAAAGAACCTAAAATAGCAACCAGTTCCCAAAATGATTCAAACGATGGCATAGATCACCTCATCTTTGTCCAAGCGTGGTGCCACGGAAGCGTCGGCGTTTGCTTTGTTTGTTTTAGGTGCATTAAAACTAATGGATGCCTTTTCTAAACACATCCTCAAAAACCACAAATAATCAATTTGACTTCCTCAAAATGTGTGCAAATTTAAAATCGCTTAGGGTGCGTAGTTTAACCGGGAAAACCCGCGTTCCTTACAATCGCGGATTGCGAGTACAAGGCTCGCCTCACTCAACTCCTTTTCCAATCGTAGGTCAACCCCGTTATTTTTCCAACGTGGGCGCAAATGCGTTGTAAGTCATTGCCGCTTCCCTTGACACCGAAGATTGCTTGGCTTATTCACACCCATTATCGCCTGCGGCAACGCTCATTTTGCGCCTTGATAACGCCATTGAAATTGGCATTTTTCCGCTATGCTAAAGCGGGAAGAAAAAGATTCAATATGGGATATTCCAATTCCAAAGGCGTGTCGTGAAAGCCAGGAACGGGTATGGACAATGCTCGTCAACAAGGCTTGCGGGTTAAAAGCCGACGATGGATGCCACCTCGACCCAGAACAATATCACCTCGCCCTGGTCTCATATAGAGGCACAGCGTTTGGAGACGGCCCTTTGCGGCACTTCCTTGGTGGACTGGCCACAGTTGTTCGAGACTGGAACGGGCCAAATCGTGAATATGGCATCGCGTAAGTGCGCACCGGGCGGTTCGCTCACCAACGGGAGCACAAATCTCATTTGGTGGACCTATGCGGATAAGCCTCGGGCTGAATCAGTCGCTTTCGCGTTCGTCAACATGGGCGCAAATTTCACGAATCGTGCCATGCTCATTCGTGCCCTCGGATTGGACCGCGCAGTGAGCGCCCCCATCGTTAACCCCGCCAATCATCACCGCTACATCCTGCTCTCGGCCTCGACCTGGAAGGAGGCTGAAGCCGGCGCGGTGAAGATCGGCGGGCATTTGGCGACAATCCGGAACCAAACCGAAGAAGACTGGATTTTCAAAACGTTCGGCAATTATTCTGGCACCCAACGCCTGCTTTGGATTGGCTTAAGCGATCGCGATAAAAAGTTCCATTTCACCTGGAGCAGCGGCGAATCGGTTTCATTTACTGCCTGGGCAAAAGGCGAACCCAACAACGCCGGCGGCGGTGAAGATTACGTCTCAATCTATTATCCATACCACAGCCAGCATAATCGATGGAACGACTGGGGCGACCGCGCCAAGGATCCGATTGGACTTCCCATGAACGGCGTGGCCGAAATTATCCCGGAGGAAACGCATTCAATTTCACCGGCGAATGCCGAAACGCCGGCCGCGATCCCTGTCGCTGAAATTACGCCTGCGTTGAACATCAGCAGTTCGTCCGGCGCTATTCGTTTACAATGGCCCGCGGGCTTTTCGGGTTATATGCTCGAGGCCACGACCAGCTTGGAGCAGCCCTTCACCATGTTCGGCTATACTGAAGAACTCAATCCACAAACAGGCTTGGTCGCCGTCACCATAACCAATCCTGGCACCCAAATGTTCTTTCGGTTGCGCAAACCCTAATGGGCTGCCAGTGGGCTTGCTCTTAAACGGCAGACCGGCTGGCGCTAACTCATTTTACTCACCTAAAGCAGATCACAGAATTCTTCCAAGCTGATATAGCATTGCGCCCGACGCCGGAAAGCTGGCTATGGCATCGCTGGCGCGGGCAAGCCATTTTTCGTTGCGGCGGAATTGTTCCAATGTTTCCGTGGCAAAGAACTTCGTGCTGTTGCGGGCGGGATGGCCGAGTGCTTTGAGCAAACCCGCTGTAACCAGCCTTGGAATCTCGTGCGGTTCAAAGCCGAGAAACCACGCCGCCTGAGTTGCATCGAGCCGGGCCGGAACGAGCTTCCAACTGAGAAATTCCATTTGTTAGGCAGTCACATTCATACGACGCGCGCTCGACGGCACCTTCGCCGCGTTGGAAAAGGCAAATTTTGTCGTTGTGGACTGCCGCGCCGCGTCCACCGACCTGTTTATTGAATTCTTCGCCGAAATTGACCCGTTCGCCGTGCTGTCTGCGCTCGGCGCAAAACTCACGCTCGTCGTGCCGGTGAACCACGAGTCGGACAACGTGGAACAAATCCAGCGCCTCACAGACGAGTTCGGAGACAAGTGCCGCTATGTCGTCGTCCGCAATGCCGCGCACAGCGACAGTTTCACGATCTTTGAAACGTGTGAGGTTCGCGCACTGCTCAAAGTCAAGTTCGGCGCATTGGAAATCGGCATGAGTCGGATGCAAGACTGGCTGGTTGGAGCGCTTAACGCCGAGAATCTGACCATCACAGCGGCGGCGAAACATCCCGCGTTCAGCCTGCTCGACCGGCAACGACCCCAAACCTGGCCGCGCAAGTTTTACACTGAAGTCGAATCTGCCACCAACCTGCTACTGCCTTCAAAGTGATGTCCAAGCCCACCACACAGCCGCCAGACTTCGACGAGGAATTCACCAAGGCCGTTGCAGAGTGGCGATAAACATCGGCTCGCCGGCTGGTGCTGGGCTGAGGTCATAACAGGAAATCTGACCAAATTCAACACCGGCGACACACCGGCGACGGCTTCTGTTCGCGTCGATTTTCCTTTTCTGCGCCAAACTACCCAAAATGCAAGACCCCGAAGCAATGCGGTTGGTGAAAATTGAGTTGCTTTATCGGAGACCATGAAACCCAGTGAGGGTGTGAGATTTCCTCGGCGCATTTGAAAACGTTACCTCGCCAGGTTTGATCACGCAATGGCCCCAAAGGTCCCAAATATTCCTCGAAAAGCTCGATTGGAATGGAAAACTGCAGGGTCCAGGTAATTGGCCCGGTTATCTCGGGTTCCACAACGCGTGGCAGCGAGGTTTTAATCTGGACTTTGCCACCGATGGTGAAAGGAAGTCTGACGGCCTCGGTGAACCAGCCGTTCTTCAATCTCCAGTCGGTAATGTAACAGCATAGAAATGCTCCGCCGCAGTTGAATTCGAAATTAAAATAGCCGCAGTCTGCCCGAGGCTGGAGAAAACATTCGACGCAACTATCTTTCCAAACGTCGTCGAAGTAATTTTGTCGAACGCACCGGACATAACAGTCTTCCACTTTGAATACTCCGTACAAATTGTTTGGGCCGTAAAGCATTCGGAAGTGGGTGCGCGGCCGATGGGCACTGCTTGCAGGATGGAAATTAGCCACCTCCAAGGTATCCGCGTCGCGCCAGGACGCATCAGTCCAGTCCGCTTTCATTGAGGGAGCGATTGAGCAGTGGCGAACAAGATAGTTCACAGGTCCTTGAGAACGATTTCACTTTTGGCTGGGTGGCTTTTGCCGTTGATTTTAATCTTTGTCAGCCCGACAACCGGGGGCATGTGCAGAATTATCTTTTTCGGTTTGTCTCTCCAGGCGCCGGCAAAAAAAACTTCCAAAGTTCTTCCGTCCTTGGACTTTTTAAAGCGCAACGTTACCGGCCCATATTCGGTGGGCATGTTGGCAAAAACGGTTTCTTCGCGGGCTGAAATCCACGATTGAGGAACCAGGCGCAGGAGGTGCAATTCGCCTTCCGCCAGTTGATCATCAATGACGGCTTGCCGCAGCGACCAAGTCATCAGTGGAGCCACAAATACATTTCCGTACATGGCGTTGCGATGTTCGCAATTGATGAAAGTTTGGGGTGAGATCGCACCGGCAAACAGAGAGTACAGGCCTTCAAGAAACGTTTGGCGGTCGCCGATTTTCCACGAATTGACAATATTCCAACTGTAGCAAGGTTCGCAGGATGATATCTCGTGCCGGAGGACGGCGCGGCTGATGGCGCCAGTCTGCGGCCCGCGCAATTTGTTATTGGGGCCGTAGCGAAAGAAATCCGCGAATGAACGCATCAACGGGTCGCTGGCGTCCATCAAGCCCGACCACGGCAGGCAGAGCGGTCCGGTATCGAGCAAAAACGCGTCATCATAAACGTGATGCTCCGGAGGCGGGATGAGGTTGGCAGGAAGAATCGGATAGGATTTGCCATCAGAGGCGACCCAGGTCGGTTGTTTGGCAGTCTGCGCCAGAAAGGCAGCTTGAAATTTCCTTTTAAAATCGTCGGCGAAGGATCCGAATTCAGCCGCCTGCGGATGTTTTAATTTTTTCAGCAACTGAATCGAGGTCGTCAGTCCCTTGTAGGTCCAGGCCTCGTTCCAGATGGCTTGCGAAGGCACGCCGCTGTCGGTGGCGACGGCCGGTGGCATGACGCCCTTGACGCCCGCATGGTTGGTGGCGGCGCAGGAGTCCTTGATAAAGTCGCAACCCTTGATGATTGGTTCGAGCCATTCGTCGATGAATTTTTGATCGCCTGTTAGCAAGGCGTGGCGGCTGAGGGTTTCCAAAATGGCGCCGTGATCAGTCAGCCAATCAATGGCGGTGAGACTCTTGGGCGTGCTGAAATAGCCGGGATGCAGGGTATAACTTAGCCCAGGAGGATGAACAGTTCCCTGATTGGCCTTGTACAGCTCGACATTCCTCGCCACCACCGCGTGATAGCCCAGCAAATCGAGGCACATGTGACTGATCATGGAAGAGGGTGTACTCCATAATGTATCATAGCCATAGGAACCGGAAAGGAAGGAATACTCGCCTTTATCGGGATTGCGTTCGGCGATGATTTGAGCGAACTGGATGTTCCGGGAGAGAGCTTCGTTGATATATTTCTCGGGAGTATGAATGTAAGCGGCAGTGGAAGGTTTTTGCTTCCAGTAGTCTTCGGACTGGAGAAGCGCGCCGTCAAAATCGAGGGCCGCTTCCGCGTCGGTCTCTTCTTTTGGCAAAGGCAGGATAGGAACTAAAAGGTCGGTGTAAGCCCCCGCGCGCGCAGGGAGTGTGATTTTTAAATTGTAAATGCCGCTGTTCGTCCCTGTCTCGGTAAAGGACAACGCGCCGGATCCCCCCGTCTGCACGCGCAGACGCACTTTGCCATTTTGTTCGACCTCTGCGCCAGGCTGTTTGGCCAGCGAGGAAGTCAAAGGTTTCCAGATAAGCGGTTCTTTTAGCTTGGCCTTGATGGGATCGGCGAGCAGAAAAACAGAATCTTCCAATGTGCCACTGACGTCATAATAATCTTTGCTGAGTTGAATCGCGAAGCAATATTTTTGTGGAGCGCGTACCGGGTCAACGTAAGCCACCGATAAGCGAACCCATGCATAAAGCGGCTCAGTGCCTGTAACCACGTCCTTGCCGCCTTTCAAGTGCGTAAACACCTCACTGCGCATAATCAAGCCATCCTGCATCGGCCAGTCAGTGCAGAGCACGGGTGCCACCATGTCGTTGCGCCAGTGCTGATCGCCTATACCGCCGTCCATCTTATAAACTTTGGTATTCTCGTGCGGCATCGGCGGAAGGACGCCATCGAGACTTGGAAAGAAATTTAACTGAAAATTCTGTCCCTGATATTTTTGGACATGCGGCTTGGGGAGCCAACCGGCAGGAGTGCAGAGCAGCGTGCCGTTGTAAACGACTTGAAAACGAAAGAGATGCGATTTCCAACCGAGGGGCGTCCAGACATTTCGTGGCAGCGGCCACCAAGCTAGCGCGGTTTCAATGTTTGGCTCGGGGAAGCAATTTTGTTCGTCTGCCCGCATTTTCAGGCCGGCCAGGGCAATCGTTGCAACAGTCACCAGGAAAAGGAATTTTGGACGCATAGCTGCAAAGAATCTGTTTTTGGCGTAAAGGTTAGTGAGGATGGAAGACATGAATTATGTTGGCGTGGCACATAGGGTTAAGAGAGCGCCCGGTTTCTGATCGTTTTAACGACGGCCACCGCTTGGGTGGCAATGATTTCGAAGAGGGCTTGTCCCTTTTCGGCGGTGGCCAGAGTGGGCTGGCCGGTAACGCCGTGGCGAGTTTGGCGTTTCATGTCCAATGGAATGTAAACGGCGCTTAAAGCGGTGTCCTGATGGATGAGGTCGCCATCCCTCATTTCGCGGGAGCGGACAAGGTCCGGGCGCAAATGGAGCATCAAGGAAGTTTCAAATTCGCAGGCGTGGCCAACGGCCTTGCGCTTTCCTTCCAGCAATTCAGCAGTTTCTTTGATGGCCAAATCCCAATAACTCGCGCCGGAAAGCAATGCATCGGGAAACTCGAGCGCAAGCTGGCGCAAAGCGAGATGGAAGCCATCGACGTTTCCACCGTGACCGTTAAGGATGAATACGCGCCTGAACCCGCTGCGAAGCAGGCAGCGCAGAGGTTCGCAAATAAGATGCAGGTAGGTTTCCGTGCCGGCGGTCAGAGTGCCGGCCATCCCCAAATGATGGGCCGAGGCGCCCAGCCATTGCAGAGGCAAAAGGAGGACATCGCGGGGGAGGGCTGCCTCGAGCCGCGTGGCCACCGCCTCACAAAGAATTGAATCGGTAAAGAACGGCAAATGCGGGCCATGTTGTTCGAGAGCCCCGAGCGGACAGATCACCACAGCATCGCGGTCGAGCGTCTCCACTTCAGGCCAGGTTAATTCCGCAAGTTTCATAAATTCCTTTTTGAGACGTTCATGTTAACACCAGGATCAAGATGGCGCCGATGCCGCAAACGATGCCCGCAATCCCGATGGGATGAATCTTTTCGCGAAAAAACAAGACGCCCGCCAGCACGACCAGGCTGAGGCTTCCGCCATTGCTTACCGGATAGGCCACTGCTCCTTTAACAGTTTTGAGCGCCGTCGTGATCGATACATTGCCGACGACGCTGCACACGGCCATGACGAATGCCGTGCCAAATTCCCGGCGGTTGGGCCACGGTTCGCGCAAAATGCTCAATAGCAGCATGACAACGAATCCCGACCAATAAAGCACAATGTAAAACTGCCACACGTAATCTCCTTGTTTCGCCTCCACCAGAATCTTTTGACTTGACGCAGCCAATCCCTGGCCGATGAACGACAGCATCATTAGTGGCAACCACCGTGATGGTTTCAGAGGGCGGCTGCCATCGAGATCGACGCGGGCGAGTTGCAAATCGATTCTTTTGTCCCACCACAGCATGATGACGGCGGCCAGAACCAACCCGATTCCAATGATTTTTCCCAAGCTAAGTTTTTCGCCGAAAAGAAAAATGGATAACAGAATGGGAATGCTGGTGGCGAGATTGATGATGAGCCAACTGGTCGATATTTTGCCGTATTTGAGGCCGGTTTGAAAAACAAAGAGGGCGAGGGCGGCAATGGCGCCTCCGCAACAGCCTATCAGCAGGACGGGCGTGGGAAAAACCAGCCCTTTTGGGTTGGCCAGCGCGGTATAGGCGGTGGTCAGAATGCCGCCCCAAAATAACAGAATGACCGCGATCATTTTCGGGCGGCACCGCGGATGATCGGCTACTTTATGAAATATGCCGAGCATTCCGAACGCAACCAACCCGGTCAACAAGAGAAGATAGCCTAGTGTCATTTGATTTACATTGCGGTCCAACCGCCATCGACGGGCAGCACCGCGCCGGTCACGAATGACGATTCTTCCGAGGCTAAAAACAGCGCGGCATAGGCCACTTCCCTTGGCAGTCCGACGCGCCTCAAAAACGTATTATTGACTTGATAAGTATGCGCAGGGTGCCCGGAAGGCGGCGAGTAGCCCACTTTGATGGGGCCAGGCGCAATGGCGTTGACCCGGATATTATGTTTGCCATAGTCGCAGGCGGCGCTTCGTGCAAATCCAATCAATCCCGCCTTGACGGTCGTATAGCTGACGGCGCCGGGGCAGGCGACAATTCCTTGTATTGATGAGGTGATGATAATTGATCCGCAATTTTGACGGATCATCCACGGCAGCACAGCGCGCGTAAAGTTTTGCGTGCCCATGAGTGTGGCCTGGAGGCAGCCGTGCCACTCCTCGTCGGTGGCATTGAGAACGTCATGCCATTGGCCGATATAGGCGGCGTTGTTGCATAACACGTCAATGTGGCCGAATTTTTCGCCGGCCGTTTTGACGGCGGCCGCAATGTCCTCGCGCGATTCGATGTCCACCCGGGCGGACTGCGCCTGTCCGCCCTGGGCGCGAATTGCCGAAGCCGTTTGTTCCGCGCCAGGGCCGTCAATGTCCGTCACCAGCACCCAAGCGCCTTCCTCGGCGAAAACTTCGCTCATGGCTCGTCCGATGCCATTGGCCGCCCCGGTGATAATGGCAGCTTTGTCTTGCAATCTATTCATAGGCGAAACGGCTCATGCCAATTCAAGAAGTTCGAGCGTGGGGCTGTGGATTAACGCCTCGATTTCCTCCGGCGAGAGCTTCGGCAGGTTGGTTCCCGCCGCCATTTGGTTAAAATTTCTCAGCGCCTCGATGGTCGCGTCCGGATTGGTGAACGGAAAGTCCGAGCCAAACAATAGTTTGTTCAAGACGCCATATTCCTTGGCGAGAATGAGGGCGTTGTAAAATTGCCACGGCCGATAATGCAGCGCGGAGATATCGGAAAAGAAATTCGGCTGCTTGCGGATCAACACGATGGTTTCATCAATCCACGGATGGCCCATGTGGGCGATGATCATTTTCAATTTCGGATACCGCAAGGCCACGTCTTCGAGGAGAATGGGCAGGGAATATTTGAGCGGCGCTTTTTGCGGGAAGGTCGTTCCCTGATGGATCATGATGGGAAGGTTGCGTGATTCGCAAAACTGGTAAACCGGCATCATTCGCGCGTCGAGCGGATGGATGTTTTGGTAGATTGGGCCGAGCTTGACGCCGCGAAGTTTCAAATCACCGATGGCATGCTCCAGCGTCTCGTGGACGTTGTCGTGCATAGGGTCCACCGCCGCGAATCCAATCAGTTTTTCAGGATGGGTCTGAACATAATCCGCGATGTATTCGTTGGGACTGACTATGCCGCAATGAAACGCGCGCATTCCAAACACAATGGCTTTATCGACATTTTTCATGCCTTCCCAGTGACGGCTGGGAGGCACATGCAGCCCAATCGGTTTGCCACGGGACCGGGAATTGGCCTCCGCGGCAAATTCCTCGGAGATATGCCCTGGATACTCGAAAATGTGGGAATGACAGTCAACAATCATAATTTTACAGGGTGATTTTGCAGTTGTTCGATTTCCCCCACCGCAATTTCAATGCCCAAGCCCGGCCCGGTTGGAACCAGAACATGGCCGTTTTGAAAAATAATCGGTTTATTCCTGGGATGCACGGCGTAATAAAGCGGGCCGAGTATATCCACGGGAAATTTTTGCATTTGCACGTTGGAGCACGCCGCGGCCAAATGACACATGGCGCTGGTCCCAATGTCCCATTCCAAATTCGAACCGAGATGGCAGCCAACGCCGGCGTCTTCAGCCAGCCGGCAAATTTTTTGCGCCTTCAGAATCCCGCCGTTTTTTCCAGGATAAATGCTAATCAAGTCCGCGGCCTTTTTGGCGATCACTTGCTCGGCCTGCCAAACAGTGAACACTGACTCGTCCGCCATTATCGGCAAGCTGGACGCGGCCCGCACCCGGGCCATCCCCTCGATGTCCCAGCGCGGAGTAGGTTGCTCGACATATTCAAGATGGAATTTTTCATAACGCGGAATTTCCCGAATCGCCTGTTCGACAGACCACCCGCCATTGACGTCCACATTCAACCGAATATCTGGACCGACCGCTTCCCGCACTGCCTGGACGCGGCGCAAGTCCTTCTCGGGATCCGGGCCGACTTTTAATTTAATTGCGGTGACCCCTTGCTTCACTTTTTCCGCGGCGATGGCGGCCGTATCGTCGGGCTCACGCAAGCCAATGCTGAATTTTATGGGAATTTGCAGGGGGTTTTGCGCGCCGCCCAGCAATTCATAGAGCGGCCGTTCCTGTTGCTTGCCGGCGAGATCGAGCAGCGCCATTTCGATTGCTGCCTTGGTGAATGGGTTGTCAATAATGCCGTCCATTCGCGCGATGAGTGAGACATAATCCGCAGGGTCCTCGTCGTCAAGCATCGGCGCAAAATAATCATTGATGAGAGCCATCGCGCCTCCCTGGCTCTCGCCGCTCCACAGGGGAACGACGGTCGCTTCACCCCAACCCGTCAGACCGCCGTCAGTCTCTATGTTGACGAATACATATCGCGACACGGCATGGGCTCCGGCAGCGGAAACAATGTAATACTCAGGCCGAACAGCGAGCGTGACAGGATAACAGTTGACGCGGGTGATTTTCATGTCGCAAACAAAGGTAAGGTTTTTGCCAGCCAAGCCAGCATTTTTGGAGGCGCTTCCGAGCGATTATAAAAATTGATGCCATTGCATCCGCCGTCGCGGACGGCGGCAATTATATCATAAAGCTGCTGTTCACTTTGCGGAACTCCCATTCCGAGCTGGACAAAGCATTGCAGGAGGCCATTCCACTGTTCCGGCAGATCGAGGCTGGCGCGATCGCAAATACGCAAGGTTTCGGACGGTGATTGCTGGTAGGCCGCGCAGCCAAACCCATCCGCGCTATCAGCCAAGGCGGGATCAAATTCGGTTTGCAATAATAGGCGGCACGCACTTCCCCGCAACGAGCTGTTCTTGATGCCGGCGATCAAGGATGCCAGACAGACTTGCCGCCAGCGCCGGAATTTTCTCAATTCAAGGGAACGGTCTTCGAGTTGGGCCATCGTCTGAGGATGGTCTTTTGGTCGTTGCGGCGCTTCGCGAAATGCAGCGTCTAAAATGTTTTTTACCAGGGCTTTCACTTGTTCAACATCCACGTCCGCGCCTGCAGCCTCTTTGCGGCACGCTGTGCAGAAGCACAGGCCCATTAACTCCTGTTCCAGCGGCGAAAGTCCCGTTAAATCGCGCTCGTGATGGTGGCCATGGGCCAGGCCCATCCAGCAAAAGACCTCCAATTGAATTCCCCAAAGTGGGTATTGGGTGGCTAGATCACGGCAGAGAGCCTTCAAATATTCCCGCACGTCCGGCTGGCATGGGCAGAGAGCGTGGGGCAATCGGTCGCCATAGACATTCTGCACCGTACAGTCCGGATGCGCCAATCCAAGGGTCGTGTTGTGCGTCCCAATTGTCCACGAAACAAGGCGGAGTTGACCTTCCGTGCGTTTGGCGGCTTCCTCGAACCAATCTGTTTTCGCGGCCATGCGGGAAACCCGTGGTTTTAGGACCGTGTCTTTGTAAAAGGATTCGCGGGGCCGAAAATAGCAAACGTCGCCTTCTGTCATAGAAACGCGATGACGCGAATGATGCGGAAGAATCAGCCATCCATGGTGGTAATTGGCGCCCAGGCAAAGAGTGTTCAAGCCCGTTTGCAAAGCCCAATTCGTGATAACTTCGATCCCGTCATCGGCCAAATCCCATGCATGAAGAAACATGCTGCGAAAGGACAGTCCGGCTCTTTTTTCCCCAGATTTATTATTAAAACTCAATTTGCTGAACGAATTTGCTTGCGCGAATATCCATGGACGCTATGGTTAATGTCAACAGAAAAACGGTTGTGCTGTTAACAATAGCAAAGTATGAATAGAACTCGTCCGTTGTGTGCGCGATGGCTCGTTTTGTTGAACACTCGCGATTGCCTGGCAATGGCGGCCTTGGCATTGGTCCTGTGCGCTGCTCCGTCGCGGGTTCGCGCCGCCGCCGAAAACGCATTGCTTATCGGTTCTGAGAACCATCCGGGACCGCACATGGCTCTTTGGCTGGAAACATCGCTCAATCGGGTTTACCCGATGTCTCCCGCTGGCTCGACCAATCTTAGCCTGCTGGGGGCGAGAAATGGAAAGCTGTCCTTTCAAGCGTGCGTACGAACAGGGGAAACGCCGGCAACTGAGGTCAGTTGTTCCGTTTCGGGCCCGGAAGATATTAAGCCAGAGGTGCGCGTGGTGGGGTTGGTGCCACTGCCTCATTTCACTCCTTACACTCCAGTAGCGGAATTGGACGGCGTTGGGCTTCTCCCTGGCTTGACCCCTGATCCACTCTATCCGCAAACGGCAATAACACTGGGGCCCATGGAAAGCAGGTCCTTTTGGGTAACATTGACAGTCCCATCGGATGCCACCCCTGGAATGCATTCTCTCAAGGTTCGATTTTCGTGGAACAAGGGGAAATCAAGCGCGGAACTGTCGGTTCCCGTCGAGATAAGTTCCCTGGTGATTCAGCCGCGGCGCGATTTTCATGTCATCCACTGGTGGCGGGGCGAGGCGACTTGGGATTATTACAAGACCGGGATGTTTGACGAACGCTGGTACCAGTTAACCAAAGCCCAATTGCAGGACATGCTCGCGCACGGTTCTGATGTAGTCTATGTTCCGGTTTTCTTCGATCGCCGGGAAACCTTTCGGCATCCTTGTCAATTATTGATTGTCAACGAACCCACGCCGGGGGTTTATCAGTTTGATTGGTCCGAGGTCAAGAAGTTCACCGACATGTGCAAGGAGATCGGTTTCAAACAATTCGAATGGTCGCACCTCTGGATTTACTGGGGCGTGAACAATCCGATGCGGGTTTATAAGAAGGAAGGCGATAAATATGTGATGCTTTGGCCGCCGGATATCAGTGGTTTTTCCGACACGTACGTTAATTTTCTAAAGCAGTTTTTGCCCGCTTTTCACCAGTTCATGGCGCAGGAGGGTTTGCTGGACAATTCCTATTTTCACCTTTCGGATGAACCGGGAGGCGAAGCGGTGGACCGCTACCGCCATGCGCGCCAAATCCTGCGCGACCTTGCGCCTTGGATGAAGGTAATGGACGCGTTGAGCGATATCCGGTACGGGAAGGAAGGAATAACCGACATGCCTATTCCGATGGACAGCGCAGCCCAGGCTTACATCGACGCCAAAATTCCACATTGGGTGTACTATTGTTGTTCGCCGCAAGGCCCATGGTTGAATCGATTTATGGACACTCCTCTTCCCAAAGTGCGCATGTCGGGCTGGCTCTTTTACCACCTCGGCGCCAAAGGATTTCTGCATTGGGGCTTCAACTACTGGGACAAAATGGAAAGCGAAATGGCGGGTGACCCTTTCCATGACGCGTCCAATGGCTCTTGGCCGGGAATTCCTTACGGCGACCCGTTTATGATTTATCCTGGGCCGAACGGTCCGATTGATTCGATGCGTTGGGAGGTTTTTTCCGAATCGCTGCAAGACTACGCCATCCTGCAGACGGCCGGCATCAAACCTGATGACGCGATGCTATCGAGCCTGAAGAGTTACGCGGATTTTCCAAAGAGCGAGGAGTGGCTCAATCATGCCCTCGAAAAAATATTGAAGGGGCCGCCGCCGCAGGCAAATAATGCCAGTCAATAAATGAATTTACCCATTCAAGCCATTCACGGCCCCGGCGTGTTAAAGGGCCCGCTTCCCTTTTCACCGGCGATTCGCGCGGGCGATTTTGTTTTTGTCTCGGGCATGGCATCCGCGGATGAACATGGGCGCATTGTTCCTGATACCTTCGAGAACGAAGCCCGCCGCACCTATCATAACATTTCGCGCGTGCTGGCGGCGGCAGGCCTGGATTTCTCGCATGTCGTCCAGGCGCGGTGCTATCTGGCCGAGCAAAAGGATTGGGACGAGCACAATCGGATTTATCGGGAATTTTTCACCGATCCCTATCCAGCGCGCACGACGCTGATTGGTTGTTTGGGAACACTGGTAAAATATGAAGTGGATGTGGTAGCTTATGCCGGAGCATCGCGTCAAAAAGATTTGGCGCAGGATTCAGTCAAAATGGTCAACTAAACGGAGTTAAATATGTCAATTTCTACGAAAAAGTCAGGGCGACGGGTTTTGGCCAACGGTCAAAATCACGACGTGCCGGACGTTTTATCAAAGGATCAAGAAGCCCATTTTCGATGGATTCGCGACAACCTGTATGTGCCCGCAGTTTGCGATATTCTGGACAGCCTGGGATTTCGTCAGCAAGCCATGCACCAACGGGTCCGGCCTTTGGACCCCGCCAATTGCATCATCGTCGGCCGGGCCCGCACTTTTCGCTGGATGGAGACGGATTATGTGGTGGAAGAAGACCCATACGGCTTGGAGATTGAGGCGATGGACTCTCTTAGAAAAGGAGACGTGGCGGTGCATTCGACGGATGCCAGCCTGACGAATGCCCCCTGGGGCGAGTTGATGAGCACGGTGGCCAGTCATAATGGCGCCGTTGGGTGTATTTGTGATGGCTTGATCCGCGACTGCCAGAAAATTGCCAAGTTGGGATTTCCAATCTTTCACGCGGGCGTCAAACCGGTGGATAGCAAAGGGCGGGGACGCGTGATGACTTACGATGTTCCGGTTCGTTGCGGCGACGTGCTCGTCAACCCAGGAGAATTGATTTTCGCGGATTTTGACGGCGTCGTGGTCATACCCCGGCAGATCGAAAACAAGGCGATCGAATTGGCCGCCGAAAAGGTCGGAAAGGAAAACGCCTCGCGACGCGAATTGCTGAAAGGCCGCACTTTGCGCGAAGTATTTGACAAGTTCGGAGTGCTCTAACTTCTTGATTTAATCGCCGGCGAAATTGACTTCCAGTTCCACTGGATGGGTCGTTTTGCGCAGAACAATCGTTTCTCCGGAAAAGCGGAGGCTGGTTTTGGGATGGGATTTTATGGAAACAATCCTTCGCTCATGGGGCGCTCGGAGATGAAGCTCGATCTTGTCGGGAACGCGCCGGGAGGGCGGAGTTAAAGTGACGCGCATCTTATTTTTGCCCTGGGCCTCAATCCGGTATGTCACTTCGCCAAACTCAGTGGGAGCGGAGTTGACCGCGACGTGTTCGCCCGTTTCCAACCATGCCCGTGGAATTCCTTCGCCCAATTGTAGTACGTTTCCATCTTCTCGCAGCAAGAGAGCGCGCAAAAGGCGAAGTTGTTCGGTGCAGGAATAAAGATGGGGCAGGGTGTAGTGATTCTCCCCGGTTTCGATCATGGAGACTTCGACTGGCGAATAGGTATCGCGCGTCATTCCAAAAGCGAGCATGGACCAGAATCCCAGCAACGCTTTGCGTGGCTCGCCGCGTTTCAATTCATTGAGCAAATAGCCATAGGTGTAGGCGTGGTCAATGCCGCCCTCAAATTCACAAACGCCCGCGATAAGTCCCCCGCGCTTTTCGAGAGCATCGACCAGCCAGGTGGTCCGTTCATCTTGCGGCGAAAGCAAACCAATACCGAGAAGGGGACTGACGCTCAGTCCATAGTAACCACCGCCGCGATATCTCTCCAGTTTTAACAATCGATGCGTGTCCGGCTCCAACGGCAACAATCTTTGGCCTTGATATTCAAATGCGGCGGCCTTCATTGAATCCAATATGTCCGTGCGATACTGCTTGGCCTCGGCCGCGATAGGAACCGCTTCAGCCACGCCGATTTCTTTCAATGCCAGTGCGACCTCGTCCATCCCCTGCGCGCACCAGCAATTACCCAAGTAGTTGTAAGCCTCATCCGGATAATCGTTGTATGGCCGGAACTTGATTAACCCGCGCAGGACACCCGTCGCCGGCGTTTTTTTCCTCTGCCGGATCAGCCATTGACATTGCGCCAGAATATTTGGAGTCACGCGGCGAAGCCATTCGCGGTCATCGGTCATGCGATAATGGCGGGCCAATCCACAGAGGAAACCGCCGGGATCGGTCAGCCCGCAAACCTGAGTGTAAAGCCCGTTGGTTTGCTGAAAGTGCCTTTGTGTATCCAGAATCTGCGCGGCGTATTTGTGCAATCCATAGCAATCAAGGGCCATCGTATGGACGGACACGCTGTTGCCAAACATTTCCTCGTAAAAACCGGCGCCGTCGTGCGGTTCGATATATCCGTTGATCGTGTCGGCATTGAGCATGGCGTAGGTGAACCATGCCTGGTACGCTTCCATGACTCTGGGGTTGGGCAAATCGAAGCGCTTGCTGGGCGCGAGACGTTGCTCCCAAAGCGCGGTTATTTGGGTTTCTTTGGCGGTGAATTCCTTCGGCTCTATTTGTTGTGCCGTGGCGGCCTTTGGAAATTCAAATCGCAGGCAGAACTGTAATTTATCTTGTCCGTTTGCGGCGACTGGCCACGCATTCCGTTTATTGCCCGGCCAGGCCAGCGCGATTTGCGAAGGCAATGGCGAGTTGTTCGTGGAGCGCGCCGTCAACCGCACGTAAGCGAACAGAGGATTGGTGACACTGAGATTTTCGGACCAGCCAAGGATTGTCAGTTGGTATTCGACCCCGTTCAATGTAGTCGTCAACGTGTCCACCGGAAGGTAGCCATGGAGGAGTCGGCGCTGGAACGGCACCCCTTGTCGGCCCAACGGTTTTGGGGGATCGCCCACCTCCAGCCACGCGGTCGGTTCGGTCCAGGGGCTGACATCCAGGCGGCCAAGCCAATCCACCCCGATATCAAGTGGATGAAGGGGAACCCCAACCGCTTCGCGCGGATATTTCATTGGGGGATAATCATTTACGAGTTGGTCATAAGTTGGGTCCTCCTTGCTGGCATTCAATAATGCCACGCCCACGTCAACGCGCGGCGAGCGCAAAGTTTGCAGTTCTGATTCAGTCAGTTGCTGGCCGGCGGGCGGAGTAGCTTCTTCGCGCACTTCAAAAATACGTCCCCCCACGGTCTCCCCTTTCTCGGATTTGCCTGGATTGAAAGGAGATACGAAGGGCTTGTCGTCTGCTTCGTAATATTTTCCGACGGCAATAAACTTGGGCGCTCCGGCAAGCTCCCTTGGACGCTCAATGGTGCGTAATTCATGCCACTGCGCGCCGTTGCTGCTGTAATCGAAGCGAATGTAATTTTTCCCCAGCCGGATGCGAACCCAACGAGCCTGGCCAAAGTCAATCCCCCGGTGGTCCACTTCCTGATTCTGATTGTTGACTGCAAAAGTGCTGTAAAGCCTTCCAAAGGGCGTTGGAGAAATCTGGCCAGCGCCGACCCAGTTTGCGTCTCCCCAAACAAGATAAAGGGAGGCCCATTGGCTGATTTTTGCGCTGACGGTGATTAAGTCGCCGTCGCACGCTCGTTGCGAGTGCGCGTGTCCATGCATGGGTGATTGGAACTGGAGCGAGCCATTGGTGACCTCAATGGAAGCCCCGCTTGATATTTTCTGCGTCCAAGACGAATCGAGAGTCTGGAAGCGCTCGTCGAATTGGCCGGGCGAATTATCTTCAGCGCGCGCCGCACAAGCCAGTGTGAGAATGGCGGCTGCTTTTGCCACGAAAACGAGTGCTTTGTTCATGCGGATTTTTGAGGGAAAGGAGATGGGGCGACATTCTTTTGGCCTGATCCGAGGAATCGCTCGAGGACGTTGCGCGTGATTTTCGACACCGCCGCATCAACCAGCACCGAAGCAGGCCAGGTGATCGAACCCACGGAGAAAACCGCGCCTTGGCCGGACGTCTCAAAGAAAATCATTTCCGCGCCTCCGCCATCAACATTTAGCCCTCGTGCCAGCAACATTGTGTTGGCCGGCGAGGACGAAGTTCGCTTGTCGGTTTCATGCCCGGAAGCGCCGCCGGGACAACGTTCGTGCAAGGAATGGGCCCCGAAAATATCTCCATTTTTCAGACCGGTGCTCGAGAAAACCCAGTGAGATGAATCCACGACGCGATAGGGCGCTGACGTTGCGGCCCCCGCCTCCGTAAAAACGACGCCCAGAAGGGCTGCGGGCGACTCACCTTTAAAATGAAATCGGCAATCGAACGTTTTGCCAGTTTGCGGATCGGTCAAAATGGGAGAGGCTGAGGAGCGCGGATGCCATGTTTTGCATCGCATCGTGGATTCGTTGACGAATTCGACCTCACAATCGATGCCGTTGCCCCCCAGATACATTAGTTTGCCTCCCCGGTTGAAAACCCAGTCCTTGACCTTGTCATAAGCCTCGCGCGACCAGTACTCAGGATGGGTGCTGATGATTAAAATCTGGTAAGCATCGAGATTCAATCGCCCGCAATCCAATTGGTAATCCGAGTAGAAATCGTAATCGAATCCCTCGCGCTCGAGCCATCCGAGCAAACGCCATTCCGCCGGCGCCAAATGACAGGGCTGGCGGCCTTGGATTGGGTCAGTGACTTCGGTTTGTTTCGGAATATGGTTGAAAGGCTCGGGACGTTCGAAAGACAGGGGCCTGTATTCGGCGTCAGGTGCCTCCCAGACGCTCGCGTCCGAAGTGAACCTGCTCAAGTCCCTTCGCGCATCGACGGTCGGCTGTGGGGGCAATTGCGTGGAATTGATGTAATTGCTGCGCCCGCCGAAATTATTGTAGGCATTCCAAGTGTTGGTCGAGGCGATCACGGCGATGGCTGCCTGGGGTTTGGCCGGGGCAACGACCCACGGAAAACTCACAAAGTCGCCCGACTCGGTCTCCGCATGAAAATAGTAAAGGCCCGAGCGTTGAGGAGCGGCGATTAATTGATTCTGATAAAAGCAGCGATGCGTGCAGTGGATGGTATCCGTTCCATGTTCGGCGCATGTTCCATCTGCTTTGTACTTCTTGCTGTAGCCGTAACGGTTCCATCCGACACCGGTCTGGGTGAAGTCTCCATTGGGAAGCGTCTGCAAATTCGGGCGCGGCCCATGTTCATCGAACCAACCAATGGGTTGCGCCAGCTCCTTCTTCAATCCGTAACGCCAAAGGCTCAAATGATACGGTTTCGGGGAATGGACACGAAATTCGCCTTTCTGTCCGCCTTCTATCCATTTGGGCCAGACATATCCGTAAAGCGAGTCGGAAACCAATCTAACCTGCAGCGGCCGCGCCGGATCGACCTGTTCAATCGTTGATTTTGAACCAAAGCCTTCTTTGGCCAGGGTGATTCTATAAGTGCCCGGAGGGATATCAGCGTCAATCGCACCGCGCGGCGAAGACCGAACCTGTGCCTTACGTTGACCGTCTTGATCGAATTCGACGATTACATCAGCAATCGCGGAGTAGTTTTCGTTACTTACGTATCCAATCAGCATAAAGTATTTCTCTGCTTCAAAATCATTCGACGCCAAGCGATCTTGAACAATCTTATAATGCGTAATGCTAAGATGCCGGTTGACAAATGTCAACGAAATAATTGTATTTTTGATGACAGAAAATTCGAGCTTTTGACAAAAAAAGGCATGAAAATCATTAAAAATGGGGCGCACAGGCTTTTTGAGAAGGATTTGGAAACCACTCAAATTGTTTCGGAAATTCTAAATGACATTGAGCGTTCAGGCTTCGACGGCCTTCGCAAATACAGCCAGAAATTTGATCAATGGAACCCCGCCAGTTTTGAACTGTCCGCAGCCGAGATTGACAGGTCCATTGAGTCTTTGCCACAACAGGTCATTACCGACACTGACTATTGCCAGGGGAACGTGCGGCGTTTTGCGGAAGCCCAACTGGCCACCATGCAGGCGTTGGAAGTGGAAATCCGACCGGGTGTCATTCTCGGGCATAAACATATTCCGATAGGCCGGGTGGGCAGTTACATCCCGGGCGGCCGCTATCCAATGTTTGGATCGGCCCAGATGAGCATCATCCCGGCGAAGGTCGCAGGCGTCCGTTCGGTTGTGGCCTGCACGCCGCCTGTTCGTGGGGAAGGCTATTTTTCGGCGACGATTAACGCCATGAAGAAGGCGGGAGCGGACCGTATTTTTATTTTGGGCGGCGTTCCGGCCCTGGCCATGATGGCCTTTGGATTGGGCGACGTTCAACCGGTCGATATTTTGTGCGGCGCGGGCAACAAATATGTCGCGGAAGCAAAACGGCAACTGTTTGGACGTTGTGGCATCGATCTTCTGGCGGGACCGACTGAGATTCTCGTCCTTGCTGACGATGGCGCTGACCCGTCCCTGGTGGCCTGTGACTTACTTGGACAAGCGGAGCACGATCCCAACAGCGGGATTTGTTTGATTTGCATGAGCGAAGCCTTCGGACGGGCGGTAATTGCCGAGGTTGAAAAGCAATTAAAGATTCTGCCGACTCGCGAGATTGCTTCACTTTCATGGCGGGACAATGGAATTGTCTATGCCGCCGAATCACCCGCGGAGGCGCTTAAACTCAGTGATGACTACGCTCCCGAACATCTTGAACTCCACGTCCAGGACAAAGACTATTTTATTGACAGCCTCAAAAACTACGGCTCGCTTTTCATTGGCGAAGAAACGACGGTGGCCTACGGGGACAAAACGATCGGCACCAACCATATTCTGCCGACGAGCCGGGCGGCGCGCTACACTGGCGGCGTATGGGTTGGAAAATTTCTTAAAACCTGCACCTACCAGCGCATGACCCCGCAAGCCAGCAAAGAAGTGGGAGAAGTCACGGAGCGCCAATGCGCTGTCGAACGAATGCCGGCCCATGCGCTCACTGCAAGGGTGCGGGTGGAAAGGTATAGCGCGCCCGCCGCGCATTGAACGGGGAAGGGGATGTTCGACCTCACTGGAAAAATCGCCTTGGTTACTGGAGCGGCGACCGGCTTGGGCCAGGCCATTGCGGTGGCCCTCGCTGCGAATGGCGCTGACGTAGCCGTTAGCGACCGCGCCACCGGGCGTCTGGACAACACCGCGACGGGGATCGAAGGGTTCGGCCGGAAATGTTTTCGGGTTTCCATCGATGTCCGCAATCTGGAACAAATCCAGCAAGGAACCGCCGCAGTCGAAGCAAACCTGGGGCCAATTGATATTCTCATCAACAACGCCGGGATCAATCGTCCTGCCGCCGGGTTGGCGGTGACGGTCGAAAACTGGGGCGATCATTTTGATACCAATGTGCGCGGCGGCTTTTTCATGGCGCAAGCGGTTGCTCCTAAAATGATGGAACTAAAATGGGGCCGCATCATCTTTATTTCCAGCCAATCCGGTTTGGTCGGCATTCCTGGGCAGCCGGTCTATTGTGCAACGAAAGGAGCAGTGATCCAGTTGGTTCGAGCGTTGGGAGTGGAATGGGCCGCCCGTGGAATTACAGTCAATTCAATTGCTCCAACTTTCGTGGAGACAAATCTTACCCGCCAGCGCCTGCAGAATCCGGAATTTCGGCGATTTGTCCTTGGGAAAATACCTTGCGGCAAGCTGGCTTCCGCCGAACACATTGCGGCGGCGGCCGTTTATTTGGCGAGTAACGAAGCGTCCATGGTTAATTGTGAAACCCACTGCGTTGACGGCGGATGGACGGCTTGGTGAGCGTGAGCAATGAGAGACTGGGCCGACGGGCGTTACTCCACTTTTAAGAGCACACCCTGCCCCGGAGCGAGGGCATACCAAGGCGCGGGAAATGGCGCAAGCCGGCCAGTCACGGGAGAAACGTATTTCACCGCCTTGGCCGTGATGGCGAATTTAGGACGGCAAAAGGCTGACTGTTGAAGGTCCTTATTAACGATCATCACCCACCGCGAACCATCCTCATGCGTGAAATCTCCGATGACAAACTGCTGGCCGGACTCAAGCCCCTGGACAAGGTCGCTTTTGGTGATGCCGTGATTTCTTTCCGGCACTGTGCCGACATGATAAACATCATCGCTGTGAAGTTTCAGCAGTACGGAGGCAAGATTCTTAACCTGTCGATTAACATTCCGGAGATTGTCCCAGGTGGCCGTTTTTTCTCCAAATTCATCGAGCGGTCCCATGCGGAAGTTTCCAAGGTCCGGCGCCCCTAAAATCGACAAAGGCTCGCTGCAAAACTTGTAGAAGCAAATACCCCGCGCGCCATAAACGAGAGACCCGTACATTTGCAGCCGCAGATCAGCGGCTGAGGGAAAGCGATAGTTCCAATGAGCAACAGTCAATATGATCGGCCAAAACGGTAAATCGTGCCGGAGGGCTGCGCCCCGGATATCCCAGATATTCGCCCAAAATCCGTATGAAAAATTTCCGCTTTCGCCGATGGCATAATTGTCATACGAGAGGATGGGCGGCTTGCACTTAGTTATGTAAGCTTCGAGGAAATTTGTGGCGTACCAACCTCCCATCCCGGGAGTCATATTAATGTAAGGCCACTTTCCCGGAGCCAGCTTCCTGACCAATTCGGACGATTTGGCCAACTCATCGAACTGGTCCGCGCCGGGCTCATCTTTTAGGTGATATCCAAACACCGCCGGATTGGAATTAATTTTCTTGATCAAAACCGTTAGTACCTCATTCGCCTGTTTTGAATTAAACGGCTGGTTCCACAGTCCCGAAACGCGCTCATCGAATACAATCGCCTTAAGGCCGTGTTTGTTGCAGGCCTTCAACAGCCGAGGCGGCACGAAAGCCACCATATTAACCCCGCAATCCGCCATTTTCTGGAGGGTTGCTTCGTCCCTCACGTCGTCCCATGCCATCAGCGGAAAAAATGAATCGGTGGCCCCGCGCGCTCCCGCCAGGATTGACAAAAGAGCCAGGAGGCCAAGTCCCAGTCTAAAAATTTGTTGCATTGTCTGAGTGGTTAACTTTTTTACGACCGCATCAGTATTTTTCTCCGTACTTCGGCCAGCCAATTTTCAGTTTTTGGAAATGTCTGGTAGTCCTTCAATGAATCAAGAAGGGGATCATCCGGCTTGATTCCCGCGCTTTGGAGCAGGGCATAATCCTGGAAACTTTCCGCCAGCACCTCCCAGCGGATCGAATCAATTGGACCATTGGCGCCGGGATAAACCACGAACGGATCGCCGTAAGGCTCTCCCGGCCACGCCCCCACCGAAGCGTCGTTGAACGGATCGTCCATCGTGCCCGAGCAGAAGACAAACCAGTAATTATGCCCCCAATGCAAAAATCCTTTGGCGCCCAGCTTGTAAAAAAGCCAGCCCGCCATGCGAATCTTCGGCAACGGCGTGTCCAATAGTCGTTGCAAATAGAAACCGCGCGGGCCGCAGCAAAAATAGGCCCAGGCGGGACAATGGGCCTTGGTAAACTCCGGGGCGGTGACAATGCTCGGCACCGGCATGTCGGTCAGATGGTCGGTGGCGAATCGCGGATCACTCATCGCGTCCATCACTTTCATCCACGGAGCCAGTTCGCGGAGCATGGCGCGGCTTTTGCGATAATCGGCGATTTGCACGTCACCGTCCGGCTCGTCCGCGCAATGGAAAAACGACTTGTCCAAAATGTTTTCTTCCTCGAGAAACGCCTTGAACTGGGGGATGAACTGTTCCAGGAACCGGCGATACGTGTCCGAAGTGGCGCTGATTTCTGGCGGCCAGAGCATGGGCCCGATTTTCTTGGCGTCGCGTTCAAAGATATGCTGCGGGTATTTGGCGCTGGTCGGGGCCGGGGTGAAGAAATGAGGGAATTCCAAATGGGCCGCCCCGTGCTTGAGGGCGATCCTCACCCAACGCCGCACATCGGTGAAGTCGAATTCGTAAACGTCGGGGCCGGTGCGATGAACTCGAAGCAGTTGGGCGGGACGAACCAGAATTTCGTGGCGGTTGTTGAAAATGGGCGTGTAAACCACGTCCACGTTATGAGTGATCAAATCTTCGATGTAGGCGTCGGCCAGTTCCCAAAATCGTTCACCGCACGGCTCAATTTTGTAATATTCCCAAATCGAATCGGCGGAAATCCAATGGGTCACCGAAAAATCCCTGCGAGGCTGGATGACCAGCGAGCGCACATCCACCTGCACGGGAAGGTCCATCGACCACGGGACGGGACGGACAAAATCAGTATAGGCGAATTCGTTTTCCAAGGTAAACCGAACCGTCAAACGGCGCAGTCCCGGCTCGATGTCTTCGGGAATGGCCAGGGAAATCCAAAAAACACCGTTCCCCTCAGGTCCGATATTGGCGGTGCTTTCCGGAAAGAGAGGATCGGGGCATAGACCCGGGATAAAACCAAGCCCTTCCAGTTCGTCTTTGGGGACGTAAGTGTTGAAGTTGGGCAAAGGCACAAATCCCACCCGGCGGACTTGAAACTTCAGGCCGGCCGCTCCCAGTAATTCGCAGCGCATTCGAACCGAATTGGTTTTTAAATTTCGAAAACAAGCCTGGAACGAAATTTTTTCGTTGCGCGCGGCCAGCAGTTCCAGGGAGGGATTGGCGGGCGCTGAAATGGGGTAAACTCGCTTCAATGAGGTTTCCAGCCAGAACTGAATTTCGTGCTGTTGTAGAGGGAGGTGCGGAGGTTTGACGCCATTCTCCGCAGAGCTTCGAGGTAATAAAATCCCCGCAGCCCCAGTGGTGACGATTGTTTTCAGCGCTGTTCGTCGATTCATTCCAGTATTCAGGAGAAACATTTTCTCCTGTTATGTCAACTTAATATGGCTGTTTTGGTAAACAATTTACAGCGAGCCTTTACGGATTTATGACAAACGTTCAATTTCTAATCGTCTTCGCGGTGGCCGGAAAATAAGAAAATGCAACTTTCGGAGAGATTTTCATTGACTAATCAATCAAATTTCTTATTTTTAACAAAAATAGATGCTGTCTGTTGACTGAAAACGTGATAAAATTATATTCTTCGCCCCAACCGGGTGGGGAAAGCGGGTTTCTGGCAGACAACTTTATATTTCCGACAATCGTATATATGAGCAGCATTCGGTCGTAAAAACACAATGATACGCTTATGAAAAAAATCACCTTGTTAGGAGTTCTCTTAACTACCCTGGCAGCATCAGTCGTGCGCCTAAACGCGCAAAGCTTGTCCGGTCTGGTCAGCTTGTGGCACGGGGAGAGTAACGTTGTTGATTCTGTGAGTGGTCAAAATGGAACCTTACAGGCTCAACAAGTTTCCTACACCGCTGGCGAGGTCGGACAGGCTTTTAATATTTCCGGTGGCATTGCCACCATCCCGGATTCGACCAGTTTGGAACCTACTAATATCACTGTGCAAGCCTGGGTCAAGGCGGCGTCGCCAGGCGCTTACCGCTACATAATCTGCAAAGCCAGAGGGGCGGGCGGCGTCTCTTACGCCTTCTATACAGGATCGACCGGCGGAGCAATTTTCTTTGTCAACCTCTTGAATGGAACCGCAGGGGACACGTTTGCTCCATCCCCCTCGGCCCCTACGACTATTTGGGACAACAACTGGCACCAATTGACCGGCACGTTTGACGGAGTTACGTCGCACCTGTACGTGGACGGGGCCGAAGTGGGATCGGGCTTGGCGACAACAAACACCAATCCCATCGACTATAGCAGTCCCCAGCCGCTTATCTTTGGGGACTATCAGGTGGCGCGGGGGTTGCCCTATTTGGGCGGACTCGACGAAGTCAAAATCTTTGGACGCGCCCTTTAGCGCCGCGGATGCCCTGACTACTTACACTAATCTTTCCAGTCCGGCTGGTCTGAGTGGATTGATAAGCTGGTATCAAGCCGAAGGCAATGCCTTGGACTCTACAGGGACCAATAACGGAACGGTATCCACGCCTAAAGTCTTTTCCTTTGGTCCCGGAAAAGTTGGACAGGCGTTTTTTCCTCAAGGCGGAATTGCTGTCATACCAGATTCGCCAGTTTTAGAGCCCACAAATCTTACTCTCCAGGTCTGGATTAAGTCTGTGGCGCCCAATACCTATCGTTACATGATTGCAAAATCACGGGGCGCAGGCGGGATCTCCTACGCCCTCTACACCGGCAGCGGGTCAGGATTGATCTTTTTTGTAAATCTCGCCGGCGGCGGCGGGACTATCCTCTCTCCCTCTGTGCCGGCTTCATTGGTTTGGGATGGCGCCTGGCATCTGGCGACAGGTGTGTGGGACGGTACGGCCAGCCATATATATCTTGACGGGGTTGAATTTGGCACGGGTACAACCTCCGCGTCCGGGGCCAACGGCATCGATTATTCAAGTCCCAACCCGCTGATTTTTGGCGATTACCAAACGGCGGGCGGATTACCCTTCGTCGGACTGATGGATGAGGTCCAGCTTTACAATCGCGCTCTTTCACCGGCGGAGATATTAACCTCTTATGCAGGCTCCAACCTCGTGAGTTGGTGGAATGCAAACACCAATGCCAATGATTCAGCCGGAAGCAACAACGGGACCCTGCTGGGCGGCGCTTCCTACGGTCCCTCTAGGTCTCTTTATGGCACCGCCTTTAACACGATTGGCGGAGCAGTAAAGATCCCCGATTCCGCAAGTTTACGACCGACGAACATTACGGTTGAACCCCAGGTTAACGGCACAGCGCCCGGAACCAACAAATACATCATCAGTAAATCATACAACAGCGCTTCCTCTTCCTATGCCATTTATACCGGAGCCGGAGGCGGCCTGCAGTTCTACGTTACTTTGAATGGTCTCGGGAAAGTCGCGTCGCCCGATCCCGGCACCTCAATTTGGGATGGCAACTACCACTTGGTGGACGGAACTTACGATGGGCAAAAAGTCCACCTTTATGTGGATGGAATTGAAGTCGGCACAGGCACGACCGGTGTCGGCCAAATTCAGTATGGAACGAGCCAAAGCTCAGGGGAGCTACTGTTCGGAGATTTTACCGACGCACTCAGCGCCGCGAATTTTACCGGTTCAATTGATGAAATTAAAATCTACAATACCACCCTCTCCGCCGCGCAGGTTGACCAGAATTCCTTCAAAGAAGTGCTCATTATTAATCAGCCGCAGAATCAGAACCTTGTCCAGGGCGGAACTATCAACCTCTCCGTTTCAGCGCAAGGGCCTGCCCCTCTTGGTTATCAGTGGAGCTTTAACGGTACGAATATTGCCGGTGCAACCAATAGCGTTCTTGTCATTTCCAATGCGCAACCTGCCCAGGCAGGGCAGTATAACGTCCTAATCACCGGTGGATTGGCAAAATATACTGCCGGGGTTTCCGGCCAGGCGCTCCAAGTCGGCGCCGGGGCCTTGGTCGAGGTTCCCAACAACCCGGCTTATGAAACGCAAAACTTCACCGTTCAACTTTATGCTCGTGCGAAAGCGCCCGGGTTGTATCAATATATGTTCTCAAAAAGTCGTGATCCGGCCTTTTATTCCTCCAGCTATGGGTTTTATACTGGAGGAAGCGGTGGAATGATCTGGTTTGTAGTCCTATCCCCTCCTACGGCAGGTTCCCAAGCTTATGGCTTCGTGCCGGTTGACGCAGGCACGAATGTGTGGGACGGGGGATGGCATCAATTAACCGGAACGTGGGATGGAGAATTCGTAAATTTGTATGTCGATGGTGCGCTGAACAAGTCCGTGGACAGTTTCGGCGGCACGGTTGACTACCAACAATACTTTCTTAACGGAGATGTGTTGATTGGAGACGTCCTTTCTCCTCCAAGCCAATATCACTTCTCTGGCGATGAGGATGAGGTCAAATATTTTGACCACGCATTGACCGCAACCGATGTCATGGACAGTTACACCAATAAAACAGGGTTCGGCGCCACCAATGGGCTGGTGAGCTGGTATAAGCTTGACGGCAACACATTGGACTCAGCGCGCCACAACGACGGCCGCATTGTTCCAGCTCCAGCCTCGCTCTTGAGCGCTCCGGCCTTCGTCTTTGGAGCTTCCGCGACGTTTAGCGCCATAGGAATAGCCGCAGGCAATTTCCATGCGACTTTGACCGGCCCATCCGGTCAAACATTTATTATCCAGCGCTCTTCTGACTTGATCAACTGGACATCAATTCAAACGAATACCGTGCCGTTTACATTCAGCGATCCAGTAATCAGCGGGAGCGGCGGACATTTTTATCGGGCGAAAAGTCAATAGTCTGTTCGTAATAAAGATGTCTCACGGCAAACAATGCGACCTAATGAGCGCACACAAGTAAGGTCGTCCGTGAGAAGTCAGCGCGAGCCAACCGCGCGAAGCAGCTTTAACGAACTCAGCGGGGGTCGGTGAGATGCACGGCGGTGGATTGCGCGGTGCGACAGCAAGATTGGATTATATGATCTCTTGTAACAGAAACCTGGTCCGTCAAAGGCGAAAGAGAGCGGCTTCGTCTGCTTTTTTTGGCCGGACGCTCACAGAAACCGTCGTGTTTCGGGGCTTTACTTTGATTGAATTGTTGGTGGTAATTGCCATCATTGCCATTTTGGCAGCACTATTATTGCCATCATTGGCCAAAGCCAAGGGCCAGGCGTGGAAGGCCCAATGTATGAGTAACCTCAAAGAGCAGGGTCTCGCCTGCACACTTTACATGAGCGATTACAATAATCACTTTCCGAGTGTGGATTATGGCGGGGACGGGCAGAATTATAGTCAAGATTTGTGGGGAGGAAAACGAGGCGTGGATCTTACTGGAGATCCCATTATGGATTCTTCAAACCGGCTGATTAATGCCTACCTTGCACTTTCAGTTAAGGTAGTTACGAATGAAACAGGAGGGATACTGGTTTTTAAATGCCCAGCGGATACAGGAGCGCGCGCTGGCGCCTATATCGATCGACTGCCGACGGTCTTCGATCACACCGGATGGAGTTATTTGTATAATTCCGCAGGGAACGGCGTGTTTCTTGATCTCGGGTTATACGACAAAAAGGAAAGCGATATTGCCCACCCCTCGAAGATCGCTTTGGCAAGCGACATGGCTTGCAACTGCTGGTATGGAAACAACCGTCCTTTTGAATATATGTACTGGCATAATCTTAATACGCTCGGATTCGGCAATATGCTTTTTGTGGACCAGCACATTCAATACTTGCAGGCAACAATCAACAAGCCGAGCTTTACCGATGGCCCGACTTGGTCATTTATTTATAACCAATGATCGGAGATGCAAGATTTGCTTTGTCCAATATCGTGACCTCACCGTTTTTGAAGTTTTCCACAATTTGCCTTTTGATCGGCGTTCTATCGGCAGGATGCGGGAAAGGCAATAAGAATGCCTCGAAACCGTTATTGATAGATTATTCGGCCTTGCGGGCGCAAGTGATTGAGGGTGTGCAAAACGGGCAAATCACGCCGGACAAATCTGGCATAGCTTCACTCCCGGCGGATTTGGATCAAGCAAGTTCAGACGGTCAAGTTTATCTCGCCAACGACGGTGGCAAGTTGGTCGCTTTCAACGTTACCGCAGGCAAATCAGCCACGGCAGACTTTCTTCTTTACACGAAGGGGCCGCTTTCATCCGATTCCAAAACGATCGCGGTGGGACCTCTCATGCTGATGCCAGGCCGAAAAATTGATTCCCACTGGTATCAAGCCAGGGGCCGGCTCAAGTGATATTGGAGGTTATGAAGACGAACAAGGTGAAGCGCTGGCTGGTTAATTGTGCGGCGGCGATCTTTTGTGCCGCTGCCATGGCCCGGGCCGGCGAATCAAAATCGCAAGTCCGGGTGAGCGCCTGGTATTGGCTGAATTCGGCGCCGAAGGCGGATTGGCGGGGCGACTTCACCACCATGAAAAACCTTGGGTTTACCGATGTCCTTCTCTGTTGGGGCTTGGATCTTTCCGGGATCGTCACCCGCCCGACAGAAACAAAACAAGCGATGCAGTGGGCTCATCAAGCGGGCATTGGAGTTTATCTCATCGTTTGGCAGCCGTTCGCCAATTCACTGACCCGTCATCCAGAGTTTATGCAGGTGGACGCGACGGGCAGGCAACTCGCAACCTTCGACGTCTTCAATCCGCACTGGCGGGAAACCCAATGGAAAAGTTATCTGCAGGACGTGGCGAAAAATTATGGCGATGATCCCGCCATGTCTGGTTACGTGTTCGACGATTCCTTTGCTTCGGGCACTGTCTCGTATGGCGCCTATGAGGAAAAGGTGTTTGGCGGCCCCCTGCCCCGAACACCAAAGGACCCAAGATGGAATGAGTGGACAAAAGCGCGCCAGGGTTGGTGGGAGGATTGGGCTAAAGATACGGTCGATTATATCCGTTCGATCGATGCCAATCCGCAACATGAAATATATCTTGAAGATACCATTGGCCGAATCACCAATCAAAAAGAGCAGGCAGACATCGGCCTGGATTTCGCCAGGGTCGCGCGGCATTTCGACGCGGTTGGAGGCTACACCACACCGGCGTGGACTTCCAATCTGGATTCCGAGGAAAAGGTGCTGGACCTGACCTCGAATGCGATTGAAAACGTTCGCCGGATCGTTGGCTCGCGGAAACAAATTGTTTACACATTCTGGTCGGCAAACATTTCGGAGGAACATAAGCCAGGTCCTGCTGTCTATCCATCGGCAAGTCAAATCCAGAAGGTCTGTGAACAAGCATTGAAGATGGGGGTGCGTCACCTCGACATGTATGGATACAGAATTGGCAATTCGGGAGCGTCGCGGGAAGAAATGAAGAGGAGGGTCCCCGCCGAACCTGCGCCGTATATTTTGACCGGACAATTCCCGCAAAAATTCATGTGGGACAGACCGGAAATCCACACGGACCTCGGCGACTATCTTCGCGGATTAAATTTGGAGTGACCTTTCACTCGTTTGCTTGGCTTGCCCGAAGCGCCGCCATTGGGTTGATTGACGACATTTCCCATCAGGTTTTGTTGACGAACCGTGCGGAAAATTTATACACTTTGCGATCTATGGAAGAACGAACACAGGCTGAATTGGCCTACAAGGAGCTGAGCCATCGAATTCTGGTGTTGGAGATTCCGCCAAATGATCGAATCATCGAGCAATTTTGGTCAAAGAAGCTTGCGGTTAACCGTGCCGCCATTCGGGAAAGCCTCACGCGGTTGTTGGGCGAGGGATTGGTTCATCAAGGAGAACGAGGCGGCTATTTTGTCAGCGAAATGACCCAGCGGGAAATCCACGAACTGAGGGAAGTCAGGGAAATTCTCGAAACCGCCGCGTATTCCCTTGCGTGTGACCGAGCCGCCGGAAAGCAGATCAAGGATATCGAGGAGACATGCGATGATTTTGCAAATTTTGTCAAAAAGGGCTATTTTACCGGAGCCCATGAGGCAGACCTTCGCTTTCATCATCTTTTGATTGCGGCCTCGGGCAATGCGCGTCTGGCGCAGCTCTACCAGCGCTCTCATATTCCTCTCTTTCAACGCAGGGCTTCTCAAATGCGAACGCACCTCGAAGACTTCGTCCAAACCGAAAAAGAGCACCGGATGGTTCTTGAAGCACTGAAAGAAAGAGACAAAGAAGCCGGCATTCGACACCTAAAAGAGCATTTCAGTCGTGGCGAGCAGGAAGCAATCTCATAACGCGCCCTTCGAGGAGGGAACGACCCCAGGGAACCTCCCAAAATTACCTTGCGCCGTGAGGGGGCAGCAGACGCGCCAGGAGCGATTGGCTGGCTTGAACCTTTGGTTTAAATTCGTTCCCTGCAGCGTAACGAAGCAACCTGTCGAAGAGGAAAATGGCTTCCGGCCGACCCTCGGCGATGCCATCCGCCAGCCGCAAACTGCACACAAGCATCTTTCCTTTGCCGATGCGGACTTCGAAGACATAGGCGAACCTTGACAAATCTTTTTTCTTGCTCAACCACGACGCCGAGGTTCTGATCCCCTCGACGATGGGCGTTAATTCCTCCGGCGCCTCGTCCAGAGTGTAAAAGCGGCTGCCAGTGATCAAATGATAGAATTGGAGGTCGCAAAATCCATCGTGTGGAAAGTCCCGCAAAGCAGGGTGGCTTGAGATAAGAGTTCCCAAGGCACCACCTGAGCTGGGGAAAAACTGCGCATTCGCTTTCCCGTCTGTGCCGTTCGTTCGGGCGAGAAAGAAGACACTTCCGCCATTTTGCGCAAATTGAATCGTGCTGGTGTCGATTTGGGAGGTCAACCATAGCTTCCCGCTTTTTCGTGGACCCTTTTGAACATTCGAATAGCCTCTGGAAATCCAATCATCCTGCATATCGGTGGCAACCTGCTTTGTAGGAAGTTCGTCCTGGGACAGCCGCGGAAATGACCAGAGGTTCCAGCGATTCACAAACGTGTTCCTGTCCGCCTTCAACTCCAAAATGAGGTCGAGCTTCTGAGCGGTCTTTCCGTTGACTGCCGGAATTTCAAAATGAGTTGCCTGCGCAACTTTGCCTAAACCGATGTGGATGGAATTACACTGAGATTCTGCAATTGTTTTGGAACCGGATTTCAGTGTCCAGCGGAGGCAGCCATCGCGAATTTCTTCCTGACCAAAGTTGGACACCCAAACTTTGAAGTCTTTCGGCGAGTCATTCCACAAGGTGGCCTCCGTAACGCCGGGATCGATCATCATCAAAACAGGACTGTTTAGCATCCGTCCCTCTTGAGGATTGACGCGCTTCGGTTGCCAAAAGTAATCAAACCACCCTTCCTCCCAGGAATCGCCCTCACCCGCCCCGCCCGGAAAGTCTGTGATCAGCCAGTACTCATAGCCGCTGACACCGGGATTGCGGCGAGCCGCCTCAATCTGATATTTGCGCCCCACATTCAAGAGCCGTTGCGAATTTTCCAGATATGTTTCATATGCCTTTGTCAGGCCATTCGTTCTCAGCCATTGCTCCTTCGCGGTAAGCCAGGTTGGAATCAGCACACCGTCAAACTTACTCCAGAGTGAAACATCGGGAAGCGAACAATAATACCCTCCGAACTCGTGGAGGATGAATGGAATGTTCAACGAGCCTTCATTCATCAAAACGTGTTCCCGCGCGCTCTCCATATCCGATGGCGGCAACCTGTTCCCATCATTCGACAGAATCAACGTCTTGGAATCCAATTTTTTCGCGTAATAGTAAAATTCCGCAATCGCTTCCCTATACGCTTTTTTTTCCTGCTCGTTTCCCACCGGCCACAATTCGTCTCCAAACGCAAGCGAAAGAAACGAGGGATGATTGTGATAAACATCCAAAACGCGCGTCAGTTCGGCTTTATAAAAGTTTGTAAAAGGCAGGAAATAGCGCGAGTACGCCGCCGGCAGTTCCGCCATAATCAGCATACCCACTTCGTCCGCCGCTTCAAAAACTTCGCGCACAGGAACCGAAGAGTGAAAACGAATACAATTGAACCCATAACTTTTTGTCAGCCGCAATTGCTTGAGGAAATCCTCCCGTGAGGCTGGCGGGACGCCGCTGCGCACCCACACACTATCGTCGCCATAAGCCCGCAAATAAAGTGGCTTTCCATTCAGAAGCAGAACATCAGCGCGCGTGGTGATCTCACGCATCCCGAAGCGCTCTTCCACTTTGTCAATTTCACGCCCATGGCTTTCCAGCGTGATCCCGGCGGTATAGAGAAAAGGCTCGTCTGGTGTCCAGCGCTTTGCGTCAGGCATTTCGATGGTCAACTCAAGCACGTTTGTCCCTGAACCCTCAACGGAGAGTTCGCCGCTTGTTTGATACTCGCCGCCGCTCTTTTGATTATTGATTTTGATCGCCAACCTCACTCGCGTAGGCTCCGGCCGCCGATTTTGCACCATAATCTTGAAAATCACTCTCTCATGCTCCAAGTCGGGTGTTATGCGCGTTTTTGCGATCGCAATTGTTTCTGTGGCTTCCAAACTGACGTTTCCGAATATCCCTCCCCAATTTCCCAGATAATTGATCGAACCCGTAGGGGCACACGGTACTTGTTCGCCTGGACCGTTGGTGATTACCTGGCCGGGATTGTTGATTCTGAAAGCGATCAGATTCGGTGCGCCCGGTTTAACCTGATCCGTTATATCGAACTGAAACCCCGTGCAAAAACCGTCATGATCCCCCACATGCACACCATTTACGAAAAGCTGAACTTGGCGAAACGCCGCGCCGATATGCAACAGAATTGTTTTATCCTCCCACTGCTTTGGAATGCCGACGGTGCGGCGATACCACGCAGGTCCACAATAAGAATTCCGCAAGATTCCAAGCGGTTCACCAAAGCCTTGGGCTTGCCAGCAGCCCGGGACGCGGATGGAATCGGTCAGCGGCGCCTCCTTTGCATACCACAAACCAGCCCCACCTTCATCTTTAGGGTCAAGCTGAAACTGCCAAGTGCCGTTTAAGTCAATGGTGGAGCGGTCCACCGCCGCGCTGGTCATGCGCGTTCCAGCCAGCAACGCAAACGCGATGACCAATAATAATTTGAATCGAAATAGGCGGCCCGAAGTCTCTTTCACTTCGGAAACAGTCTTGCCTTCTCTAGCCATGGCGAGGGGGGCTTGCTTCGCATCTTCCGCTCTGAAGACCTTAATATTCATCTTGATCTTTTTCGTTCCATTGAGTTCCGGATTTTTAACTTCAATACAGTTT
>DASRLE010000332.1:0-12395 GCA_035648615.1 Saccharimonadales bacterium (SeqCode) | reverse complement strand
CCCCGCTCATCGCTCGGCCGAATTTCGAAGCCGGCGTAGCCGGCCTCGGCCAGAAAGGAAAATTCCAGGCTTTGAATGCTCGACCGCGCCGGCTTTTCATTTTCCAGCCGCAGCAAGAATTGGTTGAGCTGTGCGCGCGGGCCTTCGACCTCGATGAACACACCCTGCGCCGAGTTCGTCACCCATCCGCACAAGCCAAGACTGGTGGCGAGCCGATAAACAAAGGGACGGAAGCCGACGCCTTGGACGGCGCCGCGAACGACTGCTCTTACTCGCTCCTCATTCATTGCAAACCCTCGGCCTATTTGTGTCAACACTACTTATTTCACGGATATTTTCACCGCCCCATTCGCCGCCAACAGTGGAAAAGGTTCGAGGTGAATTTTCGGGTCATCAGGACAAAATCCCGCCCGCTGGACATCGAAGCGATGGCCGGCGCGGCAACTGAGCACTTTCGCCTCCAGCACCGCAGCGTCGAGGCGCGTTTCACAGGCGGGACAAATGTTGCGGTAGGCGTAGAGCTGCCCTTCTGCTTTCAACACCAGCACCGCGACCGCGCCGATTTCGAGCGGCCGCATTTCTCCATCCTCCAACCGCCCAAAATCCTCAATAATCGTCCACTTCGGCGCCTCCGCCGGCGTGTGATCCGTCGCCACGCCCTCAACCTCAAAACCCAGGAGATCCGGGCACGCTTCTTCCACCGCCTGCCGCACCGCCAATTCCAGCGTCACCGAAGACGAAGGGCAGCTTTTGCAAGTTCCTTCCAAGCGCAAGCGCGCCCGGTCATTTTCCAAATGCAGCAACTCCACATTGCCGCCGTGGCTTTGCATGTAGGGCCGCACCTTCTCCAGCGCTTCGCGCAACCGCGTTTCCAATGGCACCGGGTGCAATCCGTGAATGAGCAACAAACTGCGCACCAGCTTGTCGCGCTGCAAGGCGTCGCTGACCTCCCGGCCGCCGGCTCCGCTATTCTTGACAAGCTGCAAAATTCGCGCCAGCCCGTCGCCGTGCATGGCCAAAACCGATTGAAGACATTCGTGAAGCAGGTCCCGCGCCCGGGCGTCGGGCAACGACTCGATTTGCTGGATCAATCCCGGAAGCCCCTCGGCGTGGCCGTTAAGCTTGGGAGTCGCATTCATCCTAATATCCTAACTGGGTGCGCTTGATCGCGCAACCCATGGCTTCAAAAAGACTTGTCAACAATCATATTAGCCAGCCCGGATCCCGAGGATTTGAAACGGCTTGAATTCGACGCGCCCGCCCTCCACTATCTTCCGTGCCGCCGATGGCTCTAGGGCCGGCGGAGTTAAGCTATGTCAAAAATAAATAATCTGCTCTTTCTTCTTCTACTCGCCGCCCTTGTGGCGGGTTGCAGCACTATCACCAACTTGACGCCCAGCCAGTATCCGCGCGATCCCTCCGGTTTTTATCGCGTGGAGGCGGAATGGCGAAGCAGGGAGCAAGCCATCCGGCCGGATTCGTTCCAGCCCGTTGTCCTGGTGGATTTCAATGCTTATCCCATGCATCCAATCCCGTTGGTGGAAGATCGGTGGGAGGCGTTCATCCCCATCCCTGCCAATAAAGATTATATCCTTTACCGCTATAAATTCGATTTCATGGAAAACGCCATTTCCAAACCGTGCGGGAACAGCGTTATGTCCGCCGGTTATGAATTGCGGATCGAGCCGAAAAAATAGCGATCAATCATAGCGCGCCGGAGCCGCGTTTTTGGAAGGCCGCGTCATAGAGGCGGGCAAAATCCGCCTCTGTCAAAGTTCGGGGGTTAAAGGCGGCGGTCCATTGCTTGGCGGCTTCGGCGGCCAGCGAAGGGATGACGTCCGTGCTGACGCCGCAATCGGCCAGCGAGCGTGGAATGCCCGCTAAATTCAAGAGACCGTCCAAGCGCGAGAGAAGGCGGTTAAGCGGCCCGGCTTCCAACGTTTCGTAGAGCCGGGCCGTTTCCAAGTCTTCCGCATTGGCTCGCACGACCAAGGGCAGCATCAATCCCACCGCGTGGCCATGCGGAATATTAAAATGGGCCGTCAGTGGATTGGCCGCCGCGTGGGCCGCGCCGAGCATGCTGTTTTCAATCGCCAACCCAGCCAGCGCCGCCCCCAACAACATTCCGGCCCGCCCTTCCAAATCATCCCCATTCTGGAAGACGCGCGGCAAACAAGTGGAACAGAGCCGAAATGCCTCTCGTGAATAGGCCAGCGAAATCGCATTGCGCTTTTTGGTCACAGCCGTTTCCAAGGCGTGGGACAAAGCATCGACCCCCGTGCAAGCCGTCACGCGCGCCGGCTGCGATAGGGTCAGCGCCGGGTCCAAAATGGCGATGCGCGCGGCCGCTTTCGGATCGCCGCAAGCCATTTTTTGATGCGTGACTTCATCGGCGATCAAGGCGAAGGACTGGCACTCGCTGCCGGTGCCCGACGTGGTGGGAATGGCGATCAACGGCAGCATGGGCCGCGCGGCCCGGCTCACGCCCCAGTAGTCCTGCATCCGCCCGCCGTTAGTCAATAAGAAATTACAACCCTTGGCCGTGTCCATGCTGCTCCCGCCGCCCAGGCCGATGATTCCGTCAATCGCGCCCGCGCGCGCGGCCTGGAGGCAGTCATCCACATCGCGCGTCGTGGGATTCTCGCGAACCTGGCCGAATAATTGGGGTTCTATCCCGGCGCGCAACAATGTTTGGCGGACCCGTTCCATGTGTCCCGCCGCCACCACGCCCGGATCGGTGACCAGGAGCGCCTTTTTTATTCCAATCTCGACCGCCAGTTCGCCCGCCTGCTCGACCATGCCGACGCCGAAGACCACCCTCGTGCGAGGCTGGTGATCGAAAGCGGCAAAAGCAGTCATGCAATTATCTTTCAGACGCTGGCGCCCTTCACCCTGTTCATTTGGAAATTTCGATGGACCGGCGTTTGTAAAGAAACTCGAACATATTGCCTTCGTGCGGCTGGTCCCAGGAGACATTCATGGTGGAGACGGGGCCGATGTTCAGCCGCTCGATCAGCGGCGATTCCAGCAACTGCCCGACAAACGCCTGGTCGCGCGTAATGGCCATAACGGCCAGCGACGGCCCAATCTGCCCCAGCATTTCAGATTGTGGAACGGTAACGATGCTGGCGTAGGGGCACAGAAATTCGCGGTTGGCCAAAGGATGCGAAAAAGAATCGCAAGTCACGATGGTCGGCCGCAGATACATGCCTCCTTCGAATTTCACCTTGCGCGGTCCCCCTCGATAGCGAGCGGTCACATCACTGGCCCCGGGAATCGCCAACCCTTCTTCGATGCTGGCCTCGATATACTCCGCCATTTTGGGATTGGCGAAGCCAGAGAGCCGTGCGTTTTCATCACTGGCCGGCAACGGCACAATCGGTCCCAGTTTTTGGGCAAGGGCATCGGCAATTTCCGCGGCGTATTGGGGAACGACGACGGCCGAGGCATTGATGCAACTGCGCCCGCCGTTGTCTGAAATGGCCGAGACCATGACGTCAATAAATTCGGGCCAGCGCTCGATTTCATCTTGACCGATAAGAATCTTGCTGTAGCCCGGCCCGTGGATTTGAATGGCCGGATTATTCGCATAAGGTGCGGTCGTATTTTTATCCCCGAAAATCAACGCGCGTCCGCATGACCGCAATATCTCCCCTGCCCCTTCATGATCGGTCGGGTAAAAACCAAAGGCTTCCGCCGGACAACCCGCCGCAATGAAAGCCTGGATCAAACGATACGGCGTCCACGGTTCTTCGCGTCCCGGTTTGATGACGACCGGAATTTTCAACGGGATGGCCGCCAGCCAAAGCGAGTTGACCGCGGGCGAATTGCTCGGCATGACCAGCCCGAGGGACTGCCCCGCCGGATAAAAACTGAGGCGGGTTCCAAACTGTTCGCTGAATCCGCGGTCCAACACTTGCAAATCCAGGCCGCGCGTCAGGCCATTCAAGATGGTCTTCATTTGCAGGAGCGCGCCCTGAATCTTGGCCATGTTCCGCCGCACCATCACCCAAGGCAAACCGCTGGTGGCCGAAAGCATTTCAATATACTGGGCGGGCGATTGGGTGACGCCCGTCTCACCCACCGGCAAAGCGCCTTCGACAAATTCCTTTCCGGCGCGCACGCAAATTTCGATCAGTTCGGCGGCGGTGAACTTTTTCAACGCCTCGCGCGCTTCGGAAATTTTGGCCAGGTCCCGGCGCACGATGCCGGCGTTGACCTGGCTGACAGTGGCCATGACCGCGCCCGTGCGGTAGTCAACAATATCGCTTTTTTCGAGGCTTTCATAAGCGCGCCCGCGCCGCAACGCCGGAATGTGGATGCTGCTCACGCTGGCCAATCCTAATAGACCCCTTCCACGATATTTTTTTCCATGGCGCCGAAGGGCCGCACTTCCCCCACCCCGTCCCACGAGTAAGGCGCTCGCGGCGCGCGGCGGATGGCCTCATCCCGCTCCAGAAAGCGCGGCATAAAAAACTCGCGGGTCAAGGTCGTCAACTCCACGCGGCCCCATTGGTCGTAATCCACCACTTGATGGGTCTTATTCGGATCGACCACCCGCAATACCGCGCGCGGCTGGGGGGCGAAATAGGTCACAGAAAAATTGTCCTCGGGCTGCAACGGCACACTGGCGGCCAGCCCCATCAAGGTATTGCCGTAGGTCGGATAAAAACCGATGCGGTTCTGCAAGATTTCTTCCACGATGTAGCGCACGTATTGCGGCTTCATCGTCGTTCCGCCGCAAAATACTCCGCGAATGCCGGCGCCCCAAAGATCGACTTTCTCGCCGAGGGCTTCGAGCAGTTTGGGCGTGGTGAACAGGCCGGCGATTTTGCGATGTTTCAAAATGGTCACGGCTTGGTCCACGACATGGTCCATGTAGGCGCGGGCCACTTCAAATTTCTTGTCGGCCAGCACTTTTTTGACCCAGCGCGGATCGAGGTCAATGAAGTAACAGGAACTTCCGCGAAAATTGGCCAGATGTTCGATGGCCAGCCGCAAGCGTCGCGGCCCGGTCGGGCCGACCATCAGCCACGAACCGCCCAGCGGGAAATGGGCGTCGGAAAGTTTGGTGGAAAACTCTTCGTAATCGACCTTGTAATCATTCCAGCCGATGCGTTGTTTGGGCATCCCGGTCGTGCCGCCCGTTTCAAAAATGTTGAAGGGGCGGCCTTGCCATTGTTTGGGGACCCACACCTCCGGCTGCAAATCGCGCAGCCATTCATCCTGAAAATGGGGGAACCGTTGCAAGCCCGCAAAACACTTGACTTCCTCGATCGGGTTCCAGCCCGCCTTGCCGGCCCAATCCAGCCAAAAAGGGGAGCCGGTTTCCGGAGAAAAATGCCAGCCGATAATTTCGCGCACATGCGCGTCAAGTTTGGCTTGGGCGGCTCCAATCGTCTCTGTGTCAAAAGTCATAGATCAAGCAGTGGAAGGACTGAAATATTTGGCGATGGTGGCCTGGCTCGGCGGAGGCGTACACCACGAAAAAACAATCATGCACAAGGCCGAACCCGCCACCATCGGTACGACCGTCATAAACCCATTCCAAAAAGCGACGTCGCCGCGCGGGGTGATAAAAAAGACCTTGAGCGCCTCCTTGCCCTCGCCGATCTGCCAAAGAACGTCGTTGGGGTGATGGGAATTTTGCATCACCGCCGTCCACACCAAAAACGCCGCCACAAACAAGGTCGCCGCCAATGCGCCCCATTGCGTGCTGCGCTTCCAAAAAAGGGCCGCGACCATGATTGGCGCCATGGCCGCAAAACCGGAAAAAGCATAGCGAACGGCTATCTCGAATATCCCCTGTTTTTCCTTCAAAGAAAGCGCAACGAAATAGGCCAGCACTGTCACTACTAAAATAAAACCCCGCGCAAAATGCACGGAGCCGCGCTCGCCCAATTTTTCTTTTCCACCGTAATGTGAAACGACGTCTTTGGTGAACATCGTGCTCAAGGCCAGGACTTGATGGGCGTCCGACCCCATCACTGCGGAAATAACGCCCGCCCCTAGAACTCCCGCCAGCCACGCCGGCGCATATTTCGTCAGCATCCCCAGGAGAACGCCGTCTGGATCGGGTATTTTGCCGAGCGCAGCCGCGCCTAGGACACCCAGAAAAACACAGGGAAGCCAGATGATCATGATGGCGATGGGATAGGCGATAACGGTGCGCTTGAATGCCGTCACCCGCCGCGCCGAAAAACACATGATCGCCATGTGCGGAAACATGATGGAAGAAAGGGGAATCAAAGTATAACTCCAGAACAAACGCGGCGGCATTTTTTCGCGCGTGACCAGAAACCGCGTTTTCTCATTGGCCGCCAGGCCGCCCATATAATCGCCAAAACCTTTGGGCAACGCATGGGCGATGACGGCCACCGCGACCGCGCCAAAACAAAGGAACATGATCGTTTGCAAAATATTGACCCAAACCGTCCCGCGCATCCCGCCCAGAAAAACATTGAGGGTCACCACAATCGCCACGATAGCGCAGCCCCACGCATAGGAAATCAGCGGTTGATGAGTCTCGGCCGATTTGGAAATTTCCGCCAGAACGGTGCCGCCGCCCATGATGCTGATAATCATATAGGGTACAAGCATGGCCGCGCTCAAAGCGAAAATAGCGGTGCCGATATGATTGCATTCCCAACGATCGCGAAAAAAAGAAACCTGTGTCTGGTGCCCGAACTTTTTCCCCAAGGCCCACAAACGCGTGCCAATGAAAAAGATGCTCAACGGAATAACAAAGCATGATGAAGAAGCCATCAACCCATAGATGCCAATGCCTTGCCGATAGGATTGTCCCGAACTGCCCAAAATCGCAAACGCTGTCATGTTGGTGGCGAAGAGAGACAAGAAGAAAACCATCGAACCGACGGAGCGGTTGGCCAGAAAAAAATCCTCGGTGTTTTCCTTTCCGCGCCGATACGCGATGCTCCCGATAAAGGCAATGACGGCGAGATAAATCAGGATGACGACAACGGGAATCATGACCGAGGCGCCATCGTTTCCTGGTCGTCTAAATTTTTCGGCCAGACAAATTTAACCAAAATGGCCATCATTACGGCGGCGACAATTGAATAAGCCGCATGATACGCCAAGCCAATGGGCAGAAACCCAAAAACCATCGGATCTGCTTTGCGCCAGTTCCAAAGATCCTGGTGCGCCAGGTAAATCAGCAGGACCATGAGAAACAACAGGAATTTTTTCATCATTTGTTTCCGTCGGGTTTGCTGAGGTCAACGTCGATCTTGGGCTTTTCGTCCCGCGCCATGCGTTTGTGCTCGGCGTCGTAAAATGCGAACAGGTGCGTGTTGGAATGGACGTAGAGCACGCCGTTGGCCACCACCGGCGTTGAATAAATGGGGCCGCCCAGGTTGGTGTCGCTTAGAATTTTCTTTTCCTTGCTCGCCGCAAAAACCACCAGGTCGCCGTCCTCGTCGCCGCAATAAACCTTGCCATCCGCCACCAGGGTTGAACCCCACATGTGCGCCTTCATGTCATGCACCCAATAGACCTTGCCCGTCTCCGCGTCGAGGCAATGCACGAAGCCCGAGAAATCGCCGATGAAAAGCAATCCGTCGGGAGTGATGGAGACAGTCGAGAGGCTGCGATGAATTTTGTCGTAGCTCCAAATTTTCCCGCTCTTGGTGATATCGCCCGTTTTGGTGGCGTCAATACAATTTAAAATGCCGACTCCCTCGCCGTGCTCCGGGTCCTGGCCCACGGCCACATACACGCGATTTTTCCAAAAGACCGGCGTGGCGTTGATTTCACTCGGGCCGTCCGGCGCGGGGTATTTGTGCATGGGATCGGTGGCGCGGCGCTCGGGCGGATTGCAATCAAACCACCAAACTTTCTTCAGGTAATCGGTGTCCTTGTCCTCGAAGCGGTTGATCGGCGGGCCGGGCACGACCGGTATGATGGGCGCGCCGTCGCCTTTCTGCGGCTGCGCGTCAAAGGCGTAGCAAATTCCGTCACCGCCCCCGAAGAAAATAAGTTTGCGTCCGTTCACCTCACCCATCGAAGGAGAACTCCATTCGCCGTGAAAAATCCGCGGGCCAATGCCGGCGTTATCTTCGGCGGCCAGCTTGCCGGTCTTTTTGTCGAGGGCGATCAAGCTGGGTGAATTGGGGGAAGGGATGTTGACATGCGTCCAGTCCTGGCCATTGGACGTGCAGGCATAAATCAAATCGCCCACGATGAGGAGTGAACAATTGGAGGCGTTATGGGGAAAAACGCCCAGTTCGTCCATCATGTCGTATTTCCAAATGATGTCCGCATCGCGCGGGCCGATTTTGGCGGGCGGGTTGCCGGGGCCGGCCACGTATTGCGCTTCATCCATGAACGGCCCCTGATTGCCATTGGCCATTCCATCCGTGTCCAGACACATGACTTCGCACCGGCTGGTCACGATATAAACCCGGTTGCCCTCGACGCAGGGCGACGACAGCAAACCGAGATTTTCCCAATCGTTGACCTTGCCCGAGGCCAGTTTGGGAATGACTAACTGCCAGAGGAACGCGCCTGTTTTTTCGTCGAAACACATCAGGATGCTGCGATCTCCCTGGTGCTGCGGATCGCGCGGATTTTCATTGTTGGTGCCGATGAACACCTTGCCCCCCGCCACTACCACGTTGCCATAACTCTGCGAACCGACCTTCACCGCCCACTTCGCATTAGGCACATTTTTCAAATCGATGTCATCGCTACCCGGTTTGACATCGACGTGCCCATTGGGGCTGGTGGTGAAATGGTCTGGCAAACCCATCTCGGGCGAAAACATATCGCGCCCGGGATCCGGCCCGCCCCACCGCGGCCAATCCGCCGCACGGGTCACTAAACCACAGGCCACAAGGGCGGCGGTGATACTGGAAAAATATCTACGGTTCGATTTCATAAGTTATTGAGGCGGTTGCGCCTTTCCTGGCTCGCATGGCGATGACCCTTTTTCTCGGGGCTGCTCGTGGAGCGAAAGAGGCGCGATGGTGGCTTTCGTCTCGGCGAGACGCGCCGACGCGATCAATCCGTCAATCGTCAGATCCTCATCAATCTGTGGCCAGTGGATGCCGTAACCTGAAGGGGAAATGCTATAAGACCGGCGCACCGCATCTTTGGCACTGGCTAGTCGCGTTGAAACCGACGGCAGGTCAACCTCGTAAGTGTTGCCATCCACCGATAGCACCAACCTCTCTCCTTCAAAATCTATCATCTGGACGTTATGCACCATACCCGGTTCTAGTTCGCGTTGACTGCGATATTGTCAATATACACGCGCATGTTTTGCGGCGAAAAGGCGAAGAGTCCCGGGCAGCCGTTGGCGTTGGCGTGCTGCACCGGAGCTTCAATGCCCCAAGCCTCGGGTTCGGAGTCGCCGCGCTTCCACGCTTTGCCGCGCACGACGCCGGAGCCATCCGCCGCCACGTCCACGCGCGCTTTCAAATGATACCATTGGTTCGGCAGCCAGTGAAAGGGCGCGATGACATGCAGCAACTCCTCGTTGGAAGTGATTTCGAGGACTTGTTCGTTACCTTTGAGCGAGATGCGATAACGCTGGTCGATCACGCCGACGGTGGACATTTTCCGCTTGTTCCCGTCGCTCATCACGTCGGCTTCGATGCTGTAGTTTTTCAAGTCCGGCGCGCCCATGAAAACGGTCGCTCGCTGGAAAAACGGATTATCGACCGTCTTAACCAGGCATTTCGAGCCGTCCTTTTCGCGAACGTCAAATTTGAAACGCGCCCCAATCCACGGCAAGGGCGGGTAGGCAAAAGCGGTCGGCGGCTCAACGGAGTTAGTCGTCATTTCTGTCAACTTAAAGGATTCAAAGTCCTGCATCATGGGCAGCCCGGGCAAAACGCGCCCGCGAATGTAGCCCTTCAAATCTCCGTCTGTCGCTTCGAATGCCCCGGCGGAAGGCACTTTGTCCGGCGCGGCCACCAATTGTCCCTCGTCATTGAACGACGCTTTCATGGCGGCTTTGACCTTCGCTGCGGGTGGAACATACGAGGCCCAATGAAGCGATTTCACGTCGTCGATTTCTTTGGCGACCAACCCGTTGGCGTCCAGGGCGCGGATATGAAATGAAACTTTGTCGCCCGGCTGCAAGAGCAGTTCACAAGGCGTCACTTGCAATTCATGGGCCGGGCCGGGCGCGGGCCATTTTTCGTCGGGAGCGGCATCGGCGGTTTCGTTGGAGGCGGAGGCCGGCGTGCTGCCGCCGAAACAATAAAGTTTCTTCGTGGTCTGGAAATAGATGCGGCCGTTGTAAGCGGTCGGCGTCCCAAAGCAACGGCCGTCCAAAACTATATGCGACAGAATCGTGCCTTGGTTATCACCCGGTTTGATCACGTAAAATGCGCCATGGCCGCCCGACACGCTTTCGTCGCCGACGGAGGCCGCTATTCCAGGATCGTTCACAATCGGCGCGTAAATCTTTCCGTCCGCGTAAAGCGGAGATGAATTGCGCTGCTCGATGCCCAGCTTCAATTTCCACAGCACCTTGCCGCTCAACGCATCCACCGCCACCAGATACCCAATCTCGCTGGTCACATAAACCCGGTCGCCCACCAAAATCGGCGAGCTGGTCGAGGTGCGAATTTCATTATTCCACAACTCTACGTCCTCCCGCTTGACGACTGCGGGCTTGGTCGGATTCGGCGGCGTGACGTGCGGAATTTTAAGGCCGACCATTTGCCCCGGCTCGTAAGGCGTTCCATAAATGGCGATGATTTCATCGTTGTTGTGCAACAACAGCGAGGAGTTAATGCCCGCCTTAAAAATGGGGATTTGAAAAATAGGCGCTCCACTGCCCGCATTGACGCACACCACCGAACCATCTCCCGTCGCCGCGTAGAACACCCGCTTGCCATCCAGCCAGGCCAGGACGGGATTAGAATATGAATTGTCCTTGGGCCGTCCGCCGGGGGTCGAAGACCAAACGATCTGGCCGCTCTTTTTATCGAAGGCGTAAAAGCGGTCCGCTGCCGGCCCCTGCCCGCCCCAATTGGCCGTGATGCCGCGCGTAATAACCAAGTCCCGGTCAATCACCGGCGAGGCGGTGCGGCCATTGGGAAACGTCAGCCGGCCATACTCCTCCATCAACGAATGCTGCCAGAGCGTTTTGCCCTCCGCCGTAAAACCGGCAAAAATCCCCTGCGTGTCCTGGATATAAACATTGCCCGTCTCGGGATCGAGCGTCGGGCTGGACGTCGCGTAGCGCACATAAATGGTGTCGCTCAGAAAATCGGTGTAGAGCTTCTCCCACAACTTTTTGCCCGTCTCAGCGTCAAAACAAGCCACCCCTTCGGCCAAATCCGGCCCCTCGCCCAGATAGCCCATGATATAAACTTTGCCGTTGAAGGCGACGGCGGTGGACAAGCCTGGAAAATCCGCCGTCCACAAAGGCTTGGCGGCATCGAGGGTGTCGGGCAGGTGCGTTTCCGCCGAGGTGCCGTTTTGATTCGGCCCGCGCCAATCAAACCAGCCCGTCGCGCCCGCGCGCGCGGAATGAGGATTTGCCAGAAAAAGACCGAGAAGGCTCAGAACAACCGGTATTTTCAATTTCATAAAATCAAGCCAAAGCGAGCGGCGCCGGACGATTATTATCTTTCAAGAATGCGCGAATTATTCTACATCTCTGCCCGAGATGCAACAGGAATAATACCTACACGTACTATTTAATTTAAGCAACCATGGCCAACTCATTACCCATCGACGCCCCCGTCCGGCGCCGCCTGCCCATCCTGCTTCGCCATGCCTGGTACAGCTTGAATCAGACCTTCCGCCGCCGCTTGGCCCACACCGGCGTTACGCCCGATCAATTCACCGCCTTGCGCACTTTGTCCGAGCACGGGCCGGAGGGGCTGACCCAAAGCGATCTCGCCCGCCTCATTGCCAGCGATCCCAACACCATCGCGTCGCTGGTCGAACGGATGGAACGCTCCGGCTGGGTCGAGCGCGCGCCCCACGAATCCGACCGCCGCGCCAATCGCCTCCGCCTGCTCCCGCTCGGCCGCAAACAATACACCCGCGTCCGCCAAATCGCCGTCAATCTCCAGTCCGAGTTGCTTTCGGAATGGCCGGAAAAAAAGCGGGAGGAGTTTCTGGAGAACCTCGCCTGGGTGGCCGAACGCTGCCGCGCCGCCGCCGATTCGCCGCGCCCCAAAGCGCGTTCCAAGTGACATGGACAAACCCACCATGAACCCCGCTCCCGGCGAACGCGTTTTGCGTTTTGTGGGAGACCGTCTTCGCTTTAGCGTGCGCCCGCCGCCGGGGCTGCCCAACGGCTCGCGCGCTTTTCTCCGCACCAATCTCGGCAAAACCGACCGCCTCCGCCAGGAGATCGTCGCAACGCACGCGGGAAAAAATCCAATGTCGATCGCCTTTTGGCGCGA
>DASRLE010000331.1:0-6533 GCA_035648615.1 Saccharimonadales bacterium (SeqCode) | reverse complement strand
TCCGCAACGCGCTGGCACTCGCGGGCAATTTCTTTGGCCCATGACCAGTGCGACAACTTGATTGGGTCAATTCGAAGTTTTTCGACATCGGTGCGGATGTGTGCTCGATATTCTCTTTCCGCTTTCGAGAGCGATTGCCACGGAGCAGGAAAACTCCCGGTTATCGGCGGGGCGTCAGGATGCCGATAATTTGGTTTTTCAGGATTGTCAGACTGCCACACCATTCCAGCGTCAAACGCGCAGCCGCTCACAAAGATGTCTGTCGGCTGGCTTGAGCATTGAATTCTCTCAAGATTGGCCATGAGCTTGCCAGTGCCCTCATCCCATTTGCCACCAGCGAGGTACCAGACACGATAATCACGCAGAGTGTCCCGGATGAAAGCTGACTCACGCGCATACTCCCAAAACGAGCATGCCACAAGTTCGCCGTCTGGGACTTTTTCAGAGTTCCACTCCAATGGCGATAACGCCGCCTCTGTTTGTTTGCCAACCATTTGGTCGTGGTACAGTTTAAAATCGGTTTAGCGTCGGCGACTTGTCACGTATCTTCAACGTGTATACTTAGCTTAGCGAGAACCGCTCGCAATTCAAGGCAACAAACCCCGACAATGCTTCCCAAACCCTAAACATGATGTTTCTTTGTTTGATCGCCTAGCCATGGCGCCAAACTGCGCCGATTTGTTCTGGGTTCAAGCGGAAATTCATATTTGCCACAAACTGTACCACTACCAACCATTTGACCTCCTGTTCTAATCAAAACTTCCGGTCCACGCGTAGAAGCGCTAATCCGGTTTCAATCCTGGCCACCAACTCGTGCGCAAGCGCGGGCGTCCAACCGCGATCCTGAACCAGATACGGCTCAAGCTCGTAAGTACGAACCCGCCCGGGGTGTCGGAACAGGTGACAGATGAAGCAGTTGAGCACATAAAGATCATTGGGATGTCCCAATGGTGTAGGCGTGCGGAGCCAAGCTTCAAACCGCATCCGACTCTTCTCGCCAGGGATGATGTCTTTCAGTTTCTTATCCGGACCGATAATTCTCACCTCTCCGTAGACCCGATTTTTCCGCCGCCAATTGCCAAATTGGTGGGCAAAAGCCAAACCAATCGCGTTGTATTCCTCTAGCGTGAAGCTCGAACTTTTTTTGGGTATAATATTGGTGACGCGAAAGCTGTTGGGATGTTTTTGATCCAGATTCGCGATGGCTACATGGGCAGGTTTCAGGCGTCCCACTGAGTCACAGTCCACAAAACCTGCGGGCCGCCTGTTACTATGCTGGTAATCCCGAGACTCCTTTACCGGGAAGCTCCACCCCTGCGTCTTTCGAGCGAATTGACGGAGGACATCGTGCAAGGTCGTTCCGTCTTTCAGGCTCAGCCGAATTCGAATTTCGACGTGCGTTTTCACAATACGCGGATGGAATCCAAGGCAGGACAACTCTCCCATCGGTCGTTGCGTTCGATTGTCGCCATCCCTCTTTCCGTCTGTGTTCAAATTACGGACTTCGGCCTCGACGTGAATGCGTACCCGTGCCCTTACAGCATCTCCTGTTGTTTTTCCGGCTTTGCTTCGCGTTGCGCTTTGGCGAAGGGATTCAATTGCGGCGGCGCTTCCACGCGCTCCGTGCCGTCCAGCAAACCTTCAATCGTCAGAATCTGGATTTTGGGATAATCCTTGTCGTGCCAGAATTTGGAAGTGTATCGGCCAGCATCGGCCGCCTCTTCGCGCATCGGCTTCGTCGGTTTTTCCAGAGTGATCAGAATGCCCGCGACAAACCTCTGATTGTTCACGTCACCGAGCAACGTCGCCACGTCGCCGCGCTGCACACCGCCGCCTTTGACTTGCACGAGGATTTTTTCCCGCTTGTCCTTGCTCTCGTAGAAATAAAGCAACCCGTCCACGCCGCGATCCGCGCCTTTGCCCTCGCCTTCCGTGCGCGGGCGTGCATCAATCAGCGACAGCGCCCATTGCTGGAACTGCCACTTGTCCAAATTCGCCAATTCTTTCGCGCTGCCGAAATCCGTGGGCTGGCCGCGTTCCTCAAATTGAATGTCATCGCCGAAAGCGTCTTTGAGCCGGCGTTTGATGAGATTGACGGCGAGGTAGGTGACATCAATGCCGATCCATTGCCGGCCGAGCTTTTGTGCCGCGTGAATGGTGGTGCCGCAACCGCAAAACGGATCAAGCACAATGTTGCCTTTCTTGCTGCTGGAAGAAATAATTCGTTCGAGCAACGCTTGTGGTTTTTGTGTGCCGTAACCAAGTTTTTCGTCGCCGCCGCGTTTTTCAAGCCACTTTACATCTTGGTCAATGCACTCGTCTGTTCCTTGAAGACAATCGTTTGTATATGGCTGGTAAGCCCAAATGTCCTGCGACAATGTGCCCTTGCTCAAATGAAGATACTGTCTGTATTCCGGCAATCCATCCACTGTCTTTGCCAGAAACCCGTTGTCGGCTAAATAGTCCAGCTTTTCACGCTGCGTTAAATGTTCAATGCCGAGTTCTTCAGCCAGCGCGCCTGGAAAAGCCCAATGCCGACCTTTTTCAGTTGGGTCAAAGCCGCGCCAAACTTTTCCACTTTCGCCATTTCGCGTTCCTGAGCCAGTCAATGTTTGTGAGCGGAATTTTCCTTTTGCATCCTCTTCTTTGAAAAACGATTTTACATAACCTTTCAGATAGGGACGGTAGATTTTATTCCAAGTGTATTCTTTCGTTTTCGAGTAAAAGAAAATTGTATCATGAATTGGCCCGTTTCGTTTTGCGGAATTATGAGAACCGGAACGCCGCCAGATAATTTCATTTCGAAAATTCTCCACTCCAAAAATTCCGTCCAGCAACATCCGCAGATAATGACTCGCGGTCGGATCGCAATGGAGATAAAGGCTCCCGGTGGGTTTAAGGACGCGATGCAGTTCCACCAAACGCGGGGCCATCATGGCCAGATAGGCCATCATCGGGGAATTTCTGAGCAAATCATGCAACGCATCCATCATCTCCACCACGGCGGTGTGCGGACAGTCGTCCACGAATTCGGCGTAGGTCTGCGCGGCGTCCGCCCAATTCCAAGTGTCGGTGAAGGCGTGAAATTGCGCCTGGCTCGCCTCGCCCGAAGCCTCGCGGAACAGGACATTGTAATCGGCATTGGAATTGAACGGCGGGTCGAGGTAAACGAGGTCAACGCTGGCGTCGGGGAAAATCCTCGTATCCCGCAGCCACTTAAGATTGTCGCCAAAAAGGAGGCGGTTCATGGGATGCCTGATTACCAGAAGTAAAACGCGGGAACAAGATTTTACGCCCAAAGAATCATTTTAAACCGCGAACCACGCGAACCACGCGAACAGAATACAAGAAAATTTTCGAGTGTTTCGCATATTTCGCGGTGCGATTTCTTACGGACGCGGCCTGAGTTTATGCAGGGCGATGGCACCTCCGCCAAGAAGCACGATCACGCCTCCAACGACAACGCCAATGATTGAATCGTTAAATGCCGAGATGGCCAGGCGAGCCGCCGCCACCATTCCGTCATCGCATCCAGCGGCGCCTGCAACGGCACTTTCTTGCCGCCGAGCCATTTGGACACCGTGCTCGTCGAGACCTTGCACACGTCGGCGATCTCGCGATTCGCCCCGGCTTTAACCACCGCCAAAAAGTCGGCCGCATTACAAAACGGCTTGCGCACCTTGAGGGCCGCCCGACGCTCTTGCGCCGCCGCCCGCGCTGCTGCCTGGGCGAGGGCCACGGCATTTTGTTTGGCCATGCTGCGGGATCGTCCGCCTTTGGCGCAAGCGGCGAGAGGGACGGGAATGGTTTTCATGGGTGCAATTTTTTCCAAGCCTCAATCTGTTGATTGATTACAAAGCTCTGCATGTGATAATCAGTCGGCCATTCCTTCTCCGCCATTGCCGCAATGCCGCTATACACCTCAACCGGCACCCCTTGCCGGGTCGGAACCTCCGTGCGGGCCGAGGCCGGCTGGTATTCCCATTGTCTCACCCCACCCGGCAAATAATAGGCGCTTGGGCGGGCTGAAACCGTCTCCCGGATTTGCGCCTGCGGCAAAAGTTCCGCCAATCGCTGCTGATCCGCCGCCTTCCCCGCCTGCCGGGTATAAGCGGCAACAAAAGCCCCGGTCCCGTCATTGTAATTGACATTGAGTTCGCTTTCCACCCGGTCTTTCAACGCCGTGAAATCCCGCACAAATGTAAGCACTTCGTTGGGCAGGTTGTGGACATACGCCTCGCTCACTACGCCATTAACATCCCCGATCTGCACATGCCAAGTATTGATCGTTTTAACGATGCGAATATTTTGCGCCGGGCCGAGCGTCGCCTTGGCGATGGCAATGGCCGCCGCATCCGAGTTAATTCTCTGGCTCACCGCCGTCCGACGCGCCGACTGAGCCTCCAGGTAAGCCTGTGCCGCCTCCTCATCGTAGTGGAATTTGTGCTGCATCCAGGAAGGCAGGTTAGTGATAAAGATTTTCTCCCCACCTCCGTCCCACGCGACCATCACCGTCGCCGGCGTCATTGCATCAATGGTTGCGTTGGTAAAGCACCGCCCATCCTCACAACGCAGCACTGGGTAAAAGTTAGTTTGCCCCAATCCGGTCCGCGCAAGCATCAGTAGAACCGAAAAACTTATCAGCACCGCCTTCATTTCCGCAGCCTCAGGATGGCGGCGTGGATGGCGACGAGGCGGGCGAAGAAATAAAGCAGGCCTGACAGCAAGAGGAAGCTGGCGAAGACCGCGCCTGTGACCTCCCCGGACTCGGACAGCAACCCGGCCGCGACCGAGAAGATTGCGCCCAGAATCAGCGCCCAGCGGCCGCAGGCAAATAACACGTCGGCCTCGTTTTCAAGTGCTTCCGCTTTTTCCCAGGCTTCGGACGCCGTCTTTTTTTGGACGGTTTCTTCGTAATCATATTCCGGGATGGCGGCGGCCATTGCCTTGGGCGACACAAAATGCGTTTGACAGTTCGGGCAGATGACCGGTTGCCCGGCCGTTTCCGCGCCCGCTTCAAAGTGCTGCTGACAGTTGGGGCAGTTGAATTCGATGGTTTTCATTTTGTGCCTATCCTTTCGCGTGCCATGAGTTCGATCAACATTTTGCGCCTCATGGCACGGCTGGCAAGCCGATTGTGCGCGCCTGCCGGCCATTTGCAGCGGCCCTGCATTGCCGCATTCCAGTCCACAAAACACTGTCATTTTGGCAAACTGGATGCTTGCCCCCATTGTTGATGGCCTGTTCCAATATTGACGATTGGTTTGACGGGCATATTCTCGAGGGAAATGGGAACCCAATACGATTATACATGTCCGAACTGCGCGAAGGAATGCTCTGTTGAGGAATCATTGGTCGGTCAGAATATAATATGCCCCTTTTGTTCCAAGGAATTCTTCGCCACTCTCCCGGCGCAACCGCTCCCTCCCGAACCTTCGTCCGCATCATCAGAGCCGCCGCCTGAACTGACGCCACCGGGCAAGCTGCCATTTTTCAAGTCAAACCGGCGGAAACTTTTGGAAGAGAAAGTCGATGAAATGCTCGCCGCCGGCCCGATTGACGATAAGGCTGGGCTTGAACTGGCTTCGTATGCTATTGGCATAAAGTTGGACCCTTCGGAGTTGACGGAAATTCAGCAAGAGAAGTTTTCAGCGGAGTTCGAACCCATAAAAAGACGCATTGCAGCCGCGATGATGTTGACGGATGAAGATATGGAAGAGGAGCAGGCGCTGGCCAAGAAATACGGAATTCAGCCCAAGCTGACAGGTGACGCGGACACGTTTCGCTCAATTTATCTGGTGGAAACCAAGGGCCAACTCCCGCCGCCGCTGGCCACTGATATGATGTTGGATGCAAACGAATCCGCTTATTATTCCGTGCCCACAACATGGCATCAGCCGCGCGTCAAGAAACTGGGGTATTCCGGCGCGTCGCTGAGTTTGCCGACCGGGATAAAAGGAGTGCGCTATCGCTTCGGGAGCTATACGCCCATCAACAGCAGCGAAGAAATGACGCCCCTCACCAGCGGGACTCTTTATGTCACTTCCAAACGCCTCTTGTTTAACGGTGAAACGCGAAACACGGCAATCAGTCTGGCGAAAATCGTTGATTGCCACATGTATGCGGACGCGCTCAAGGTGGAGAAAAGCACGGGAAAGCCCGATTTATTTTCCATGGGCCTTCCACCGGCTCGTTACATATTGGCGCTGATTGGCGCTTTGAAATAGTTTCGGTCAGCGCCAATTCCCGCGCCCGGCATCAGCCGGGGCGCTTGATCTTTGCAGCGAAATAGGACTGACCGAACAATCGAAAATTTGAAGAGCTGGTGCGAAAAAGCGGCCTTCGGCAATTAGACTCGACTTTTGGACATTTGACACCGCTTTTCCGCGCAAGTTATCAGTCAAAAGCGTCAAACCGTAGCTTTGCCCATTCGTCTGCATTCATTTGATCTTCTCGCGAGCCACCGCCGAGGAGGGTGCCGCCAAGGTCGCTCCTCGTCGGAAGACATGGCTTTGCCCAGGGTTGACCATTTG
>DASRLE010000330.1:0-3437 GCA_035648615.1 Saccharimonadales bacterium (SeqCode) | reverse complement strand
CCGCCGGTATAATAGAAACTCGCGCCGATTCCTTTGTCTGGGAAAAGCGGATACGATGCGCCGCGAAAACCAAAAATGTTCTTGGCGTTGGCGCGGCAATCCGGGGCCAGGCTTTCGATCCAGTTGAAATAGGCCTCCGTGCCTTCCCGCAAGTAGCCCTGCACTGCGCCCGCCGTTTGCAGGTCAATGGTGGCGTTGATGCCGGCGGCGATGCTCGGATACTTGCCGCTGTTGAGGATGAACCAGTGGCGGCCCATTTCAAAAATCTTTTCCAACAACGCGGGTGAAAAATCCGGGCGTGATCGCTGGTCAGACAAAAGCTCTTCGACGGACATGCCATATTGGGAGTCACCGCCAAAATCCACGGTGACGCGGTTGAGCATTTCCGACTGAACGGCGCGATGCTTCTCCAGTAACGCGAAATAATCCGTCGAGATTCCTTCTAACGACTGCCGCAAGGCTTCAACTTTGTCCTCGGTGTAGTCGGGGAAATACTCGATGCGCGTGAGCAACGTCACGGACGGTGCGTTTTCGATAACCAGCGCGCCTTCTTCCGTTCGCGCCGAGCCGCCGTTGCGAACGATGCGAGTCATTCCGGCGTAGCCGCTGTTGTCCACGGAGGGATCCAAAATGCACTTGTAAATCAGCCGCTGTTCGTTGAATTCCAGGCGGACGTCGCCGGCCTCGACACCCTTGGTTGCTCCCCTGGCGGGGTGGTTGCCCCAAGTCATCCCGTTGTTCATGCTCCACTGCGCGGACTCCTGTAAAGAGATTCGGACATTCATCGTCTGGCCTGCGGGTGCGGTGAGCAATTGGACGATGACGTTGTCTGGCCGTGATGCGAAAGTCTGACGAAGCCAGTCGCCGTGCTCATCAGTCCAAAAACTTTTTATTTCACTGTTCTCGAAATTGACGGTGCGAAGATAGTTCTTTACCGACGCGGTTTTCGGAAAATCAAGCTGCATCAGGAACGCCGGAATGGTGAGATGCGGCTCGGTATTCTGCTTGATTGGGCTTGCATTCATGCGCTCAACAGCAAGCGACATGGCCTCGATGTGTTTCCCGTCCAGCACCATTTGCCGCACTTGCGGAAAAATGTCCGCAACATTCGGCGCTTCCAAGGGCCGCTTCCACGGTATGAGCAGGCTTTCGTGGTGGAAAAGGATTTGTTCCGAGTAGGGATCGCCCATCAACTCGATGTTCATCGCGCCATTGCCGGAAGTGAGAGCCTCGCTGACCAGGTCACCAGGCGCGATGCTGCAAAAACCCCGCTGCGGCACAATCTTCCGCCTGACCCGTTCCGCCAGCGGCATCGGCGAAACCTCATACGATCTCGCGGGTGCCGGCGGCTTGGGCAGGAACCGATCCCCTTGCACGCGGTGAAGATATTCAGCCGGGCGATTGTCCGCCGATGGTGCTCCTGTTTTTACGGAATCACTTTCGACTGCGGCGAGCAGCGGTGCTATCTTTAGAGAACCCACCGCACCAACTGCGACCGCGCCTGTCTTTAGAAAATCTCTGCGTTTCATAATTCTTTCAATTGGTTTGTTGCTTGCTGATCACACCCAATTAACCCAATCCAGTGGATTGCGCCGGCCAAGTTTCAAATGGACTTCCACCGGTTTTCCTTCTGGCAAGTGCAGATCGCAGGCGGCCTTGTCGGATTGCGGCTTAGCCGCCAAAGCTCCGGACGAAGCAGAAATCCCTTCGACGCCATACCGGGCAATCAAAGTGACATCCTGCTTTTTCACTGACGTGACCGTCAAGTCCACGGTCCGCGCATCCATGTCCCAAGCCAGTTTATTGAGCCGCGCAAAGGTATGGAGTTGCATCCCGTTGATGGAACCCTTGACCAGCGAGGGCGGAAGCGCGGGAAGCACCTCGATCACGCCAGGGCGGGAGTAGGCCAGCATTTCCATCATGATCGTGGGAATCCCGCCTTGCGCATCCGGTGCGCCGAACCCGGCGTAGGGATCGTGCGAACACCGCAGCGTCGGCGCGACCCAGCCGGTCTCAATCAGTTGCCGCAGCTCGCTGTCCACCATGTAACTGTCTTTGAGCCGCGCCCCAGCCAACGCGCGATGGCAGAGGCCATGACCGGCCAGCCTTTCCGGGATTCGGTGCCGGTTGGCGATCAGCGCGGCCTTTGCCAGTTGTGGCGTGCGGTCCGGATCAATTTCGTCGCCGGGCCAAACGCCGTAGAGATGAGAAATATGCCGATGCACATAGCGATCCGTCAGCGTGGGCCAGGCCCATTCCTTCATGGCACCGTCCGGTTCGAGCAAGTAGGGCGGCAACTTGGCCAGCATCGCCTTCCATTTCGGCACGCCGTCGGCCTCGACGCCGAGCAACTCGCAGGCCTCCACCAAATTGGCCAGGACTTCCCGGCAGCCCGCAATGTCCATGCTGGAGTTCACCGCCAACATACACGAGGGATTCAGATTTCCCGGATTGTTCTCTGGCGAAAAGGATGGAACGAAGATGTAATTCCCGTCCTTGTCCGTGACGGTCAGAAAGTCCTCGTAAAACAGCGCCAATTCTTTGTAGGCCGGCACCACGCGCTTGCGGAGAAAATCTAAATCGCCGGTCACGAGGTAGTGGTCCCAGAACGGGCGCACACACCAGGCGTCAGCGCCTAGCCAGTAGGGATGCGGCCAGGTTTCGCCGGTCTCGGTCGAACCCGCATGGTCATACATGGTTTCGACGCCCCACTCTTTGCTCGGCGTGAGGGAATATTTTGTTCCGCGCATGCCGAAAATATTTTTTGCGTTGGTGCGGAAATCCGGGACCAGGCTCTCCATCCAGTTGAAGTAAGCTTCCTCGCCTTCGCGATGATAACCCAACGCCATGGGCGCGAGCTGAAGGTTGATGTTGGCGTTGGTCTCGGCCTGCATCGAGCAATACTTGCCGCTGGTGAGGATGAACCAGTAGCGGCACATGCCGAACAACGCTTCAAGAAAAGCGCCCGAATAGCCCGGGCTGGACCGCTGATCAGACAGAAGCTCCTCGGATGACAGACTATATTTGGACGCGCCGCCGAAATCCACCGTGACGCGATTGAGCATGTCCGATTGCACTTCGCGCGCGCGCTCCAGCAATGCCGCATAGTCCGGGACGATTTTTTCCAGAGCCTGCCGCACGGCTTCCACCTGGTCCTCGCTGTAATCGGGAAAATAATCAATGCGCGTCAGCAACATCACCGACGATGCGTTCTCGATGACCAACGTGTTTCCGTCCATCCGGGCCGAGCCGCCGTTGCGGACCACGCGAGTCACGCCGGCGTAGCCCCGGTTGTTCACGGAGGGATCCAGACGGCCTTTGTAAATCAGTCGCTGCTCGTTGAAATCCATCTGGGCGTTGCTTGGTGCGGCACCGCCACCGCCCGCTGCACCGCGGCCACCACGTCCGCCGCGCCCGCCTGCCGCGCCTGCGGACAC
>DASRLE010000329.1:0-11225 GCA_035648615.1 Saccharimonadales bacterium (SeqCode) | reverse complement strand
ATGGCGCATCATCCGGCCAATCACTTATCCAGCCCGCTCCGAGGGCATCACGGCTCTGCTCAATGGATTGACGGCCTTGGAATGGCAGGCGCGCATCTCGGAGAGTGAGCTGAAAGACCAGCCCGACGCGCAGGAAAAATTCGGCTTTACCAAGCCGCAGTTTTCGGTGGTCCTGCAAGGCGGCGGCCCGGCCCGGCATCTGTTGATCGGCCAAACTTCGCCGTTGGGGGACCAGGTTTTTTTGTATGTCGTGGGCAACTACGATATTTATCTCGTCAGCACCAATCTGCTTCCGCTGATTCCCCAGGACAAAAATCAATGGCGCGATCTTTCGTTTCTCCATCTCGAATCGCTGCCCTACGACTCGCTGCAAGTGCGCTTCGCCGGCAAGGGCTTCGATTTGGAACGCGACCCCACCAACCAGCTTTGGTTTATGACCAAACCATTGACTGCGCGCGCCGACACTTCGCGGATCAACCAACTTCTCCAGCAATTGCAGGACTTGCGTGTCAAACAATTTATTACCGACGAACCTCAAGCGGATTTGGACTCCTTCGGGTTGTCCTCCTCGGCCCAAACACCCGGCCTCGATTTGTCCTTTTGGCGAGGGACGAATAGGACAGCGGACCTGCGGGTTGGAAGCAGCCCCACCAACCAACCGGGCCTGGCCTACGCGCGTTTGCTCAATCCCAGTAACGTGGTCGCCATCGCCAGCACCCCTTTGCGCCCATGGCAAAGTGCTTACACCAACTTTCTCGACCACCATTTACTGAGCCGTTCGCTCGAATCGATCCGCGCCATTTCCGTCCAGGGTGACGGCGCGTTTACCGTCGAGAAACAAACCAACGGCCACTGGCAAGTGCGGGGAACGGTCCCCTTTCCCACCGACGAAGTGCTGATGCGCGATTGGCTGGCCTCTTTTACCAACATCGAAGCTCAAATTGAAAAAACGGTGGCAACAGATTTCGCCGACTACGGCTTGGCCCATCCGCTGCTGCAATATACGGTCATAGCGGCTCAGAATGAGGTGATGGCCCAGATCGAATTTGGGACTAATTCGGCCGGCAAGATTTTTGAACGGCGAACCGACGAATCGTTTGTCAATGCCATTCCTGCCGGAGATTTCGACCGTCTGCCCTCCGCCGCCTGGCAGTTGCGCGACCGCCACATTTGGTCCTTCGACTCCAGCAATGTCGTTAGCCTCACCATTCATCAACTGGGGGGCACGCGCAAATACCTGCGCGATCCAGAAGGCGATTGGACTTTTGCTCCTGGGTATCACGGGCCGCCCTTTGTCAATTGGCCGGCGCTCGAGGAAGGCGTGCATCGTTTGGGTGAATTGAAAGCGATCTATTGGAGCGGCTTGGGCGAGACCAATCTGAAACAATTCGGCTTTTCCCAAGTGGATTTTAGCCTGTCTTTGGAAATCAAAAAAGGCTCTCAATTCGTCACCAACTCGATCGAATTTGGCAGCCGTTCGCCTTACCTTCATCCTTATGCCTCAGTCGTGAAGGAGGGCCAGCGGCTTATCTTCGAGTTTCCGGCGGACTTATATGAAAATTTTGTCGAGCCGGATATGACAATTCCGGCTGCCTTGCGCTATCATCCTTGAGGCATGGCTCGCTTTTTTCAACGCCGCGGAGTCCGGCTTTTGCGGATTACATTCCGTTGGCTGCGCATTGCCTTTTGGTTTGCGCTGTTTTTGGCGGTGGCTGCCGTGGCTTATCTGCACCTGATTGGCCTGCCTGATTTCCTGAAACGGCCGCTCTTGACCCACTTGCGCAGCCACGGCTTTGAGGCGCAGTTCAGCAATGTCCGGCTGGGTTGGGGCCCGTCCCTTATTATTGACAATGCGGCCTTTCGCCGCGCCCATCAACCGCTCAGTCCCCGGCTCTCGGCCGCCCAGACTGAATTGGCGGTGGATCTGCGCGCCCTAGTGCAGTCGCGGATAGAATTGAAATCCCTTCGCGTCGCGGACGCGCAATTGCAGGTGCCGGTTTCCGCAACCAATGGGGACGTTCTTTCACTCAATCAAGTCCGGCTGGGCTTGGCTTTTTCTTCCAACGATTTTCTGCGCTTGCACGATTGCGAGGCAAGTTTCCGCGGCATCGAGATTCAACTCAATGGCGAAGCCAGTCACTTCCGCGACCTGCGCAACTGGAAGTTCCCCTCAAGAGGCGGGGTTGGAAAAACCAATCAATCCTTTCAAAGTCGTTTGCGGCAAATCTCGCAGACCCTCGATAAAATTCATTTTACCGGGACACCGGTATTGGATCTCGACTTGACTGCGGACGGGCGGGACATGAACAGCCTGCGCGGCAAGCTTCAGTTCACCACGGTAGGCGCCCAAAGTCCGTGGGGCGAGGTCACCAAACTGCAAGTGATAGCCGCCTGCGCCCACGCGTTCAAACCGGGGTCAGACCCGTTCCTGCAAGTGCGGCTGACGGCGGACGCCCTCGATTCGCACTGGGCCCGCAGCCGGGCAATTTCATTGATCACCAGCCTTTCCGCAACCGCGAATTCCAATCTGGAAGGCGTCGTCCGTCTCGACGTCGCCCGGCCCACCGCAACCCTCAGCACCAACACATTTCACTCAGCCAGCGTTTCGTGCAATGGCAGCATTACTCTGGCTTCGACCAACTTTACCCCCGTTTCTGTCAACGGAAAACTCCGTGCGATCAGACCGGAAAGCCCATGGGGAACCGCCCGCGAAGTGTCATTGAGCGTGCGGGCGGCTCGCGCCCCAGATCCGCCGTCGTCCGACACCACTTGGGGGCCGTGGGCAAGATTCGGCCCATACCTTCTGAATTGGCAAACGGACGTTGCCAACGTCGTCAGTCCGAAACTTCGTTTGGATCATCTGGTCTCCTCGGGGCATTGGCGCGGCCCCAAAGTGGTGATCGAAAACTTGCAGGCAAAACTGTATGGGGGCCAATTGCAGGCTGACGGCGTCCTGGATGTCACATCGCGAGAGGCAAACTGTCACGCTTCTTCAGACTTCAATCCTCACGAGATTTCCCAATTATTGACGCCAGCAGCCCAGCATTGGATGTCCCAATATGATTGGACGACCCCTCCCAAGGTCGTCGCCGCAATGCGCCTGGTGCTGCCGCCTTGGAGCAATCGGCCGCCGGACTGGCGGACCAATCTCAAGTCCAGTCTCGAGATTGCGGGCGATTTTACGGTAGGGCCAGCCTCCTTTCGCAATGTGTGGGCCACCTCCGCCCAGTCGCATTTCACCTATACCAATCGCGTCTGGGATCTGCCCCGCCTGCACGCGGTGCGGTCCGACGGCGACGTTTACCTGGACTATACCGGGAGCGACGAAACGCATGACTTTCACTTTCTGGTCGATAGCCGGCTTGACCCCAAGGATTCCGTCCCATTGCTGCCGCCGCTCCGGCAGAAGGTCCTCGATGATCTGGCTTTTCCCACCTCGCCCAATATTCACGCGGAGGTCTGGGGTCGGTGGCATGCGTCCGAACGAATCGGATTTACCGCGACTCTGCTGGCGACAAATTTTACGGCGCGCGGCGAACGGGTCAATGGCTTAAACGCCTATGTCGAGTACACGAACAAGATTCTGCGGGTGCATGACCTTCGGGTGTCGAAGGACAAGGGACATCTGACCATACCCTTCGTCGAGGCGGACTTTGATTCCAAGAAAGTGACGATGACCAACGCCGCCAGCACGCTGGATCCCAATATTCTTCCTCGCGTTCTCGGGCCGAAAACTCCGAAATTTCTGACCGTTATTCATTTTGACATCCCTCCTTCAGTCTCGGCCTCCGGCTCTTTCTCCATGCGCGATCCACTGGCGACGGACCTGCACTTTTTCGTGCGCGGGCAGCAGTTTCATTGGAGCAATATTCTGGCTGACCGCATTGATGGCGGCGTGGATTGGCAAGCCCGCACCGTGGTTATAACCAACATTGAAGCCAATCTTTATAAGACCGGTACTTTTGTGGGCTGGATGGTTTTTGATTATGTGCCTAAACACGGCTCGGATTTTCGCACCACTTTTACCGCGACGGATATTGATCTTTCTTCGCTGGTCAAAGGCTTCACCGCCAAAACCAACCGCCTGGAAGGAATGTTGGACGGCAACCTGACTCTCGCCGGCCCGAGCACCACCAATCACCAAACCTGGCAGGGCCGCGGGCGAATTCATGTCCATGACGCCATGTTGTGGGACATCAAGATTTTCGGCCTGCTCTCTCCTGTGCTCAACGCCATTTCTCCCGGCGCGGGCAACAGCCGGGCGCGCGCCGCGACGGCCACTTTTATCATTACCAATAGCGGCGTCTCGACCGACGACTTTGAAATCCGCTCCTCGGGATTTCGGCTGGGCTATCGAGGCACGGTCGATATGAATCGAGTGATCGATGCCCGCGTCGAGGCGGATTTGCTCCGCGACACCCCTCTTTTCGGGCCGCTGTTGAGCGCGGCCTTGATCCCTTTGAGCAAACTTTTCGAGTACCGGATTTCCGGCACCTTGCACAATCCCGTCATGGAGCCTCTTTACCTGCCAAAGTTCATTATGCTTTTACTCCGGCCCTTTCACACCTTGAAATCTCTTTCCAATCCGCCCTCGTCTCTTTCCCCGACTCCGCCGCTCACCGCGCCCAAAGATGGAAAATAGCGTTTCTCATTTTACTTTTCGGCGCGGATTGCTAGCTTGCGGTCATGCGTCGTTTTGTGGTCCGATTGGTCCTGCTGAGTTTTATGTGTTCCGCCGCTGTTGCCTCAGCCGGTCAAGGAAAAATTTGCAAAGTGCTTCCCCAATTTTTGGATCAGAAAGGCCGCCAATCTCTTTCTCCCAGCTTATACGAACGCGACGCCTATCAATTTTACTTGCGCAAACACCCGCTGCAACGCGCGGGCCTGCGCCTCACCGTGCAGTGGAAAGCCAAGGATGTCGATTGGACCAAAACCAAATTGCGCGCTGAAATCCGCGGATTGTTGAACGAAACCTTGCAGACCGTCACTCTGGAAGAGCCAGCCATCAAGCACGGGCACTTCAGCACTTGGTCGGATTTTCAGATTGCGGGCGAGAAGTTTCAGAAATTCGGCGAACTAGTGGCTTGGCGGGTCACTCTTTGGGAAGGCGACCGCCAACTGGGCCGGCAGGAATCGTTTCTCTGGTCCGGCGTCGGTCCCTCAACGCAGTGAACCGGCCAGATATTCCAGGACTTTGGCGACGGCTTCTTCGGCCTTGACCAAAACCAATGGCCCACCCCGCGCTTTGAACTCAACCTCTCCCTTGGCCAGCGATTTCTCGCCCAGTCCGATTCGCAGAGGAAAGCCGACTAACTCGGAGTCTTTAAACTTGACGCCGGGACGGTCGTCGCGGTCATCCAAGATCACGTCAACGCCCTGCGCCGTCAGCTCCGCGTAAATTTTTTCGGCCAGCTTCATCACCGCGCTGTCGGGCCCCGTGGTCAGAGGCGTCAAACATACGACGTAAGGCGCAACGCTGGCCGGCCAGATGATCCCGTCCTTGTCGTTGCACTGCTCGATGATCGCTTGCAACGTGCGGGTCACGCCGATGCCATAGCAACCCATAATGGCCGGCTGCTGTTTGCCGGATTCATCCAGAAAAAGCGCCTTCAAGGCCTCGCTGTATTTGGTCCCCAATTTAAATACGTGGCCCACCTCAATGGCGCGCCGGATTTTCAGCGGCTGCCCGCAATTCGCGCAAGGTTCTCCCGCCCGCGCCAGGCGCAAATCGCTCCATTTCGTCACGTCAATATCGCGCGCCATCTCCACGTTGCGCCAATGGAAACCGTCTTCGTTGGCGCCAGTCGTCATGTCACCGCTGTCGCGCAAGGTCTCCTCCGCATACACGGGCAAATCCTTGACTCCGACCGCGCCCAGACTTCCAGGATGCGCTTTTAAGGCGGCAACTATTTCTTCCGCCTCGGCGGCGCGAAACGTGGCGGTGCCGAGCGCGCGGGTCAATTTCGCTTCGTTCAATTGCTGATCCCCGCGCAACAAAATCAAAATCAGTTTGTTTTCGGCGATGTACACCAGTGTTTTGATTTGCCGGCTGGCCGGGATGCCGTAAGGCGCCTGCGTCAAGGCTTCGATGGTCAGCGCCCCGGGGGTGGCAAATTTTTCCGGCAGAGGTCCGCCTGCGGAGGAGTGGCCGGGCGGTTGGCTATAACGGCTGGCGGCCTTTTCCATATTCGCCGCGTATGGGCAAGCCTCGCAATAAACCACCTCATTTTCTCCGGTCTCCGCCGGCACCATGAATTCATGGGAGAATTTTCCACCCATCACTCCTGTGTCTGCCTCGACCGCGATGGCCTTTAAACCGCACCGCTGAAAAATACGCGTGTAGGCGTCATACATTTTTTGGTAACTTAGCTGCGCCGCCTCATCGCTCAGATCGAAGCTGTAGGCGTCCTTCATGATGAATTCCTTGGCCCGCATCAAACCAAAGCGAGGACGAATTTCATCGCGAAACTTGGTTTGAATCTGATAAAAATTCTTTGGCAACTGGCGATAAGAACTAAGTTCCCCCGCGACCAAAGTCGTAATGACTTCTTCGTGGGTGGGGCCGAGAATCCATTCCTTTTTGGCGCGGTCGCGCACCTTGAAAAAGACGCCCTGCGCCGTCTCATAGCGTCCGCTCTGCTGCCAGATTTCCGGCGGTTGCAGCGCCGGCATCAAAACTTCCAGCGCGCCGGCGCGGTCCATTTCCTCGCGGACGATTTGTTCGACCTTTCGCAAAGCGCGCAAGCCCAGAGGCAAAAAAGTATAAAGGCCGCCGGTCAGCTTGCGAATCAAACCGGCGCGCAAGAGCAGCTTGTGAGAAAGAATCTCGGCTTCGGCCGGCGTTTCTTTGAGGGTGGGAATAAAGGCCTGAGTCCAACGCATAAAATGAATGAAAATGATTTCTCCCGGAGAAATCCGTTACTTGACTGTGTTGACCAGCGGCGTCAAACCTTGGATGCGGGCCTCGAGCCGGTCGCCCGACTTGATCGGCCCGACTCCGCTGGGCGTGCCTGTGACGATCACATCGCCCGGCAGCAACGTCATGTTGGTGGAAACAAAGCTGACCAGCTCGAAGCAATTAAAGATGAGCTGGTTGGTGTTCGAGTTTTGTCGAAGCTGGCCGTTTTGGAAGAGCTGCACCGTCAGATCGTGCGGGTCCAATTTCGTTTCCACATAAGGCCCCAAAGGAGTGAAGGTGTCGAACGACTTGGCGCGCGCCCATTGGCTTTCGGCATTTTGAATCGTGCGATCGCTGATGTCCTGCGCGGCCGTATAGCCAAAAATATAACGCGCGGCCGCGGCAGGAGTGACATTGCGGACCCGCCGGCCAATGACGATGGCCAGTTCCACCTCGTGCTCGGTGCGATGCTGGGGAAAGGGAATTTCAATCTTGCCTCCATCGGGCAGCAGCGACGTCGGCGCCTTGAACCAAAACAACGGCCCTTTGGGCAACGGCTTGTTTTGCTCGCGCGCGTGATCGGCGTAATTGAGGCCGATGGCAATCAGTTTCGACGGGACGACCGGCGTCAAAGTTTTCAAGCCCTTAAAAGAAATCGGCTTCTTATCGAAGGACGGGGAACCAAAGACATCGCCGTGCAACCGATAAAGGTCGCCGTCCACCACTTTGGCGTAAAATATTTCGTCGCCTTTTTGAAACCGGCCAATTGCTGCCATACGTCAACTAGCATTAACAAACTCAACCCCGCCGTCGCAAGGTCAATTGACATTAAATAAATCTTTCAAGGCATGCGTCCAAAATGGATAGTTACGAAAATGTCGTCGATTCACCGCACCATCTCGGTTCATTTTGAACACCGCGTCCATTTCACGCGGGGTGTCTTCAGCGCGGCAAATCTGTTGCTCCAATCTATTTTGGCCGAACCGCCGCGCGTGCCGAAAGTCCTGGTGGTGCTGGACGAATCTCTCGCGGCGGCGCAACCGCTCCTCGCCAAATCCATCGAGAACTACTTGGCCGCTTTTTCAAATCAGCTAAATATGGTCGCGCCGCCGCTGATTATCGAAGGCGGCGAACGGGTCAAGACTTCGTACTTTCACGTCTCGGAAATTCACTCGCAAATCGAGCGCCACCATATCGACCGCCACTCCTACGTCGTCGGAGTCGGCGGAGGCGCATTGCTCGACGTCGTTGGCCTGGCGGCGGCCACCGCGCATCGCGGGGTGCGGCACGTTCGCATTCCCACCACGGTCTTGAGCCAAAACGATTCCGGCGTAGGCGTCAAGAATGGGATCAACGCCTTCGGCAAAAAGAATTTTATCGGTGTTTTTGCTCCACCCTGCGCCGTCGTCAACGATTTCGATTTGCTCTCCTCCTTGCCGGATCGCGACAAGCGGGCCGGTTACGCGGAGGCGGTCAAGGTGGCGTTGATTCGCGACCGCCACTTTTTTGAGTCGTTGGAAAAGGATGCCTCCGACCTGGCGCGCCTGGAGCCTGCGGCCTTGCAACGGCTGATCGAACGATGCGCCGAGTTGCACATCGACCACATTGCCAGCCATGGAGACCCGTTTGAATTTGGGTCGGCGCGGCCGCTTGATTTTGGACATTGGGCCGCGCACAAACTCGAGCAGCTTTCCGAATACCAAATCCGGCATGGCGAAGCGGTTGCCATCGGCATCGCCCTCGATGTCATTTATTCCCGCAACATTGGTTTGCTCGACGCAGCTTCGGCCGAACGCGTCCTCGCTCTTTTGCGGCGATTGGGCTTTGTCCTTTTTGCCAATGAATTGCTGCACCTGGATGCCGACCATCAGCCGATGATTTTCAAAGGGCTGGAAGAATTTCGCGAGCATCTCGGCGGGGAATTGACTTTGACTCTGTTGAAAGCGGTCGGCCACGGCGTCGAAGTCCATGAAATAGTTCTGCCCAAAATGCTCGACGCCCTCCACGAGCTGGAGCAGCGCAACGAGCAGGAAGAGCAGAAGATCCTGCGCGTCCGGTAATTTTCTCTCTCTTTTTCCCGCGCTCCCGGCGATGCTTGACGGCAGATGAACCGAACGGCTGTCCTCAACATTGTCGGCCTGACCGGAGGACTTCTCGGTCCTGCCATGCCGAATCTCTCGCGTTTTGCGCGCGAGGGTAGAACGGCGCGGGTGCGGGCGGCTTTTCCGGCGGTCACCTGCACGGCGCAGTCCAACTATTTGACCGGCCAAACTCCAGCCCATCACGGCATCGTGGCCAACGGTTGGTACAATCGCGAACAGGCCGAAGTCCAATTCTGGAAGCAATCGAACCGCTTGGTGGAAGCTCCCAAGATTTGGGACCGGTTGCGCGCGGCGGATCCCGCCTTCACCTGCGCCCAATTGTTCTGGTGGTTCAATATGTATTCCACCGTGGACTACTCCATTACGCCGCGGCCGGCTTACCCGGCGGACGGACGGAAGGTCTTCGACATTTATACAAGCCCGGCCACTCTGCGTCCTGAAATCAAACACGATTTGGGCGAATTTCCTTTTGCCGCCTTTTGGGGGCCGGCCGCCGGTGTCAATACTCCGCAAGGAAGCGCCGACGCCGCGTCGCGGTGGATTGCGGAAGCGGCGAAATGGATCGAGCGCCGCTTTTCTCCGACGCTGAGTCTGGTTTATCTGCCGCATCTGGATTATAATTTACAGCGGCACGGCCCGAACCGCCCCACCGACCTTGCCCAAATTGATGCGATTGCGGGAGAGCTTATTACATTCTTTCAATCGCGCGGCGTTCGGCTGGTGCTGCTTTCCGAATACGGCCTGACGCCCGTCGATGCGCCGATTCACCTGAACCGGCTTTTTCGCGAAAAGGGTTGGATCGCCCTTCGCGAGGAACTGGGGTTGGAACTGTTGGACTGCGGAGCCAGCAAGGTTTTTGCGGTGGCGGATCATCAAGTTGCGCATATTTATGTCAATGACCCCTCGCTGGCGGGTGCGGTGCGCGACCTTCTCGAGGCTCAACCAGGAATCGAATCCGTCCTCGGCCAAAGGGAGAAGGCGGCGCTCGGCCTCGACCACCCGCGAGCCGGTGACTTGGTAGCGGTGGCCGCTGAACACGCCTGGTTCAGTTACTATTATTGGATGGACAATGCCCTCGCGCCGGACTTCGCCCGCTGCGTCGATATTCATCGCAAGCCGGGCTACGATCCGGTCGAACTTTTTCTCGACCCGAATATCCGGTGTGTCAAACTAAAGATTCTGGCACGGCTTCTCAAGAAACGGCTCGGGTTTCGCATGTTGATGGATGTCATCCCCCTCGACGCCACCCTGGTCAAAGGCTCTCACGGGCGGCGCGTGGCCACGCCCGCCGAGCAACCGCTGATCCTATGCGATGGAGCCACCCCGCCGCTGCCGGCGGAGATCGATTCCACCGAGGTGGCCGGCCTCATTATGCGTCAAATACAGGATTCCCTTCCGCCTCAACCGATTTTATAGGGATTTCTATACGGCCGTGTCATGAGGAGGCTCGCTTCCGGATCGTCCAAAATTTCTTCCTTTTCCACGTCCCAGCGGAGCTTTCGCCCGACCAGCATCGAGATCAATCCGAGATGCCCTGGAATGGTCGAGTGGTGGGCCGTCTCGACCGGCGTAATGGTGGGCTGGCGCGACTTGACGCTATCAATAAAGTTGCGGTAGTGATCGGTCGAACGAATGAGCTTTATTTTAGCCTGATCGTCCGGCAATTCCTTGATGTCTTTCCAATCTTCATTCGAGGCCTCGAATTTGCCGCGATCGACGTAAACCCAGCCGGTCGTGCCAATCCATTTGGTGCCGCCCTTGATCTCATCGTAGCCACCGGCGATGGTCATGTGGACGTCCTCGGGATATTGCAGCTCAATCTTGTACTTGGTGCAGGTATTCCAAACCGCATCCCACGGGGGAAATTCACCGTGGCCTTCGATTTCGGAAGGGCCGTTGCGATCAAACCCAAGGCCCCAATGGGCAATATCGACATGGTGGCCCGCCCAATCCATCAACTGCCCGCCGCCGGTATTATAATTCCAACGCCAATTCAAGTGACTGCGCGCCGGAATGTAAGGGACCATGCGCGAAGGCCCGATCCAAGTATTGTAATCCAAAACTTTCGGCGGGTTCATCGGCATCTTTTCTTTGCCGGTGCCGTCCTTGGAAAAGTCGGTGTGGCCCGAAGGCAATCCAACTTCCACCCGCGTCACTTTTCCGATCAAGCCGTTGCGCACGATTTCCGCCGCTTTATGAAAACTGCCGGAGGAACGCTGCCATCA
>DASRLE010000328.1:0-4671 GCA_035648615.1 Saccharimonadales bacterium (SeqCode) | reverse complement strand
GATCAAGCCCGAGGACTTGCGCAACCCCGCCATTTATCCGCCGCCGGAAATCATGACCAAGCTGGAATTCCTCCAGGATTTAGGCGCGAAAACTCCGCTCTACGATCAACTGTGGACCCAGATCAAAGCGCAGTAGCTCTCAATGCACCGCGAGCGTAAAATTGGTTTCGCCGTTGCCGTGACTGCCGTTGAAACCAAGGGTCGCCCTCCAATCGCCCGCCATTTGCGGCTCGACGGTGGTGCGATATTCTCCCGGCGTGGCGGTGCGCAGCACTTTGCCGATGCTATGCATGACCATGTTGGGCATCTTCAATTCCAGTTCCAGATTGACCGCGCCAACGTCCACGAGATTGCTGCGGGCGTCCCGAAATTCAATAAAGAGATCGTTGCCGGACGCATGCATTTGATTTCCCACCGTAAACAGGCTGGCCGCCAAGCCCTTAATCGGCACCGTCGCAAAGGGCTGCGTGGAAATATTGCGGACTGGCAGCGTCTGATGCGTCGCATGATTCCATCCGAGATAACCGCAAATTCCGAGCACGAAAAGAATAGGCAATGCGTAAAAAAGTTTGAGCGCGTTTCTGACGTTGGCTGGTTTGTTCACCATGCAAAGAATGTAAAGCAGGGAAGGCGGGTACGGCAGTCATTTTTTGGCTTGTCGCTTTCCGCCTCCTGTCTGAAAATCCAAGGCACGGATATGACACGCCAGCAGGTTTTAGATTTATACTTCATGGAAGCCCGGGCCAAGCTGATCGATCTGGCCGCTTTTCTCGACCGCTTGGACCGCGCGCAAGGCGGGGACGATTTTCGCATTGAGGCCTTTCGGCGCGCCTTGCAGCTACTGCACCAGAAAAATCCCGAGCGGGCCAAGGCTGTCTTGCTTGCCTTGAGCGATCCAAGTTCGGAACCCATCGCCCGCGCCAACACCAAAGCAGCGGCCGGCGCATGGCCTGACGCGCCCTAGCTATGCGTTACATCGAACCTCACGGGCACATGGTCAGCCGCACCACCGACGACTACCAAGCCATGGTGACGGCCGGATGCGAAGCGGTGTGCGAGCCGGCATTTTGGGCGGGCTTTGACCGCAGTTCAGCCGATGGCTTTTACGATTACTTCTGCCAATTGACCGAACACGAACCGAAACGCGCGGAAAAATTCGGCCTCCCTCACTTCGCGTGGCTCTGCATCAACCCCAAGGAATCCGAGGACGTCGAACTGGCCGGCGAAGTCCTCGCCCTCATTCCCAAATTTCTCGACCGGCCCAACGTCATCGGCATCGGCGAAATCGGTTTAAACAAAAACACCCGCAACGAACTGTCCGTGCTCGAACAGCACATCGACCTGGCCGCGCGCCACAACCAACTCATCCTCGTCCACACCCCGCACCTCGAAGACAAACGCAAAGGCACGCGCCTTATACTTGACGCCATCCAAAACGACCCCCGCATCCAGCCTGGGCGCGTCCTGATCGACCACGTCGAAGAGCACACCATCCAAGCCGTGCTCGACGCCGGCTTCTGGGCGGGAATGACCCTTTATCCCGACTCCAAATGCACCGCTGCCCGCGCCGTGGACATGATCGACCTTTACGGCCGCGAACGCCTCTGGATGAACAGCGCCTGCGATTGGGGCGTAAGCGTTCCTCTAGCCGTCCCCCACGCCGCCCTGGAAATGCGTCGCCGCGGCCACACCGCCGCAACCATCGACCAGCTCATCTACCAAAACCCCCTCCAATTCCTCAGCCAATCCGGCAAATTCAAGCTGATGAAATGACATCCAACCACCGACGGGGAATAGCCCAACCGCATCTTGTTTGAAGGCGGGCCTGCCCACCATAGCTCGCTCCCGCGAGCGAAGGTGGGAAGCCAGTTGTCGGGATTGAACCGACGACCGACGGTTTACAAAACCGTTGCTCTACCGCTGAGCTAAACTGGCTAAAAGTCTTAACATAAACTACTTGCAACTTACATTTTTGAGCCTGTTTTCGATTTGCATACTCAATTTGTATATGGTATGTTTTTTCTGCCATGAAAACGACATTACCATCGCTCACTAAGCGCAAATCCAAAGCCGATGCTGACTGGCTCAAAACACCGTATCCCAACCTCATCCGATACAGACCCAGCGGAACATATTTTGGCAGAGTCCGGGTCAATGGCAAGTTGATTCGCCGCTCCCTGGAAACGCATGTGTTGAGCGTGGCCAAGGTCAAGCTGTCCGATTTTTTGCAAGATTACCGGCGGCTGGCCATCAACAAAGGCCAGTCGGTCAAGGGCGAGGTCATTATCGAGATTTTCAGGAAGGAGATCGAGGACGACGCCAACAACCAGCCGCGCACCAAGCTCTACAAGCGGGAAGTCCTGATCGCCCTAAAAAAGACCTGGCCGGAGTTGTATTCGAGCGAGATTGCCAGAATTTCACAAAAGGACTGCAACGATTGGGCCGCCCGCCACGGCAAAGACTATAGTCCAACCCGGTTCAACGGCGCATTGGGCATTGTGCGCCGAGTTTTCGACATTGCAGTGGAACATGGCTACCGGGTGGACAATCCAGCGAAGTTCGTAGATCGGCGGCGCGTAAAACCGAAGGAACTGCATTTGCCGTCTCAGGCACAATTTCAGGAGATGGCCTCGCACATTGAAACGTCCGGCGCGGGACAGGCAAAGGATTGCGCCAACCTGTTTCGATTTCTGGCCTTCTCCGGCGTGCGGATTGATGAAGCCCGGCATGTTCTTTGGGCCGACGTGGATTTCGAGAAAGGACTGCTCCACGTCCGAGTCACCAAAAATAGCAAGGCTCGGTGGATTCCACTGAACAGCAGTCTGCGGCAATTGCTCGAAAAAATGCGTCCGGAGCATCCGGGAGAATCGTCGGAAAAACCGGTGATGCAAGTATTCGAGTGCCAAAAATCCATAGACCGTGCCGCCAAACTGGTTGGTGTGAAACGCATCACGCACCACGATCTGCGCCATTTATTCGCCACGCGCTGCATCGAATCCGGCGTGGACATCCCGACGGTATCGCGCTGGCTTGGACACCAAGACGGCGGCGCGTTGTGCATGAAAACCTACGGGCACCTACGCGACGAACACAGCACCAACGAGGCAAAGAAGGTATCATTTTAGCAGTCCTTATCCCTGCTCCGCGTTCACGGGCCATCGTTTTCTCTTAAATTGCGCCCGCGTCAAATTCCAATCGCTGGCGTTGACTCGAAAAAGGTCTTTCGAATAAGATAAGGCATATGCACTTCCCGCATTGGCAGTTCTTCGAGTCGGTTGATGAGGAACTGCATTCACTATCACGCACGATTGAATTCTGCCGAGAGAATTTCCCGGTGTTTTCGGTCGATCTTTCTCGCCTATACCTCTCCCTTGGCTCTGAAATTGATGTGGTCGCAAAACTCCTTTGTGCCCGCGTCGCACCATCCGGAACTCCTAAGAACATTGACGACTATCGCGCGATCCTGACCCAACGCTTCCCAAAGTTCCCAGAAATGCGCACCGAGATGCCGTCACATGGATTGGAGTTTCAGCCGTGGCTACAATGGAAGACCGGCACGAATCCTAAATGGTGGAGAAACTATAATGATGTCAAACACGAGCGCAATAAGTATTATCAAGAAGCCAACCTTGGCAATGTGCTCGAGTCCTCCGCCGGTTTGCTGCTACTGCTCGTGTATCACCACCAGCCTGATCTTTACGCCAAGAATTCAGCAATTTGTCCCGACTTCAAAACAATGCGGATTGAAAGGCAATACGCGCACATTCTGCGTTGGGGGTGCGATTATTCGCTGCCAGACTTTGAAAAGAACAACGATGCAAAATGACGATGCGAGGGTGCAAAACAGCGCAACTCTTGCGACCACAGTTGTCCGAATCGTCAAGTGACGGCGCCATCCCGCGTTCGGTGCAACGGCCTTGTTCGGTGGCATACTTTGTTTAATCTGGGCGAATTAGCCTTTTCCGAAATGGGACAAGATTCGGTATCTGTGCTGGTGTGTCTGTTTGCAAATGGTCGAGCATCTGAAGGACGCACCAAGAAACCATCGGCGTGTCAATCGTGTCTGTGGTGTCATCGAGGTGGCCGAGAACTGCTCGCATCGCGCCGTGTGTGAACTGGCAATAAATCCGATACGCGCTCTCATAGTTCTCCAAGAATCCGGCGACATCAGCCGCGTCTCGAACAGTGATTCGCTTGCACTCGACTGGATAGCCCGGGCTGCTCTGTTGAAACGCCCGTTTCAAGTCCTCCAACGCCTTGGTGGCTTCTTTCTCTCCTCCAGCATCTCTCACGAACATCTTCTTATCCTCCTCCCATTCTGAATAAGCCTTGCGAAACAGGAATCCATGCTTCTTTATCACAGCGATTGCCGAGAATGTGGCCTCGAGTGCTGGGCGAACTAAAAGCTTCGATGCAGCTACTCTGCCTGACTCTCGAAGCCACAAATAACCTTCCGCGGCGCGATTCACGGACACCGCCCCCCATCCCAAATAGGCGGCCTCTGCGGTCGCTGGCGATTTATCTCCCAATGAGTTTAGCAGCCTGTTGAAATAAAGGAATTATTGAAAACGGTGCGACGCGGGCGCCAAAGATATCTCGCGATATCTTCCACCCATAGCGCCAATAGCCGCCGGAGTCTCTGGGTCTGGGATTCAAAATTCCCGCCCATCT
>DASRLE010000327.1:0-16750 GCA_035648615.1 Saccharimonadales bacterium (SeqCode) | reverse complement strand
TGCCCGAGGCGGGCGAAGCCGAAGTAACGGCGCCCGCGCCTAATTTAAGTTTTGCCGAGGCGTTTCAACACGTTCTCGGACGCAGGCAATGAGTTCGTCCTCCTCCACCTCGAGGCGCTGGCTGTGGCCGTTCCTTGTCTTCTGCCTGCTTTTCGGCGCGATGGGCGCGCAGGCCCAAACGCAGACCAACGGCAATTTCAATTTAAGCATTGGCCTTAACGGGGTCGGACAGCCCACCGATGTCGATGGCGCGATCAAGGTCCTGGTCATCATGACTTTGTTGACGCTGGCCCCGTCGATCATCCTGCTCATGACCTGTTTCACCCGCATTGTCATCGTGCTTTCTTTTGTGCGCTCGGCCCTTTCTTTGCAAGGGACGCCGTCGAACCAGATCATTATCGGCCTCTCGCTCTTTCTGACTTTTTTTATCATGTCGCCGGTTTGGGAAAAGATCGACCACGACGCGCTGACTCCGTACCGCGCCAAACTCATCACCAGCGACGTGGCCATTGATCGCGCCACCATCCCGATTCGCAATTTCATGTTGAAGCAGACGCGGCCGGCGGACGTGGAATTATTTGTGGCCATGGCCAAGACCGGGCCGATGGCGCCGGATCATTTGCCGCTCAAGATTGTCATTCCCAGTTTCATCATCAGCGAACTGCGCACGGCCTTTCAGATGGGTTTTCTCCTCTTCGTGCCGTTCATTCTCATCGACCTGGTGGTGGCGACGGTGCTCATGAGCATGGGCATGATGATGATGCCGCCCATGACAATTTCGATGCCGTTGAAAATCCTTTTATTCGTTTTAGTGGACGGCTGGCATCTCATTGTCAGCTCCATTGTCCAAAGTTTCGGAACTTAATCTTATGAACCCTGAATTTGCCACAGAATTGCTCAAGGCCCTCATGTTCGAGGCGGTCACCTTGGCCGCGCCAATATTATTGACTGCGCTGGTCATCGGGCTGGCCATCAGCATATTTCAATCGGTCACCTCCATCCAGGAGCAAACTCTGACCTTTGTGCCCAAGGCGCTGGGCATTGTCGGGCTGCTGGTGATATTGATGCCGTGGATGCTGCGCACGCTGGTCGAGTTCTCCACCGCCGTCATCCAAAAAATACCGCAAATGGTGCAGTGAGGCGCACGATGAGCGAGATCACCAACTGGATGCTGGTTTTTCTGCGGGTCAGCGCCATGCTGGCGGTGTTTCCCGTTTTCTCGGCCGCGAATTTTCCCGTCCAATTGCGCCTGGCCCTAGGCGCGTTGATGGCCCTGCTGGTCAGCCCTTCGTTACCCAGCGGCTTGGTCCAATCGCAGGATTTATGGGGCTTGGTCGGTTTGATGTCGGTCGAAGTCGGGGTGGGGCTGTTGTTCGGTTTCGCCAGCCGGATGATTTTCTACGCGCTGGATATGGCCGGCGCCATCATCGGCGCGGAAATTGGTTTGAGCCTGCCGCCCACCATGAACCCGATGAGTGGCGCGCAAATGACCGCGCCAGGCACCATTTTGTATTACCTGGCCGCGATGCTTTGGCTGAGCATGGACATGCATCATTGGATGCTGGCCGGCTTTCAAAAAACCTACGTTTACCTGCCGGTGGGCGCGGCGCATTTATCGGAAGCCTTCATGGTGGACATGATTGGCCGCACCAGCCAGACGTTCGTCATCGCGCTGCAATTGGCCGCGCCGATCATGGCGGTTTCTTTTATTGTCTCGCTCGTCTTCTCCGTGCTGGGGCGGGCGGTGCCGCAAATGAATGTTTTCCACGAGAGTTTCACCATTCGCACCCTGGCCGGCCTGAGCGTCTTCGGTTTGACGCTGCAACTGATGTCCCAGCACATCATCAACTACCTGCGCCGGCTGCCGGAGGATATTTTGTCCGTGGCCCAATTCCTGGGCGCGAGTTAAACCGGGGGGAATGGCATGGCCGACCAGGCAGGCGATAAGACAGAGAATGCAACAGCCAAGCGGCTGTCCGAAGCGCACGACCGCGGCCAGTTCGCGCGCAGCCCGGAAGTGCAGACGGCCTTCGTCTTGATGGGGGCGCTGGTCGCTATGATGTTTTCCGGCAACGAGATGTGGCGGCTGCTGGCCAACACCCAAATCCAGGTGCTCAGTCATCTGCATGATACGCCGCTGACGCAGGACGCCATGCAAGGCTATGCCGTGAGCAGCCTCCTGGTTCTCGGGCGCTGCGTTTGGCCGGTCCTGGCCGCCACCATGCTGGCGGGTCTTTTGGCGGGCGGCCTGCAAACCCGTTTTCGGACCTCTCCCAATGCCCTGGACTTGAACTGGGGCAAGATGAACCCCGTGGAAGGTTTCAAACGCACCTTCTCAATGCGCGCCGCCGTGCCGACTGGCCTGAGCCTGCTCAAACTCGGGGCGATCATTGGTTTGACTTACGGAGTGGTCGAGAGCGTGTTGACCGACCCAATTTTCCATTCCTCAGTGAATGTGGCAAGAATTGCCGAGTTCATGGCCCACTCGTCCTTTCGAATCATCACCCGGGTGGCCCTCTCCCTCGTTATTTTGGCCTCGGTCGATTATGCGTATCAATTTTGGCGGACGAACGAAGACCTCAAGATGACCAAGGAAGAAGTCAAGGAAGAGGCCAAAAACCAGGAAGGCAATCCGCAGGTCAAAACCCACCGCCGTCGCAAACACCGCGCCAGCACGAAACGCAAGATGCTGGCGGAAGTGCCTAAGGCTGATGTTGTTATCGTGAATCCTACCCACATCGCCGTGGCCTTGCGTTATGACCGGAAAACCATGAAAGCCCCCAAAATCGTGGCCAAGGGCACCCGCCTGAACGCGCTGCAAATCCGCGAAATTGCCACCGCCCATCAAGTGCCCATCGTCGAAAACATCCCCCTCGCCCGCCTCATGTTCAAATACGGACGGGTGGGTGGCGAGGTTCCTGCTGAGCTATACGCCGCAGTGGCAGAAGTGCTGGCGTGGGTGTACCGCGTCAACGCTTACCGCTATTACCGCGAACAAAGTTTGAACTCATAGAAAGCAAATGGCACCGACGAAACCGAAAAAAGGCAGCCTGACCGGATTATTCCGCAACGGCGACGTATTGCTGGTGGGTGCGTTGTTCACGACCATCCTGCTGATGATCCTGCCGATCCATCCATTCCTGCTCGATGGATTTTTGGCCATCAGCATCGCGCTCTCCTTGTTGGTTCTGCTGGCCATCCTGTATGTCAAGGAACCGGCGGAGTTTACCGGGTTTCCGACCCTGCTTTTGTTTATCACCCTTTTCCGCCTTTCGCTGAACATTGCCTCGACGCGCCTGATTCTGCTGGATGGATATGCCGGGCACATCATCGAGGCCTTCGGCAATTTCGTGGTGCGCGGGAACTATGTCGTCGGGCTGGTCATTTTTTTGATCCTGGTGCTGATCAATTTCATCGTCATCACCAAGGGCGCGGGGCGCATCGCCGAAGTCGCCGCCCGCTTCACTTTGGACGCCATGCCCGGCAAACAGATGGCCATCGATGCCGAACTCAACGCCGGCATGATCAACGAAGGCGAGGCGCGCCTTCGCCGCCGCAAAGTCGAGCAGGAGGCGGACTTTTACGGCGCCATGGACGGCGCGAGCAAGTTCGTCCGCGGCGACGCCATCGCGGCCATTCTGATTACCCTGATCAACGTGCTGGGCGGCTTTGCCATCGGCATCATGCAAAAGGGCATGACGGTGAGCGAAGCGTTGCAACGATTCACCCTGCTCTCGATTGGCGACGGCTTGGTTTCACAAATCCCGGCGCTGATTACCTCGACCGCCGCCGGCATCCTCATCACCCGCGCCGCCGCCAAAGAGGAACTGGGCAGCGAGTTGACCCGGCAATTGCTGGCCTATCCGCGCGTGCTGGCCATTCTCACCTGCATGCTGGTGGTCTTTGGCATTGTGCCGGGCCTGCCGATGATTCCCTTTTTCTCCCTGGCCGCGATCACCGGCTTCCTCGCTTACAGTTTGAAAGGCCAGGAAGGCAGCATGGTAAAACCGGCCGCCGCTGGAACCGCTCCGGACGGAACTCCCAATGCCAAGGGCGCGGCCCCCAACGCCGCCGGCGATAAACTCGAGACGCTCCTCAATCTCGACGCCTTGCAAATCGAGTTGGGCTTCAAATTGGTCAGCCTGGCCGACGCGCGCAAAGGCGGCGACATGCTCGACCGCGTCACCGGCGTGCGCAAAACGTTCGCCCAGGAAATGGGGGTCATCGTGCCTCCCATCCGCCTGCGCGACAACCTGCAGCTCGAACCCAACCAATACCGTTTCCTCCTCAAGGGCAATCCCATTGCGCAAGGCGAACTGATGCCGGACCACTGGCTGGCCATGAACGCCTGCAACAGCAAGGTCGTGCTCAAGGGCGTCCCGACGGTTGAACCCGTTTTCAAACTGCCCGCCACATGGGTCACCGATGTGGAACGCAAGAATGCCGAAATCAACGGTTACACGCTGGTCGATGCCGCCTCCGTTCTGGTCACCCATCTTTCCGAGACCGTCAAGCGCAACTGCCACAATATTCTCAGCCGCCAGGATGTCCAAAACCTGCTCGATAACTTAAAGATCACCCATCCCACCGTCGTCACCGAATTGATCCCCGCCCAATTGAATGTCGGCCAGGTTCAGCGCATCCTGCAAAATCTCCTCGCTGAGGGAATCTCCATTCGCAACCTCGCCGGTATTTTGGAAAAGATCAGCGACTACGCCAGCGTGACCAAGAATCCCGACGAATTATCCGAACACGCCCGCCGCGCCCTCGGTTCGCAGATCGTCAAACCGTATCAAGGCGACAACGGCAGTTTGCACGCCATTACGCTCGACCCGCGCCTCGAACAACAGATTGCCCAGGGCGTAAAACAATCGCCGACCGAAATCACCCTGATGATGGAACCCAAGCTGGCCCGGCATGTGGTTGATACGCTTTCGCAAAAGATCCAGCAATTGCTCTCCGATGGGCAGCCGGCGCTCATTATGTGCGCGCCGCAGATTCGGCTGGCTTTCCGCCGCTTCTTTGAAACCACTTTCGCTGATCTGACGGTGCTGTCTTATGCCGAGGTGCCGTCCCGCGTCCAGATCATGAATGCCGGCATTGTGGCTTCGATGGAATGACCGCAAGCCCGGCCATGCAACCCGTCCCGTTTCTGGCGGCCTCAGCCGAAGAGGCAGTGGCCCTTATTCGCGCGAGGTTAGGCCCAGAAGCGATTGTTTTGAACGTCCGGCGTCTGCCAGCCAACGGCTTGGCCCGGCTCTGGCAAAAGCCAATGATCGAGGTTTTGGCCTCATTGCCCGAAACAGAGCCGGAAGCCGAACCCGAATCCACCGCGCTTTCCGAAACATTGGCCGAATTTCGCCAGCAGTTGGAAGAAATCAAATTCCAGGTCGAAAACCGCCCCGCCCCGGAAACCCCTGCGGCGGAACCGCTTCCTTTAAAACCCGGCCAATGGCGCATCGGAGCGATCCTGCAAAAAAGCGGCCTCCTCCCCCTGCAAGCCCAAAAGGTGCTCGACCGCCTGCACGCCCAATACGGCGAGTCTCCTCCCGCCTCCCTGGCCGAAGAAATCACCCGCACCCAGGACGTCTTGGCGACATTCTGGCGCAATCCATCCCCTATCGCCCATAACTCCCTCCACGTCCTGGTCGGTCCCGCTGGCTGCGGCAAGACAACCTACCTCTGCAAATGGCTGACCCAGGCTGCCTTAGTGGAAAGCCGGCAGGCTCGCGTCTGGCGGCTCGACGGCGCGACGGCCAACATGGCCGAATCCCTCAGCGTCTATTGCGACATCCTGGGCGCGCCCCACGAGCGGGCCTGGCAGCCCAACGACGAACTGCTCGCCGAGGACATTGGCTTCATCGACCTTCCCGGAGTGGACTGGCGCAACCCAACCGCCGTGCAGGAGTTGGGCGCGCAATTGCAGCAATTCAGTTCAGCCCATGTCCATCTCGTCCTGAACGGCGCCTACGATATTTCGATCCTGCTGGCCCAATTGCGCGGTTTCGCCTCGTTGCCGATCGAAGACCTGGTCATCACCCATCTGGACGAGGAGTCCTGCTGGGGAAAAATTTGGAACCTTGTGTTAGGCACAAATTACTCCGTCCGACACTTCAGCGCTGGGCAAAATATACCCGGAGACCTCTGCGAAGCGTCGGCGGAAATGATTTTTGCCCGGCAATTCCCCAAAAAATGAAGCTGGCAACGTACCTGCTAAGCAGTCCGGTGCTGAAGTTGTTATGAAAGTATTATTGTTAATTGGCGCTCTACTCGGTTTTGCCGTCGGGTTCCTGTTTAGTTGGGCGGAGGAAAGCTCCGGCTCGACTTGCCTGTGGCACGCCTGCCTCGCCGCTTACCTCACCAGCCTGTTAATGCGGTGGTGGGGCGGCGCCTGGCGCAAAGGCCTCGAAGAAGCCCTGCGCGAACGCCATACCCTCCCAGCCAAAGTGAATAAATCATGAGTTCAACCACCCTCGACCTCGCCCCACCCGTCTCGGAGGAACAATCCTCGCCGCAACGCGATCTTTGGCAATCCTATTCCAAGACTGGCGCGGGCAGCGCCTCGGAAAACACCCTGATCGAACAATATCTCCCGCTGGTCAAGGCCGTCGTCGGACGGCTGGCCATGACCCTGCCCTCCCACGTCAACCTGGACGACCTTTACAGCGCCGGCCTGGTGGGATTGCTCAACGCGGTGCGCCGCTTCGATCTTAAAAGCGGTTCGTCCTTTGAACACTACGCGCGGCTGCGCATTCGCGGCGCCGTTTTCGATGAGCTGCGCCGCCTGGATTGGGTCCCCCGCTCTGTCCACGAGAAAGCCAAAAAAGTCGCCCAAGTCATGCAACAGCTTTCGCAGCGCGACGGCGGCATTCCCAGCGACTCGCAAATGGCGCGCGCCATGAAACTTTCGCTTTCCGATTATGAGGAACTGCTGGAGGAAATCCGGCCCGCCTCCTATGTCTGCCTGGACGCGGTGCAGGACGAACATGGCGACGGCTACGGCTCGAGCGCCGACCTCATCGCCGACGAATCTCAAATCGAACCGTGGCGAGGCACCGCCACCCGCGAGATGGCCCAGATGATCGCCGACCGCTTGCAGGAACTCCCCGAGATGCAGCGCAAGGTCCTGTCTCTTTACTATTTTGAAGATTTGCGCCTGCGCGAAATTGCCGAGGCCTTCGGCCTGACGGAATCCCGCATCTGTCAAATCCACGCCCAGGCCATCCTGGCCATCAAGGCCTTGCTCGTCGAGCAGGACCCTGACGCGTTTAACCGCGATTAGTCATTGCCTCATGATTGTTATTCTCGGAGTCATTATTGTCCTGGGCTCGGTGATTGGCGGCTTTATCATGGCCGGCGGTCATCCTATCGCCCTGATGCATGCTTCCGAATTTGTCATCATCGCGGGCGCGGCGTTCGGCGCGCTGGTTCTGATGTCGCCGCGCAAAGTTCTATTTGACCTCGCCAAACAGGTCGCCGGCACGCTCAAAGGCTCTCCTTACAACCGCGTGACGTACGAGGAACTTTTCAAGGCGCTCTACGAATTGTTCATGATGGGACGCCGCAGCGGGATGGTCGCCTTGGAGGAGCATGTCATGAACCCGGCCACCAGCAGCATTTTCAGCAAATACCCTTCGTTCCAAAGAAACCATCACGCCATGGATTTCCTCTGCAACGGCCTCCGCCCCATCATTGATGGCAAGATCAAGCCGGACCAGCTCAAGCTGCTTCTGGAAATCGAGTTGGACGCCATGGAAGCCGAGCACGATAAACCGGTAAGCGTCCTGACCAAGGCGGCCGACGCCATGCCCGGCTTCGGCATTGTGGCGGCGGTGCTGGGCATTGTCATTACGATGGCTTCCATTGCCGGGCCTATCGAGCAAATCGGCGAAAAGGTGGCCGCCGCGCTCGTCGGCACTTTCCTGGGCATCTTTCTCTCCTACGGTTTCATGAACCCGCTCGCTGTCAATATGGAATTCGTCAACATGGCGCAGATGACTTACATCCGTTGCATTGCGTCCTCCGTCGTCGGCTTCGCCAACGGCATGTCGCCCATCATGGCGGTGGAAGTGGCCCGGCGCGGTTTGAGCAGCGAAGTCAAACCGACGTCCGACGATTTGGAGACGATGCTCAAATCCCTCAACCAGGCCCCGGCCAAATAGAGCATGAGCAAGAAAGCCCATCACGGCGGCGCTTGGAAAGTGGCTTACGCGGACTTTGTCACCGCGATGATGGCGCTCTTCATGGTCTTGTGGCTCACCTCGCAGGACCAGCGCATCAAAGAGGCGGTCGAGCGCGCCTTTCGCAATCCCTTTTCGTCCGTCACCAAAGACTCCGTCGGCATCATCCCGAGCAAAGAGACCCAGGCCGTCAAAAGCAGCACCGGCAATTTCGACTCCTCCTCCGCAGTGGAACTGACCATGCTGCGCCGCCTCAACCAGGACCTCCTCAAATCCCTGCAAGGCTCCGATGACAAAGACGAAAGCCCGGTCAAGCTCGACATGACTCCCGAAGGGCTGTCCATCAATGTATTCGACCGCTCCCACAAGCCGATCTTCGAGGCGCAATCGACCCGGTTCACCCCTTATGGCGACTGGGTTTTCTCGACCCTCGCCTGGGAAATTTCGCGCTACAGCAATTTATCCATCGAGTTGGAAGGCCATACCGAGAGCGGCAACAAACCCGTGCGCGTCGATTATGGCGACTGGGAGATTTCCGCCGACCGCGCCAACGCCGTCCGCCGCAAATTGCTCGAGCACGGCGTGACCAGCCATCAGATCAGGAAAGTGGCTGGCTACGGCGCGACCATCCCGATGCCCAACGAAGAGATGGGGGCCGAAATCAACCGGCGCGTAACCGTCCTGCTCAACGTCAAATCAGCCCAGCTATAACTTATGTTTGACACATTCATTCCCCTCGTGCCCACAGCCGAAACCGGCCGGTCCGCCTTCCAGGCGAGCCAACTGGCCGCTTCCGCTGCGCCGGCCTCGCCGCCCGAGCCGGAGCCGTGCTCCAAGCCCATCGTGACGCTCCAGCGCAAAGGCGAGATCGTCTCCGCCATCCGCATCCAATGCGGCTGCGGCCAGGTGCTGGACCTCTCCTGCGTTTACTGACGCGCTCGAAAATCAGGGATGCCATTTACATGTTTAGCGGAGGGCTGCTGACACTTTGGTTTCTGGTCTGTTTCAAAATCGTCCTGCCCAATCACGACTTCCCCATGGGCCAGTTGCTGGTGACCATCCTTTGGGGATTGCTCCTGCCAATGGGAGCGGGAATGGGGTTTGAATTAGGAGCCCGCTGGCGCCGCTTCAAAAACGTTGCCGCAGTTTAGTTTGTATCGTAGGCCTAATTTGATCTTTATTCAAATAGCTTACGGACGAAATCTTCTTTCTTAATCTGCTTTGCGATTGTTAAACATTTGGTAATCAATGCAATATAGTTTACAATTAAAATAATTACTTGACAATTTGATCTGCCTCCCCTAGAATTCAGCCAGTCATTTGAAGATTCCGTGTTAGCATTTCTGTGTTAACTTTTGGCGAAAGGAAATATATGAAATCGTCCGATTGTTTGGCAGGTTGGCTAGTTCTGACGTGTTTTTTCACGACAAGAGAAGTTCCCATTGCTTGCGCGGGCCCTGAATTGCGAACCGTTCCGACTAGGACAAATCCAGGTTTTGGAATAACCAGACCTTCCCAAGGGCTTACCCCTACTGGCGTTAGTCAATCCGCCCAATTATCCACGCCCCCAGCGAAGGTAAATTTAGTCGATTCATATTCGGATCATTTTGGGGGCAAGATTTTTTCCAGTGGAACAGGCGATATCGAGCTTACGGTTTTATCCCCCCGTAGCCCTTCGATGACACAGCCGACTTCAGAAAGCGTCCACGTCCCAAATTCCATCTTTCCGAGCGGGCCCAAGGGCGGCGTGCCCAGCAAGGTTTACCTCCTTGCGCCAGGCCCGCAGCGCTTCATCGCCAATTGGAATCAATACGGAACCACAGTACATTTGGGAAAATTACCTCCGGGAGAGATCATTCTCGCTCTAAGGACGTGCGACAATTATACTCTTTGTGCCGGTGACTCGAAGAAGAACCCGGATCATCTTGTCCATGCTGTTGTCCGCTCCTACTTGTCCGGAACAATTCAGGTGTGGTTCGAAGACGCCCCTGGTCCCAAGGGGACGGGACGCAGCGACCGGAACTTTACCGATGCGGTTCTTGAATTGCGCGGGGACGCCAGTGATAGCAGCAGCGTAGTCGATCTCTTGACAGTCATCAAAAACGAACACGGAGCAACTCGCGAGGCTGCCATTGAAGCTCTTACGAAGATTAGCCCCATAGCCGCCGCGAATGCCGGGTATTAGGCGCCAAAACTTGCAGGAAAGCCAACAGTGGTCTGGCGGCCTGCCGCCAGTGTCGAAACAAAAGAGTCATTGTTCGGTGAATGGCGCGGGTCGTGAGTTCGGAAGCCACTCCGTGTGCTCATCGCCTTGACGGCCAAAGTAAGTGACCCGTTTCCCGCGCAGAAAGGCGAAGTAACCTTGCGTGCCGGCTTCCATCGCGCGCCGTGTGAAATCGCGATAGGGCTGCCCGTTGCGCTGGCTGTCCAAAATGTCGGCGCGCAGAGCCGCAGCATCGAAATCGTCGGCGACTGGCGGCAAACCTTCGTAATGGATAGGCGTCACAACCGTGTTGCCGTCCGCACTGTAAAAGGTCTTGCGCATCCCGACATAATCCACATGGTAATACTCCACCCCGGTGGCAAGCAAGTGGCCGACAACTTCGGGAAAGGACATCGTGCCATCCAGAGTTTTACGCGCTGTTTCAGCAATCATTTTCGTATTCATAATTGACTTTAATTAATTGTTTTGGTTTGGCCCGTTTGTGGGCTTCAATTAAATAGACAATCCGAAAACGCGACTGTGACAGTTCGCATGAAGATTTTTTCAGTTTGTGTCTAAACTCGATTGCGCAAGAATTTCGCGAAGTTTTTGCGCCAAGTCCGGGCCGGCCACAAAGGGTTGCATCCGGTAAAACTCCGCATGCTTCCGATCCAGCGACTGTAATTCATCCAATCGGTCGGCGGCAACGTCTTTGACCGACGCAATCCGGTCCTTGGAAAATTGAAGATTATTCGCGTCCAGCCAGCCGTTGCGCATGAAGCCGTTCGCCTTGCGCGCGCAGCGGCAGGGATTGGCCTGATTCACCAATCCGCATTTGTCGTTCATGAATTGATACAGGTCGTAGCGCGCGCGGGACAACAATTGCCGGAAATTTGCCGCGCTCTCGCCCATCGCTTCCGCGCCCACTGCGCCGGTTTCGCCAAAGACTTCGCCGAGAATAAACGCGAGCCGTTGTCGGCGATCCAAGCACATCAGCATGGCCGTGATGCAGCCAAGTTTCGCTTCTTCAACCAATACCTTCGTCTCAACCGGCAACGCGCGTTCGTCTGGCAAATCCTCGTCCGGCACACCGTTGAGCGACGCGCCCATGCTGGTGAACGTCATTTTCTGTTCTTCCATCTCTGATTTGCGGACGTTGAGCAGATGATTTACGGCAATGCGATACAACCACGTTCGGAAAGCGCTCTTCCCGGCAAATGTGCTCAATTTCGTCACCGCCTTGATCAGGATTTCCTGCGTGGCGTCCTCAGCCACGTCGCGCCGCCAGACCATGCGCAACGCGAGATTGAACACCCACGATTGATGCCGCCTCACGAGCGCATCCAGCGCGTCCATGTCGCCGCCCTGCGCTTTTGCCACAAGGCTCTCTTCTGATTCAGAAGTTGAGTCCATAAAGGTTCAGACAGATGGCGGAGAGGAATGTGACAAATAATGCCGAGTTGAAAAATAAAAAAAAGCGACTCTTCAACGTTTTGAAGAATCGCCTTGTAGGCTCGATTTTAAGGAATTGCCCAGCCCGAATCAATTCCCGCGTTACTTTAATATCCGCTTCTGAGGGAATCGCTTTGCCGCCGGGGTGATCGGTGACAGTGGTTTCTTTCCTTTGGCGCTGGTTGCCGGGAGACTATCCTTCGGTTTCGTCCGAACCGGCGAACGCGCGGACGACTCCGCCGGATAAGTGATTTTGACGCCTCGCACCTTGGCAAACGGGGTCAGCTTATGAACCTGCCGGCGGGTGAGGCTCATGATGTCCTCCGCGCCAATGCCACGAATCACCAGCGCATCGGCAATCATCGAGCGATGACAGCGCCAGGGCACCGCCTCGGCGCACATCAAAACGACTTGCTGTTCCTTCGCCAGGCCAATCAACTCTTCGAGGCTTTGCCCGAACTCGGGCGTTTGCATATAATCCGCATAGCCCCGAAAGGAGGCATTCCGCCAGCCCACATTTATCGAATCGGCTTTGGCATGGCGCAGACCGCCGAGGCCCGGGAGATGAACATATCCCACGCCCGCCTTTTTCAACGACCTTGGCAAAGAAGCCTTGTTGAACTGCGGATTGTGCCGGGAACGCGGCACGGTCCTGACATCCACCACGCACGCCACCCCGTGGGCCTGCAGCAACGCGACGAATTCTTCAATCGTGCGCGTCGAGTGGCCAATCGTCATGACAACGGGCAGATGTTCTTCCGGGAGTTTCCTTTTCTTCACCTTCGGCGAAAGGGGTTCTGCGTTACGGTTGGGCAAATCTCTCGCCCAGCTTGCCCACGCTGTTCGTGTGCAACTGGCGTCCGGTGCTGTCCACTTGCGGGACTTCGCACGTCATCCAATAATCGTGCAGCACTCTCAACAAATGGCGGAGGCCCTCGGGAGATCGGGGCTTAAGGTGATAGGAACTGGCTCCCAGCATGTAAGCCTTTTTGATGTCATCCAAATCGCCCGATGACGTGAGGACGACGGTGGGAATAACCGCCCACTCGGGATTATTCTTGAGATGTTCCAGCACGGCAAAGCCGTCCGCTCCGGGCATTTTCAAATCTGTCGTGATGAAAGTGGGATAGGCATACAGGCTGCGATCGGCAAACTTTCCCTCTCCCATCATATAGGCAATGGCTTCCTCCCCTCCATTGATTGTGTGAATAGGATCTTTCACACCAATGGCTCGGAAAGCCCGTTCCGTAAAAATCAAATCATTGGCGTCGTCGTCCACCACCATGATTGTTGAGTGATATTTTCTCATCCAGTCTGGTTCGGCGAGCTTCGTCCTTTTTACGACCGCGAATGCGGAAGGGTTTGGGCGTTGCGCGAGGTTTTCGCCTGGCGCACTCCGCGGTCCTCGTGGGTGTCGTGGGATTTGGAAAAAATGTTGTCCCGCTTGGCGGCCTTTGCGGAAGGTTGGGGTTTCTCCGTGACCGTCCGCACTCTGTGCATGACGTCGGGAAAAACAGGAGTCTGTGGCGCGGACGGGGCTTTTTTCTTGGATGCTTTCATAAATTTCGTTTCCGGATTACATCTGAACTTTATGCGACGTGTGGATATGAAACCCATGGGCGCGGGTAAGATTGCGTTCCTCAATCAGTTCCGCCTCGGCGGCCAGCCAATGCTGCACATCTTGTCCTTGCCGCGAACCTTGGTTCACATAACTGAAATAGGCCCGTCTGGCCACTTCATCCGCCGACGGCGTAAAATCACTTTCAATTCGGTTTCTGTCAACTACGGGAAGGCGCGAAGCCCCCGCCGCGGTTTGGGTGGCATCTTTAGGCGAATTTTTGTATTCCATGCTTTCAACGTACTCCGGCCATGGCAAACGCGCTATAGGGGTAAATACCCCTTTCACGTCGTCCAAGATCGTTGGCTCTTTCCTTTCGCGTCCATTACGATCTGAACGGGCGGTTTCAAAAAAGGCCGGCCGCAAAAAGGGAAGTGGAACAAAAATAAAAATTTGCCTTTCCGTTACTAAAAAAAAGTGGAAATCTGCGTTATCAATTTGGCGGCGGAAGCAGCGGCGGCGCAAACCGTCCTGGCTTGTCGATCGGCTTGTGAGAGATTATGTTAAGACTGAAGGCGGCATCCTGGAAACGAAGGCTGCAAGATGAACGCAACACTTAAACCAGATGTATTACGATGGGTGCGAAGCAAGGCGGGCCTGAGCGAAGATGCCCTTGCCGAAAGGATTGGCGTTCTGGCGGCCATTGTCAAGAAATGGGAGTTAACTGGCTCTATTCCGTTTACGTTAGTGGAAAAATTGGCCGAAAAGACGCGCACGCCGTTCGGATATTTATTTCTGCAAGAACCTCCGCAACCAAACCTGCCCATTGCTGATTTTCGTCGAGTTGACGATGCGCATTCATCCAAGCCGAGTAATGACCTCCTGGAAGTTATTTACAGCGCACAGCTCAAACAAAATTGGTATCGAGAATATTTGATTTCCAATGGCAAGGGGCCGTTGCCATTCGTGGGCAAATCCTCCACAAACACACCGGCGAAAGAAACGGCCGAAGACATTAGAAAAACTCTAAATATCGGCTCCGGGTTAGCGCAACAGACAACGACATCGGAAGACACCATCCGATGCACGACCGAGGCGGCTGAGGAACATGGGATTCTTGTTTTGCGGTCAGGATATGCGGGCGAGGACACCGGCCGGAAATTATTAGTTGATGAGTTTCGGGGGTTCGCCATATCCGATGAATACGCCCCGCTGATTTTTATCAATGGGGCCGATGCGCCAGCGGCCCAAATATTCACGATTGCCCATGAATTCGCCCATGTTTGGATTGGCGAAACAGGCGTTTCTAACCTTGAAAAGACTTATTCCGCTGGGGGCAAAATCGAAGAATATTGTAACAGTGTGGCGGCAGAGGTTGTGCTTCCGCTGGAGGAACTCCACGCTTCATGGCGCGGCGGCATAAACGATATTAGTGAAATTGAACGTTTGTCCCACCAGTTTAAAGTGAGCCGGATTGTGGTCGCAAGGCGGGCTCGAGATGCCGCCATGCTCACAGAGGGCGAGTTCAATTCTTATTACAGATTGATTGCCTCTCCAACTAATAAAGCTCCCGGAGGAAATTACTACATAAACGAACAGTATAAACATAGCAGGCGATTTTCGGTAGCGATCATTCAGGAAGCGCTCGCTGGGCGAACCATGCAACGCGATGCCATGCAATTATTGGGCATAAAGAAAGAATCAACCTTCAACAAATACGCCAAAGCTCTCAAGGGCGGAATGGAATGGCCTATCTATTAGATAGCAACGTTTTTATTGAAGCAAAAAACCATTACTATGGATTTAATTTGTGTCCTGGGTTTTGGCAGTGGCTGGATTATGCGCACTCAAAAGGCTTGCTACTGAGCGTCAGTGAAGTTCGCGATGAACTGATGGCTCGGAATGACAAGCTCGCTCTCTGGTGCAAGACCAGAAGCACAATGTTTGCTGACACCAAGAACGACGGGAAAACTTATGAAAGCTTTCCTCTTTTAAGCAGTTGGGTTTTTGAGAATTACTCCGACGCAGCACAGGCTAAATTCTTTGGCAATGCGGATTTTAATTTGGTGGGTTATGCACATGCTTATAAGCACACTGTCGTCACGACTGAAATTGCCGCAAGTGGAATGCAGGTCAAAATTCCTAACGCCTGCAAAGCGATGGATGTCGCTTGTATGAATCCGTTTCAGATGCTGATCGCCGAAAAGGTGAAATTCTATTTACGCCCTTAAATCAAGCTGGGAACAGATGTAATGCCAAATTCCATGAAAACCTAAATTCTTTCAAATTAGGATGTTACACGGCCTTTCACGGTCTGCGCTTCACGGTTTGACAAATCGCGAAACAAATAGAGAAGCAGATTGTTTAACGAACCATGACCGGCAACGCTATGCTCGCAATGGGCGTAAAGAACTTGGTTTGCGTGTAATAACTGCCATGAACCTCAAACCCCTCCTCAGTATCACGCTCGTTTTGGGCAGCTTTTTGCTGGGAAACTGTCGAGAGGCGTTCGCGGACGGTGGAAATACTGTGCAGACTCGGTTGGAACAGATGGCCCAAACTTACAGCCACTTTTCTTTGTCAGTGATAATCCGAAATCAACCGTTACGGCTTTGGCCGGCGGGGGGATGGACGAAGCCGGCGACGATGAGTTACAGGGAATGGGCAGGCACGGCAAATCCCCTCGCGGCAGAACAAGTGCGCTTGGCCGGAGAGTTGCGCGCGGTGAACGGAAATCGCGACGCCTTGGTTGCGTTGCTTAACGACGCGAATCCAAAAGTTCGCACGCTGGCCTTGGGAGCCATTTTCCAGCGCGAAGACGGACGCGATTTGCCCTTAATCGCCGGACTGGTCAATGATTCGGCGGAAACTTTTCCAGACTTGCATGATTCGGTCAGCAGTGCCGGCGGCGTGCGTCCATTGGCAGAACTGGAAACCCTGCAAACGGTGGGTCGCGTTGCGCAAGTGATGCTCGCCTTTTGGCAGGTTCCCGGCCATGGGTTGGGTCCGCGAGAAGCCGTCAGCGCCAAAGACTTTGCCAAGTATTGGAAAAAATATGCCGGACGCAATTATTCCGCGAGTTGGTTTGCGGTCAAAATGGCTCGAGCCACGCAACAAACCACACCGATTCAAAGAGAATGTCGGCCAGATATTCATCGCGTTCTCGCGGAAATGAACGCATTGCCCATGCCGGACCGGGCTTTGATCCAGCTTTACGTTTTGGCGCCTGGCTGGTTTGAATCCGAGCCTGACGATTTGATTGTCTCGGACGTTGAATTGATCGCCTTGGCGAAGAAGCTCCGCCCGAATTTGCTGCTGCAATTTCTTCAGGGCCAGAAGGTGTCAGACGATCCAGAC
>DASRLE010000326.1:0-2695 GCA_035648615.1 Saccharimonadales bacterium (SeqCode) | reverse complement strand
GTAGCCAGTCAGTGAAGAGCAGCGAAACCAGCCGGGAGCGCGGGTACGAAGTGGGCAGCGTCAACAGGCGCAGGCGGCACATCTTGATGGACACGATGGAACCGTTGTTGATGGTCCTGGACTTCCACTGCGTCGTAAGTGGCGTTGAAGACAATGCAGTGGGTGTGCAAGTGCGGGTCCAACGCCCGCGATGTATCGTGGCGGAACGTGGCGGCGACAATGTTGCCCGTTGTGCGGTCAGTGCATTGGCCGTCCTTGCGGACGCGGGTGGAGGCGAATGATTGCAATTGCTCCAGCGCCATCGTCACCGTCCGCTCGTAGGCCTCGACAATCCGCTGGTCGTTGCCGACCAGGGCGGCGATGGAAACTGACTTGGGCGGCGAGATGGTGAAATCGTAAAATACCCGGAGGTTGGTGTGCTCATGCTCCGCGCCGTCCACATCTGATTCCGTTCGGGTAGTTTTCTGGCGCAGCGTCAGGCGCTGGCCCGTTTGCGGATGAAGATTATCGCAGAGTCGCTCAAACTGTTCGACGTTCGTGACGCCCGACAGTCCCAAATCTGCTGCCCCTTTACCGTAGCATTGGCCATAGTCTTGTTGGCCTTCCGTGTAATACTCGCCAACAGCCAGGTGTTCCCTGAAGTATCGTTTGGCGTCAGCCAGGCTGCATTGCGCTTTTGGCGAAAGCATGACCCAAACGTACAACGTACTAAACCGATTGCGTTAACGGGTAGTGGGAGAGTTTAGGCGAGCAATGTCGAATTGTGCGCTCAAACATGCTCGACTTTAACTCCGAGGGCGTGTTTCCCTTTGATTTTCGATTGCTACGAGTCCCAAAAATTAACCTTCCAGAAAACCAGAATTATGTCATCCTTTCGCTCTTGTGAATTGGACAAGCACAACGGTGCCTATGTGGCAGATTGATTGCGATAATTTCCGCAAGGTTGGGGGAATTTTTCAACTGAAAGACGTGACCACCGAAGAACACCAAATGTTCATCAAGCTTTTCTGCGCGAGATATGACTACTCGGTGAAAATGGCTGGCACGACTGCGATATTTTCCAAAGCTGAAACTCAGGGCGGGACGACTTCAAATTAAGACGCTACGGCCTAACGCGTTGGAGCCAATTTCCCGGTGCATTACATGGACGGAGAACCCGACAGCCAGATCATCGCTTTGACTGCCCGACTTCCCGTTTGTGCTCCCGCCGGTCTGTCGCTTCGGCCTCGCATAATTGCAGCAACAGTTTCGGGCACTTGCCTCCGCCTCAAATCGGATCCTGAGACCAACAAAATCCCTGTTTTATTCTACTTCGCTCGTTCCGCCACACCGGAGATTGCCCGCAAAGCTGTTGCCGGCGGGGTCCTGGTCAAATCAGACGAGGTTTTCCATTTTGGCCCACCAGGCGCGGCGGTTGCTGGGATGCTGAAGAAATCAATGCCCAACAAAAAGCATGCAAGCAAATGCATGCAACAACAACGGGCCGCACGAATCAGGCAGTTCACTTCCGACTGCTCTTCAATTAGTGACGGCGCTCACGGAAGAACAAAAACAACAATTGCGGGACTTCGCTGGCAAACGAATGCGACGGATCGCCGGCACACCAGGAATGGATCGGTTTCTCGCGGGCGCCAGGCCGGACGACTTCGTCAATGCGGCCTTGGAAAAAGCACTCCTGGGCGACACATGTCCGAAGAAGGGGCGCAGGCTCTCGGTGAAAAACCGGCAAAGCACAGAGGCATTTGTCTCGTGCTTGATGGGAATCGTCAACAGTGACTTGTCCAATGCGGTCAACGGAGCGGAAGCGTCCTTTTCCCACCTGCCGTTGGGCAATGCGGAAACAGAACCAGGCACTGTGGAAGCGCCCGAACCAGTCGATCCAGGGCGGCTCTTGGAGGAACGAGATCAGCAGCGGGAGCTGTTTGCGCGCTTGCGCAAACAGGCTGGACCCGAACTGCAGCCCATCATTGATGGCTGGGAGCCGAACTATCTCTCCTCTAATGGCATTGCTCACCGTGAGTTTGACCGGCGCTTGGTGCATCGGGTTCGCCTGTTGGCACGAGAGATTATCACGGATCTAGCACGGGAAATTCAGCCGCAAGACCCAAACGGCATGGAACCTCTGATGTAAAATCGGCGCCCCGGGAATTGTCCGAAGAAAAATTAAAATTCATTCCCGGACAATTCGCCCGTCCGCCAGCTTATATAAAGTGGAGGGAAGTGGTGTGCGGCCGGCGGGTGGGAATGAAGCTCCCACCCTCCGGTCCGCACTCCGGCATCTCCGTTGATGAACAAAGCCAACTTGCAAATGGATCCACTCTACGTGCGAGCCCGACAAATCCTGCAGGACCAGCCCGAAATTGGAAAGGCCCGTCTGGCAGCATTGTTGGGGATTAAGACCCCAACGTCCCGCCGGCTGCGCGAACGGTGGCGAGGGGAAACTCAAGGCCACAGCACCCATCCAGACTACGTACGGGTGCAAGAACTCAAGCAAATACACCCCGAGTGGGGCGCGGTGAGAGTGGCGCAGGCGTTGGGCTTAACCATCGACCACGCAAAGGTCCATCTGGCGCGGTGGGTTGGAGCGCAGAGCCACACGGGTGCCACTTCGACTCCGACGAATCCGGTCCAGGCTGAGGCACCTGCCCCTGCATCCTCCGTGGCAGCACCGTCGGTGCGCGACAATGAATTGCAG
>DASRLE010000325.1:0-9126 GCA_035648615.1 Saccharimonadales bacterium (SeqCode) | reverse complement strand
CTTCTATACCATTGACAGCGGCGGATAAAACACGGGCCAGCATCGGCGGATATTGGGTGAAGGTGAGCGCAAGGGCAATGCGGTTTTTAGCTGCGTTTGACAACCTTGCTTTGGCGCGAGGCGTGGCTTATTTTAAATAGCGCGTGAAACAGCCGATCATTAACGTCGAGGAAAAGATCGACCGCTTTGTCGGCCGGCTCACCAAAATGCCGGATGCTCTTTCGACCGCCACGAGCAACAACGCGGAATCCATCGCCTGGCGCAAGGCTTTTGGCGGGGTGCGGTGCCGCGCGGGGTCTATCGTTTCAAAACCCATGAGGAAACGGATGAATGGTTATGGCGGATGATCTCCCGGCCCACGAACTAGCGCCCCGCGAACCGACGGTGGAAGACCTGCGGAATTTGTGCCGGGAACTAAGAACGTGGCGCAAAATATGTGGTTGTAGGAGGGTTCGCCATCCGGGCCGCCAATTACATTCGCCGGACAATGGACGTGGATTTAATTGATCCGAACGTGTGACCCCCCATTTATTATGACCCCAATTAATTACTTTTCTGATCGAGCAATCAGAAGACAAATCCTCGTCGTAAGAGGCACAATTATTGCAGATCTCTGAAAATGAAAAACCGGCTTAAACTTTGATTGCCAATGGCATTAGTCTCACTGAACGTTCCACCGCCAGAGAATGTGTTAGTGCTCAGAACCGTCCACTCGGACAAGGGCAACGCGAGATTTGTACTGGTGAGGATTTCAAAGGTTCCCCCCGGCTTGCCTCCGGAGCCCGCAAATACAATGTTCGCGCCGGAATGGATCGCGGCGGAGAAAGCCGGCAGTCCGCCATCTTCTGTCAATACGAAGCTCATTGCTCCATAACTCTCGCTCCATTGCCCGGCGGAAGGCGGCGTTACGAAGGCAAAATTTCCAGTTTCTGCTCCGTACGATAGAACATTAAAAGAGGCGCCGCTAAAAGGAATGTAGCCGTTTCCCAATGTCGCGGTAAAATTTCCCGCCAACTGGACCACACCTCCAGGCGCCGGCGACATTTCGTTGGTCGTCAGCGTAAAAGTTCCATAGTTCGCAGGTCCGTTCAGAACGACGGATAAGGTACCGGAAGGCAGCAGTGTCCAATCCCCGCCCAACACAACTGTGCCATCTTCGGATTCAATGGTTCCCGAATTTGTCCCTGACGAAATTTCGAATCCGCTGAGGCCCGAAGCGCTGGAAATAATCTGTCCTTCGTTCAAAACATAGCCGGGCAAGCCCGAAATGCCTGTCGATCCCCAGAAGTGAATTGTTCCGGAAGGAAGATTGATGATGCCTCCGCTGGGAACGTTGGTTAATGTTCCCGGAGGTTCCTGATTAAGGCTGATGCCAGAGTTAGTGAGGTTAATCGTGCCAGCATTGGTGAGATTGGCATATTGCACCAACCCGGACACGTAGTAGCCGAATTGTGAATTGAAGTTATTGATCAAATTGAGCGTGGCTCCAGGACCGATGCTTAAAATTCCATAATCCAACCAACCGCTGGCATTGATCGTGCATCCAGGACCTGCCAGGACGTTGCTGTACGTAAACGATTGGTAGAAGTTGATTGTCCCGCCATTGGTTTGAGCCAGTGCGCCATTGAATATCGAGCTATTTGCGATGATGACACCGTGGTTGGTGACAATGAAGTTGCCGTACACGGCGGCTCCGTTAATCAATCCGTTGGCCAGACCCGAGTTCGTCACGCTGAAGACGCCCGTCACCAGCGTGGGAGCGGTTGAGGAATTTGTGAGCGTAATTCCATCGAGCGACAGGTTGGTGATCGTTCCGCCTTGAAAGCCCGGCGCCAATTGCAGCAGGCCGCCAATCAAGGAGAGATTGGAGGGAATCGTCCCCGCCAGAAACAGATTTCCAGAGACGAATTGGTACTGGCCGGACCCTAATAAGGCCAGCGGATTGCCCAAGGTCAGCGATCTATTGGTTGGCCCCGCGAATTGAGTGGTCGCGCCGGTTGCCGTGAAATAAGAGCCGGACACAGCGTCAGAAGTTATAGATTCGAGAAGAAGGGTTCCAGAAAGATTCGTGATTATGCCGCGGCTGTTATCAAAATTCACAGATTGGCTTGGGTTTAGAAAGTAACTGATCGTGTTGGTGACGGTTGGGGATGAATTTTGAATGATTGTTCCGAGATTTGTCAGAAAGCCGCCTGAGGTTGCCAGCGCAATGCTGGAAGCGCCGAACAAGTTTAGTGTCGCACCGGGCGAATTTAATATCCCATCGAAAATCTGGATTGGCGTGTTTTGCAGACTGATCGTTCCAAAATTAGTCCAATGCGTCGCAATGGTTTCAGTGTAAATGCTCGGGTTCGTGCCACCGTAGATATTTGCGGTCCCGCCGGAATTTACGGTCAGGCTCTGAAATTGGTCCGCGTAAGGATCTGTTATTTGGTAGAGGTTAAACACGCCTCCGTTTTCCACGACCACAGGCCCGAGGTATTCTGCATTGCTCAACGTGAACGCGCCGGTGACTGGCAGCAGGTTTTCAAGAATTGTGCCGTAGCCGTTGCTGCCTGAAATCGTCAAATTAGTTATTGATCATCCTTCGAAGTCGGGACCGAGGGTGATTGTGTCGCAAGCGAGTGCAAGGTTTGTGGCAACACCCGACGGCAAGTAAAGATAGCCGGAGGCTAACTGATACTCTCCAGGGCCGCCGAGGCTTAAGTTGGCGCCAAGGGTCATCTGGTTTGAAGTTTGGGAATTTTGAAGATCCGTCCCGTCGAATATTATCGCCGCTCCGCTGGCGGCGTAGTATTGACCGGCTAAATTTGTCCCGAAATACTCGAAAAGCATTGAACCACCCAGGTTCGTGACGATGCCCATGGATGGATCAAGGATCGCGCCGTAAATGGTCGAAGACCCGGAATATTGCAAAACGGTTCCTTGATTTGTGAAATAGGAGCCCGCATTGATAGAGTTAGTTCCGCTTAAGGTAATGACGCCTCCCGGCAAATTCAACAAGCCGGGAACACTTGGCTGTGATTGAAAATTGCCTATGGCGAACTCCGCATTCGTGAGATGGATTGTGCCTTGGTTGGTGCCCAAAGCGGTAAATAGTTCCGAGGTAACGTTTAATATTCCGCCCGGACCGACCGCAAACAGTGCGCCCGTCCCGCCGCTCGCGTTCAAGGTGCCGCCGTTGGCCACGAACACGGGGCCGTCAAAAGTGGCGGCTGGAAAGGTGATTCCGAGAAAACTGTCGTAAGTCGCCGGAAACCCAATGGAATTGACGATGCCGCCGTTGGTGACGGTCAGAGAGGTCGTCTTGAAGAAAAAATCCAAGTAACCGGCATAAGCTGTGAGCGTGCCGCCGCTGGTCACCGTCACGAAACCGTCGCTGTAAAATGATCCTGTCGAATTGGTGATTTCCATCGTCCCGCCCCCTTGCACGACTGTATTGGAGGCAATCCCGAGCAAATTCGTGATCAGGAGGGTTTGGACGCCGGAACCGACTGGAGCCCCGAACGCAAGGCTCAGTGCCACATTCGTCTTATCCAATGCGATCGTATAACTGCCGGGCAGCGTGACGAGGACCGCGTCGTTACTTCCGGGAACCTGATTGGGACTCCAATTGGAAGGAAGCGACCAAACTCCGCCGCTGGTATTGGTCCATGTAATTACCGTTGCTCGCGCTTGGGGAGTAACATTGGAACTAAGGAGACAAAAAACGAACAAAAAGACACTACAATTAGTTTTCATGAAGCCATTGGGATTTGAATTTGTCCAAGCCTGCCTTTCAAGCGCTTGAACTATTCCACGGAACCCAAATAAATCAAGTCAGCTCAAGTGGCGCGACTCGGCTGGGTTGAGCGGGCGAAGCAGAGCAGGTGTGTTGCTATTCCTGCTTTGCGACCATTTTGCGGTGAGTTTACTTGGAAAAAATCGCCCGTGAAACAGTAAAAGAGCAAACATTATCGACGGCTGATCGACTCCTCGTTTCTAAACAGCGTTTCGGAAAGCGTGTTGGAACTTGCCGCATCCGTCCCATTCAAGTACGATCGCCAAGATGTCTGAAACAGACCATTCTTTGCGTGACACCGCCCACCGCCAGCGCCGGCTCGATCTGGCCAGGAAGGCGTTTCGGGAGTTCTACGCGCAGCGCTTTTGGTCCTACCGCGAAGACGCAGAGATTACCGAGGAGAAAATCGCTTTCGTCATCCGGGGTCTTCGCGAACACGGCGGATTGGCCGGCTACAAGATCGCTGCCGAGTTATGCGAAATTGATGTTGCCGCTCAAACCTGATTCCCCGGTGGAATCCAGGAGCCGGACCAATGCCATCCACCGTTTCACCATTCGGGAGGAGGCTGACGACATCGTGGACTCCGACGCGTGTGTCCTCGATGATGGCGCAGCCTCCATGCACGTCCGGCAGGCGCGTGATGTAACGGTAACCGATGCGGGCAATGTTTTCGTTCATCGTTGTAAGAATACCTCAATTCAGTTCACCCAGCGAGGTTTTGATATTGGCCCGGCTGGAGTTTCCCTCCCGTATTTGGCTGGGCGTTGGGGGAACGCAGGCGCAAGAGTAATGTGGTTTTTGCCCGCCGACCGATGGGTTGGATCAGATTTTGAGCTTCTTCTGAAGCTGGCCGTGATTTTCCTGGAGCAATCCGTGAAAGGACAAGTCCTCATCCAGATCAGGCCAATGAAGACCGAAGGGAGAAGTCTCGATATGATTCAACTGCTGAGGCGTGCCGCCCGACAGACGTGGATTTTCCGCCACGGGAAAACGAATTTCCGCGGCACTTTCCATGCGGACGACGATCCAGCCATCCACATGCGCGGCGGAGCAAGCCCGGTCAGTCAAAGTATTCATGCCACTTGTGAATTAACATCTCTTTGTTGCTTTCCGCAAGCAATTGCGCTTTCGCCAATTCGGCGACCTTCAAACCATACGACTCGCGAAGCTCGACTTCGTTTTCGAGCAAGTATAGTGCTCACCCCCACCGTAGTCCTGGTGTCACTATTGACACAAAATCAGTGGATTATTTTTTACACAATAGGCTGGAAACGCAGGTCCCATCTGCCCATCTGCAGTCTTTCCGCCATCCATTTTAGGCTCATGGTCATTTCTCGTCGCAATCGGCGCGCCAGCGCCACTTTGCTTTTATCCCCTTCGAACAGAAGCGGCAAGTTTTTCTTCCTTCCCTTCCAGCTCGCCGCTGAAGTTCCGCGCGCACTAAACGCTCAGCCTCTCGCTCCGTGGTTTCCTGGCGGTCTGCGCTGTAGTGGCTGGCGCTGGTGATCGACATCGTCCTTAAATATCCTTGCGTCGATCACCCCGGCTAATGAGGTGGTAAATCGCTCCAGGATACCGACGCGTAATTTTCGCGGCATCAGTAAGGCCTATCCCAATGCCGCAAAAGTGTAAATAGTGAGGACTGACACCGGCACGTGGAACAATGCATTTGAAAGAGATGCATGTTCCTGGCATTCTGAATTCGACTCAGGGAGAAGCTAGAGCAAGCGCTGTCTAAAGCTTGAGGGTCGCACTAGGTCTCTCATAGGTATCATCGCCGGTGATCTCTGCGACGCCCCGCGTGGCGCAGCTGGTTTTGCTTTGTTGGGGCCTCCGCTGCCGTCCACAAACCCCGCCGCCAGAGGCATGGCCTCTGGACTCCATCATCCGCTCGCGCTGGCCTTAACGCTGACGCGCCCTTTCCGACTTGGCGGAAAGGAAAGTGTTATCATTCGTATGGCAGGCCGCAGGAACCGCAGTTCATCTTCTTTCTGGCAATGCCAGTCCTGCGAAACTATTGAAAATGGACAAGGATTTTTTGCGCTTCAACAAAGGTGAATTTTTGTACATGCTACGTCAGCTGGAGGGAACATGCTGAAAAAGTTCATCACGATTATCCGGAGCGCTTCGCGCAGCAGGCGCTGGGACACAATTCCAAGGCGGTGCATCGAGCCTACGCAAAACATGCCGAAGTCACAGTGCCGTCACTGGATGATTGGGAAAAGGAATGGGCGAAAAGCTCGCACCGTAGTGTGCAACCAATGTTGGTGCCGGTGAATTTCCAGTCGCCAGTGGCCGCCGTTTAACAATCGAATAATCCGGCGCGGATTGGTCACCCCGCGAGAGGGCCCGGCGGTCCGGTCGCAGACCGGGCCGCTTGAGCTTGTGTAATATTCTAATAACTGTCCCAACACTGAGCGCCCGCCGGTTTATGTTGATTGCAACGTCTACATTTGCCGCGAGGCCGATCAGCTTACTGGGTCATCCAAACAGCGCGATAGAAGCGGGATTGGATGCCGGGAGAGTTGGTATCCGTGAACGTTACGCTTCCGTTAAGGTTGAAAATATTCGTCACGGTGACCCAGTCGGTGAGATTGCTGGAAGTTTGAATCGCCAGAGTCAGGCCGGCATTGGCGGAAATGGAGAGTTGCAGATCATTGCTGGAGTCGAGCGATATGGAGTCAAGGCTTGGCGGAGGCGGAGATGTGACGGTAAGCACGGCGGGTTGACTGACGTGAATCCCGACGACATTGCTGACGGCAACCGCGTAACTTCCCGCATTTGTCAGCACTGCTGGATAAATCTGTAGGTAGCTCTGAGTAGCGCCGAGAATATGCACGCCATTGAGTTGCCATTGATAGGAAACGGGCGAGGTGCCGGACAGCGTTGTATTGAAAGAGACGTAGGAGCCAGCGCTGACAGTTGAGTTGGCAGGACGGATCGTTGCAACGCCGACCTGGCTTGGAGTCAGCGTTACAGCGTCCACCGGAACGTAGTTCGAAGACGGTTCGCCAGTTCCGTTGGAAACCGAAATATAGCCATTGGCGCCCGCTGCAAAATGCACACCGGTGGCGAGAGTATGCAAACCGGCGAAGTTGCGCGCGTTTTCATAGACGGTGATGGAGCCTTGGTCGCCCACGATGGTCCAAGGAACGTTGGTGGAAACACTGGAACCTCCGCCGTTTGGGTTGTAAGCGACGTAGCTTTCGGAGAACCAGCAAGAGACATCGTAAAAGCCTGGGACGACAATGTCCGGCGTGAAAGTAGCCGAAGCGGTGGCGTTGGTTGAGCAAGAAACTTGAGCGCTGTTTTCGAAGTAATAGGGCGGAAGAGTGACCAAACTCCAAGAGCCTTGGAAGGAGGCGCGCCGGTCGAGGTTATCGATGGTGATATTGGTGACAGCGTCAGCGAAGTTGGCAACGAGGTAGATGTTCGAGGTGACAGTGAGCGTGAGTGTGTTGCTGGGGGATACGAAATCGCCGGTCCAATTGACAAAAGGCCCCGTGAAGTTGGACAGGAACAGTTGCGGGGTGACCTGAATGACCGAATGATTTGAATAGGTGAGAAGCCCATTCGGAATGTTGTAACCGAAAGGTGTGACTTTGTAAGGGCCGCCGTTGGAAATAATGGTGACCGAATAGTAAATGGAAACGTTGACGACGGCGCTAGTGTTGGCACCGTAGAGATTGCTGGCGATGACCTGGTAGGGGCCCTCATCAGAGAGTTGCGCATTGGTCAGATTGAGCGAATTGTTGGTCGCGCCCGCAATGTTTGTCCCATCGAATTGCCATTGGAACGAAACCGGGAACAGGCTGCGGGCGCTGGCGCTCATAAGCCCATTACTTCCAGGAAGCAATCCGAGCGGCGGCGAAGGTTGTGTGGCAAAAGCCGGTGGAGCATCTTCCTCCTCCACACTTAGGTAGAGGTCATTGTTGGCGGTGTTTGTGAAAACGGCGTTATCGAACGTAATCGCGCCAGTGGCGGTGGAAAGCATGCAGATACGGTTGGACGGGCCAAGGGCTAAAGTGAGGCCGGCGCTTGTATGGAAAATCCCAGACGGCGGTTGAAGGCTCCAAACGAGGTTGCCTTGTTCGTCGTATTTGTCGATGAACGTCTGGGTCATATCGATGGTTCCGGTAAGGTAAATAAAGCCGTCGGAGTCGACGGTCGCGCAATTCCCATTGTTGTTATTGTTCTGCATTTGCCACGCGTCGAAGACGTTGCCATTTGTATCGAGTTCTGCGACGTAGCCGTCGATATACGGGACGCTAAGGTTGTTTGTGCCGAACATGACGCTATTGGCAAACGTTCCGGCGATAACCAGATTGCCATCGGGTGCAAGAGCAAGAGACTGGACATCACTTGGGAGCAGAACCGCCCAAACGTAATTTCCATTCGGATCGAGTTTGGCAAGGGTTGTTGGACCTGCGGTGGGGTTGGCATTCAGCGTGCCGGCGAGGTAAATATAGTTTGCGGAATCCAAGACCAGGCAGCGGGGGCCGCTCGGGGCAGGGTTGCCATTGGGTTCTGTAGCCCAGGCAAGCTGGCCGGAGCTGTTCCACTTCGCCACCGTCAGTTTTGAACCGGTTCCGGCAATGTAGACGGAATCGTTGGCATCAACCGCGATGGCATAAGCGGCGCCGTTGCCTGCGTCGGGATAAGGGACTGCCCTTACTACAGCGCCGTCGGGAGAGTATTCGGCCCAGAAGAAATTGTTGACGCCTTGGGCTGCCGTTAATGCGACGGTATCGAAGGCCGTGGAATCTTGGAAGCCGCCGGTGATATAGACGTTGTTATTGGAATCGACGCAAATGTTATTCGCAACATCGATGGCGCCGACGCCGCCGGCTTGTTTGACCCAGAGCAGCGCGCCATTTGAGGCGTATTTGGCAAGAAAAATATCCTGCCCGCCGATCGCCGTAAGATTGGTGATGCCGAAGCCGATTTCTCCAGAAAAGCCCCCTGTCATATAGACATTGCCGGCGGAATCAGTGGCGAGTTTGTTTCCGACGGTTTTGGCTGCGGATGTGATTTGGTCCGCCCAGATGAAGCTTTGCGCGCGCACACGAATGGCGGCGAGGAAAACGAGCCCAAGAATAATGAAAAGGAATTTTGATGTGGTCTTCACAGACTCGTAGAAACGTACATGCTACAAGATTATACCATCGGAGATCGCCTTTGCAAGCTTATTCGGAATGGATGTGTAATGCCTCAGTGACGGCGGATTCTCGTCCGAAATCAGGAGGAATCAAACAACAACTTGTAGGGATCACGCGTTTCATCTTCGGCCAACGCATCCAGCGCGCGCTTGAAAACGCCGAAGGCGTCGGCGGTTCGTTTGCGG
>DASRLE010000324.1:0-5251 GCA_035648615.1 Saccharimonadales bacterium (SeqCode) | reverse complement strand
GCCATCACGGATGACGGGCATTGCGTGCAGAATAATGATCTGATGCGCCGCGCGCTCGAGTACGCGCGGATGTTTGACTTGCCGGTGATGGATCATTGCCAGGATTACTCGCTGGTCAGCGATGGCGTGATGCACGAGGGTTATTGGAGCGCGGCGCTGGGGCTGCGCGGCTGGCCGTCGGCGGGCGAGGAGTTGATCGTGACCCGCAATATTTTGCTGGCCGAATTGACCGGCGCTCACGTCCATTGCCAGCATTTGAGTTCGGCGGGCAGCGTGCAATTGCTGCGCGACGCCAAAAAACGCGGCGTCCCCATTTCCGGCGAAGCCTGCCCCCATCACTTCACTTTGACGGATACCGTCCTGGCTGGCAGCGAGAAATTCTGGAGCAGCGACGGCCAGGACATTATGAGTGACAGCGCCGAGGCCCGCCCGCGCTGGCCTTCCTACGACACCAATTTCAAGATGAATCCTCCCTTGCGTTCGGCCGCGGATCGCGCGGCGGTGATCGAAGGGCTGGCCGACAACACGCTGGAAATAATCAGCAGCGACCACGCGCCGCACTGCGATTACGAAAAAGAGGTCGAGTTCGATTACGCGCCTTTCGGCATCATTGGTTTTGAAACCGAACTCGCGCTCTCGCTCATGCAACTGTATCACAGCAAAAAATTGTCCCTCTCCGATCTCATTGCCAAGTTCACCACAGGGCCGGCGAGGTTGCTGCGATTGCCGGGCAAAGGAAGGTTGAGCGTCGGGGCCGATGGCGATGTGACGATCTTTGATCCGTCGCAGGAATGGATGTTTGACCCGGCCGCGTCGCCCGGCAAATCGCGCAACAGCCCTTTCGGCGGCTGGAAGTTGAAAGGCAAAGCCCGCGCCACCATCGTTAATGGAAAGATCGCGTGGGCCGAAGGCGCTGAATCGAATTCCTAATTATGACAACCCGCAAATTGAATTGGGGCGTCCTCGGCGCGGCCAAAATCGGCCTCCAAAAAGTCATCCCCGCCATGCAGGCCGGCCAATATTGTTCGGTGATCGCACTGGCCTCCCGCGACTTGGCCAAAGGAAATGCCGCCGCCGAACCATTGAATATTCCGAACGTCTTCGGCTCCTATGAAGAGTTGCTGGCGGATAGGACGGTCGAGGCGGTCTATATTCCTTTGCCCAATCATTTGCATGTGCCCTGGGCGATCAAGGCGTTGCAGGCGGGCAAGCATGTGCTGTGCGAAAAACCCATAGGTTTGACAGCGGCCCAGGGGGAGGAATTGCTGGCGGCGGCGAAGCGGCATCCGCGGTTGAAGATCATGGAGGCGTTCATGTACCGGCATCATCCGCAATGGCAATTGGCCCGCCGCCTGGTCGGCGAGGGCAAAATTGGCCAATTGCGCACGGTGCATTCGTTCTTTTCCTACATGAATGTGGACCCGAAAAATATCCGCAACATCGGAGAGATGGGCGGAGGCGGATTGATGGACATCGGCTGCTATTGCGTTTCGCTCTCCCGATTTTTGTTTGACACCGAGCCGGTCCGAATTTCGGCGATGGCGGATTACGACCCGAACTTCAAAACAGACCGCCTGGCCTCCGGCCTGCTCGAATTTCCCAACGGCATTGCCACCTTCACCTGCTCGACCCAATTGGCCGCCTACCAGCGCGTCAATATTTTTGGCACAGACGGACGGATCGAAATTGAAATCCCTTTCAACGCGCCCCCCGACCGCCCCTGCAAGATGTGGCATCAACAGGGCAAGGAGACGAAGGAAATCGAACTGGAAACTTGCAATCAATACACCCTGATGGCCGACGCCTTTTCCCTCGCGGTGCTGGAAGATCGTCCTGTGCCGGTGCCTTTGCAGGATGCAATTGCCAACATGCGAGTGATCGAGGCGCTGGCGGCGAAGGCGCGCCTTACGGGAACAAGCCGCGAATCCGTTTAGCCTCCTGGACGCGCTTGACGCCGAGGCTCAGCGCCGCCATGCGCATCGAGATGTTTTGCTTGCGGCTGAGGGCGAGCGTTTGGGTGAAGGCGCCTTCCAAAATGCGGAACAATTTGTCCATCACTTCCGTTTCTGTCCAAAAGAAACTTTGCAGATCCTGCACCCACTCAAAATAGGAAACCACCACCCCGCCGGCGTTGCAGAGAATGTCAGGGATGACAAAAATATCCGGCCGTTGTTCCAAGATCACGTCGGCCTCGGGTGTGGTGGGGCCGTTGGCCGCCTCCGCTAAAATGCGGCATTGAATTTTGGCGGCGTTGGCGCCGGTAATTTGCCGTTCGAGCGCGGCGGGCACCAGGATGTCGCAGGGCAGCGCGAGCAATTCGTCGTTCGAGATGGCCTCCGCGCCGGCGAAGCCCACCACCGTGTGCTGCCGCGCAACGTGTTCCTCCAATTTTCGAAGATCGATTCCCTTCGCATTATAAAGAGCGCCGCTGACATCACTGAGGCCGATGATCTTTGAGCCGTATTTGGCCAGCGAAAAAGCCGCCACCGAACCGACATTGCCAAATCCCTGCACCACCGCCTGCGAATTGGCCGGGGCCACGCCCAAGGTATCCATCGCGCGGTTGATCAAATAACCCACGCCGCGTCCCGTCGATTCCCGCCGCCCGAGGGAACCGCCGATGCTGACCGGTTTGCCAGTGACAATGCCCGGGACGGTGTAGCCAGTATGGACCGAATAGGTGTCCATGATCCAGGCCATGGTTTGTTCATTGGTTCCCATATCGGGGGCCATGACATCGATTTTTTCGCCGATGAAAGGAATCATTTCCTGGGTGTAACGGCGCGTCAGCCGTTCTAATTCGGTTTGACTGAGATGGCGCGGGTCGCAGGCGATGCCGCCCTTGGCGCCGCCATAAGGCAGGCCGGTCAACGCGCACTTCCAACTCATCCACATGGCCAGCGCGGCGACTTCGCCCAACCGCACATCGGGATGATAGCGCAAGCCGCCCTTGGTCGGGCCGAGGGTCAAATGATGCTGCACGCGATAGCCCGCAAACACCTCCGTGCGTCCATCATCCATGTGGACCGGAAGCGCGACCGTCATGGAACGTTTGGGAAATTTGAGGCGTGCGCGGTCGTCCTCGGGAATTTCCAACCGGTCCGCCACCAGATCAAACTGCTGGCAAGCCATGCGAAAGGTCGGATGATCGTAAATTTCCATCCCTAAATTTAGCCGAACCCGGCGAATTTGTCACAGTGCTTCAGATCCTTCCCAATTGATTTGTTGCTCATGCGATATATTTTAATGGCCTTTCTTCTCTTGGCATTGTTGGCTACAACCTGTCGCAATGCGACCGGCGCGACGCGAAACTGTGAGATCTGTACCAATGGAGTCCGCAAAATTGGAAACTCTGGCCTGCACCCCCATTCCCATAAAGTCCGACTGTTTTAACAAGAGCGCGGAGATACCTTTTGGCTGTCAAGTTCGTCACATCCATTCGGCGATGAAAGATTTTCTCGATTTTATGGGCTTTATAAATGTCCAGTTGGCCACGCGGAAAATTCCCAGGCTGGAATCGTTTATGATGGCGGCAAATTTCAGCGGGTTGGTCGGCGAATTCATTGGCGCAGCCATTCCCAAATATTGCCTCAGCTTGATCAAGAACACCTATCACAACGGCCATCCGGACTTATTGCCGAAAGGAGAATTTCTGAGGGACTCCATGCTTCACGCCGACCAAGGCATTGAAATCAAAGGATCGCGTTATAAAAGGGGTTGGCAGGGGCACAATGCAGAAGACGTTTGGCTGATGGTCTTTGTGTTTGAGAGCAACACGCCACGCGATGAAGGGTTAAAAATCAAGCCCCGACCCTTTCGTTTTGTGAAAGTCGTCGGAGCAATGTTCACCAAAAAGGATTGGGCTTTTTCGGGAAGGTCCGCCACCAGCCGGCGAACTATAACGGCAAGCATAATGCCGGCTGGTTATCGAAAGATGGAACGGAATTGGATTTACCGAGATGAGTGAACGTTTTGCCATTGACCGGAACGCTTTGTAGCCGGCCGATGGCCGTTTTGGCCATTTCGTAAAATTGGGGATGTAATTCAATTCCGATACTTGTCACACCCATCGCTTCGGCGGCAGCGACGGTGGAACCCGAACCCATAAAAGGATCCACCAGGATTCCCCGCCCTAATGGCAGTGCGCAGTAAACAATTTTTCGAAGGAAGGATTGCGGTTTAAGGCTAGGGTGATTGGCAATTTTCCGTTCGGTTTGAGGCGTCCGTTCACTCGGGATAACGTCATCCAGTGGCACATTCTGGTATGTGCGCCTGATGCCGCCCGTCTCAAATTTCCTCAAACATTCCGCGACGGTCATTCCGCGAGGCGCCGGTTTTCGGAAAATACCCCACGGCTCGAAACATCCTTTGGGCAGACTCGAGACATTAGGAAATTCCTTTTCGGCATTTTTAGGTCTATCCCCTCCTCGAAGCGTCTTAACTAAGCGGATGATTTCCCCTCTATATTCCAAACCTCCCGAAACCAAGGCGCTGTACAAAAGTTGGGACATAAACGAATTCGTCGCGATGAAAACGTGCCCACCGGGGCGAATCCCTTTGACCACTAGCCGCGCCCATTTCTCAAAGAACTCGAAAAGCCGTTTGCGTTCACGTTCATTTAATGCCGTAAATCTTGGCAACGGCGCTCGGGTCGCTCCGTCAAAAGCAGGCGGGAGCCGCCAAATGCCCCCTCGTCCACTTTCTCTTTTTAAAAGCTGGTCAGCGTCATATTCCGTTAACCCGTAAGGCGGATCAGTGACTATTCCATGATAGGTATTTTCCGGAACTTGGGCCAGCCATTCCAGACAATCTGTCAACACGATTCGCGATTGGCCAATACCTGTGGACAAATGGCCAAATGCCAATTCATCCAACTTTGTTTCGCCAGAATGCTTTCTCTGCATATCAGCCACCATAAACAAATATATCGCAAACGCAATATTTATCTGCCGCGATTTTTCTTGGGACGCCCGCGTGGGAGACGCCCTTCTCTATCAAAGCGTTTCACCTCTGTTTCCTGAAGGAGATGGTCGCGACCCGTTTTCTCCGAGGCAAGTTGGCCTGTCTGAATTAGCTGCCGAACCCGTACTGGACTTATCCGCAATAACTCAGCGGCTTTTCTGGTGGTAATTATTCCCATCAATGGCAGTCATCGTAGGCAATATTCGGGTGGAGGCAATTTTAAAAGGCTTTCCAGGTTTTGGGAATGTCACCTCGCAAAGTTCGGCGTGCCAAAGATTGATATTCCGTT
>DASRLE010000323.1:0-8054 GCA_035648615.1 Saccharimonadales bacterium (SeqCode) | reverse complement strand
GTGCCGCTTTCTGGGCAACTCCTCTTCCGCCGGCGGGGGCGCGATTTACAATGCGCCCACTGCGGCCCCAACTGTCAAGAATAGCCTCTTCGACCAAAACACCTCCCAGTTCCTGGGCGGCGCAATTGCCGATTATGGCGGCGGCATGGTCCTGGCCTTCTGCACGCTGGCGCGCAACAGTTGCGCCTACTCCGGGACCGGCCTTTATTTTCAAGGCTCCGCCGCCACAGTGGACAGTTGCATTTTCTGGAAGAATACCGCCCTCCAAAACCCCGATGGCAATTCCGTCGAAAAAATCCAGGTGGACAACTCGACCGGGTTTCTGGCCATCTCCAATTCCATCGTCGAGGGATCGGCGGCGCTGGCTGGGAACAACAACCTCCCGTTTGATCCCTTGTTCAACGATCTGGCCGTCGGCGATTTCCAATTGACGGCCTATTCCCCTGCCTTGAACTCCGGCGATAGCGCCGCCGCCGCCGGCGAGCCTGCGGATGTCGCCGGCCAGCCGCGCGTTTTCGGCAGCGCCCCGGACTGCGGCGCTTACGAATTTCAATCCGCCGCCGCCGGCAATCTGGCCATCCTGGGCCTGCCACAATCCCTCACGACGTGCTCCCAGACCGCCGCCGAATTCGATATTGTCACGCAGGCCGGTGATACCAACGTCTTTCAATGGCAGATGCTCTCCGGCCCCAATTATGTCGCGGTCCCAAACTCTTCGCCCTACGCATTGTCCAGTTCCGGCACGACCAACAGCCTCGAGATTCCAAGCGTTTCGCTTTCGATGAATGGCGCGGTTTTTCGCTTTGTCAGTCTCCAATCCGGTTATACATCGCCCTCCTTCACGCTCGCGGTCACCCCGCCTGCGGTGATTTATGTGAACGCCGCCGCCGCCACTCCGGGCGACGGCTCCTCTTGGGCCGCAGCGCTGACCAACCTGCAAACAGCCATTCTGGAGGGAAATGTTTGCAGTGAAATTTGGGTGGCCAGGGGCGTTTACTCTTCCACCGTGGCGCCGGATGGCAATCCTTCCCTGGTGATGAAGCAAGGGCTGCGCATTTATGGCGGATTCGCCGGGTTTGAAACGGATTTCTCGCAACGCAACTGGAAAACCAACATCGTCGTGCTCAAATCCGTAACCAACGCCGCCGTCCTTGAGAACATTGGCGGCGCCGGGTCCATAGATTCCTCCGCGCTGCTGGACGGGTTTACCATCGACGGCGGAAATTCTTCGGGCAACGCCATTTTGAATATCAATGCCAGCCCGACCTTTCAAAATTGTTTATTCGTTAACGGAAGCCCTGCCATTTGGAACGCCAGCGGGGCCAATCCGGTCATTTTGAATTGCGTATTCAGCAACAATCCCGTCCAGGCGATGGTCAATGAGGAATGCGCGCCCGTGATTTCCAATTGCGTCTTCGTGGCCAACAGCGGCGTTAATCTGGAGGGCGGCGCGCTCTACAACTTCAACGCCAACCCGGCCATTTTGGCCTGTCAATTTCTCAATAATTCCGCCAGCCAGGGAGCGGCCATGGCATTGGATGGAAATTCCCAAGCCGTCGTCCAGCGCTCCTTTTTCGAGGGCAATGCCGCCTCCGCTGTCGGCGCGGTGTATTGCGCCAATTCATCCGCCTTGTTTGCCGATGATGTGTTCGCCGGGAACCTCGCCTATCAAGGTGGCGCGGTTTTTGTCAACAATTCCACGATGATCTTGAACAATTGCACGCTGACCGGCAATGCCGCCTCTTCCACTGGCGGAGGTGTTTTGCTCGAGGGCGGCTTTCTGAGCGCAACCAACTCGATTCTTTGGAACAACACGGACGCCACCGGTTCGAGCGAAACCGCGCAGATCAATGATCAGTCCGGCGCGGTCGCCCTCGGCCATTCCATCATCACCGGCCTTGCCGCCTACGCGGGGAACCAAAACATGGGCTTTGACCCTCTGTTCCAATCTGTGGCCGGCAATAATTTCACGCCCTCGTCCGCCTCCCCGGCCATCAACGCGGGCGATAACACCGCAGTGGCTGCGGGTGACACCGATTTCAACGGCAATCCCCGCGTCGTGGCCTCCGTCGTGGATATTGGCGCCATTGAGGTTCAGAATTCCGCTACCACCGCCGTCTATTTGGCCGCGCAAGCGGCTCCGCAAACCACCTGCCCGGGCGGCACGGCGTCCTTCACCGTGACGGGCGCCGCCAATTCCGGCAGCCAGTTCGTCTGGCAGGTGGACACCGGAGGCGGGTTCCAGGCCATTCCCAATGACGGTTTTCAATTCGTCACCGCCAACAATAATTCCTCGACCCTGACGATTTCCAATACGCCTGCCAACTATAATTATAGTTACCGCTTTCTGATCCCGGCCGCGAGTTACGTCTCTCCCTCCTATCCGTTGACGGTCTTGCCGCCCCGGATCATTTACGTCAATGCCTCCGCAACTGGCAATAACACGGGATTGGACTGGGCCGGCGCCTTCACCAATTTCGCCGCCGCGCTGGCCAGTGGCGATGCCTGCTCCCAGGTTTGGGTCGCCGCCGGCACTTACACGTCCGCCGCCGGCCGGCCCGCGCAAATGCAATCGGGCCTGGCCGTTTATGGCGGTTTCGCCGGCACTGAGACGAGCCTCTCCCAGCGCCAATGGGCCAGCCATCCCGCCATTCTCACTTCCAGCGCGGGCGTGAATGTCATATTCAACCAGGGTTATCTCGCCCCGATCGGCCGCAGCGCCATCCTCGATGGGTTCTTTATCACCAGCGGCGGCCCGCAAAACGCCATCGAAAACGTGCAGGCCAGCCCGACCCTCCGCAATTGCGTTTTTCAAAGCAATGTCCTTTATGCCATTGAAAACATCGGTTCCAGCCCTTGGATTGACTCCTGCCTGTTTACCAACAACGCCAATGTCGTGGTGGATATTGTCGGCGGCGCTCCGACCATGACCAATTGCGTCTTTGCCGCCAACCAGGCCACGGGCAGCGGCGCGGCGGTTTATGCCAGCAGCGGAGCGCAAACGGCCCTTCTGGACTGCGCGTTCAATGGCAACACCTCGGGCGGCGACGGCGGCGCCATCGCGAACGACGGAGCGACTATTGCCGTGGTCAATTCTATTTTTGCCGGCAACGCGGCGGCGGGAGTCGGGGGCGCGGCGGTAAACTTTTCAGGCGGCGCGGCCTTCATTACCAATTCGGTCTTCTATGGCGGCACGGCCTTTGGGTCTGCCGCCATCTATAACGCGGGCGCGCTGACGCTTGTCAACTGCACCATTGCAGGCAATGTCACCCAGTCGGAAGGCGGCGGTGTCAGCACCTATGGACCAGCCACCCTGCTCAACACCATTCTCTGGCAAAACACCACCACACTCTCGCCTCCACCACTCGAGGGGCAGCAAATCTTTGATTATTCGGGAGTCGTCGCCGCGACAAATTGTTTGATGCAAGGTCTTGCCGTTTATGCCGGCAATGGCGACATCGGCTCCGACCCCCTCTTCCTCGACCCCGCGCACGGCAACTACCAGTTAAGCCCTTCCTCGCCCGCCATCAACGCCGGCTTGAATTTCGTGAACAGCAGTGGAGTGGACGCCGCCGGACAACCCCGGGTGCAGTTGGGGACAATTGACCTGGGCGCTTACGAGAGCGCCACCGTTCAATCCAGCAATATCCAACTCGTCGCCACTCCGGCTTCGCAAAGCATCTGTGCCAGCCGCTCCGCCGCGTTCACCGTCCGGAGCCAGGATCCCCAAATCTTTGACTGGCAATACTTCGATGGCACGAATTGGAACGGCTTCACTTACGATGCCGGCTCGGGCGCGTGGATTGGTCCGGCCCTGGGCGCCTATCAAATTTCCTCCAATGCCACCTCCTCGACGCTGACCGTCGCCAGCGCCTCCGTTGCCATGAATGGCTATGAATATCGATTCATCATCCCCGGCAGCTACACCGGCGCAACTCTGGTATTGACAGTCTCGCCGGCGGCGATCATTTACGTCAATGCGGGCGCCGGCCTTGGCGGCGACGGCCAAAGCTGGGGCGGCGCCTTCAACAACCTGCAGTCGGCCCTGGCCGCGGTGGCGGGTTGTCGGGATGAAATCTGGGTCGCCGCCGGCTCCTACGCGCCCGCTCTGGGCACCAATCCCGTGATCAACTTTTCCATCCCGCCCGGCGCGGCCCTCTACGGCGGTTTCACCGGGACGGAAACCAGCCGCGCGCTACGAAACTGGCGGAACAATCCAACCATCCTCAGCGGGCTGAACAGCCAGAACATTGCCGTCATAGACGGGACGGTGACGCCGATTGGCCCCGAAACCGTCTTGGATGGTTTCATTTTGCAAGGCGCGTCCGGCGCGGCCATGAACATTATCAACGCCTCGCCGGCCATCCAGAATTGCGTTTTTCGCCGCAGCAGCCCTGGTGCATTCGTGTTCAACAGCGATTCGGCCTTTGCCAATTGTTCGTTCCTTTCCAATTATTGCTCCGAGGGTGGCGGCCTCCAGGTCTTTTCCGGAAACATTTCATTCCTGAACTGTTTTTTTACTGGCAACTCCGCCTCGGCCAATGGCGGCGCGCTCTATGACCAGAGCGGCAATCTGAATCTCACCAACTGCCTGATTACGGGCAACAGCGCGGTCTACGGGGGCGGAGTGGGCTGCGCCATCGCAGGCACGGCCGCCTTTGTCAACTGTACGATTTCAGACAACTTGGCCACCGGCGGCGGGGCTGGCTTGCAAGGTTCGCAGACCAACCTCCTCGTCGCCAATTCCATCTTGTGGAACAATCAAGTCAATGGCGTGGCCGATGAGTCCGCCCAGGTTTCCAGTACCTTTGGCTCGGTCAACATTTCCTTTTCGTGTCTGGAAGGATTGACCAATTCTGGAAATAATAACACCGCCGACGATCCGCTGTTCGAGAATCCCGCCGCCGGCCAATACACGCTCGAATCATGCTCCCCCGCCATCAATGCCGGGACCAACGTGGACATCCCCGGCATTGCCACTGACTTGGCGGGCCTGCCTCGGCTCGTCAACGCCGTGGATTTGGGAGCTTACGAATATCAAGGGACCCCCTCCGCCACGCTGGCGATTCTGACCCAGCCCTCCTCGCTCGAATATTGCGAGAACGGCTCGAATTACTTCGCAGTGTCCGCTTCGGGAGCGGGACTTAGTTTTCAATGGCAGGCCAATGTCGGCGACGGCCATGGTTTTACCGCATTGAGCGAGAACGGCATGTTCACTGGGGCAACCTCTTCAGTCCTGGTGGTCAACAGCGCGTCCGTGACGAATAACGGAATGAACGTTCGATGCGTCATCAACAGCGCCGCAGGTTGTTCCATCGTTTCGGCGTCGGCGACGCTGACCTATGCCTCCACTCGTTGGTTCGTGAACGCAGCCGCGCCGCCGGGAGGCAACGGGTCGTCCTGGCCGCGCGCCTTTAATAGCATCGATCAGGCCCTCGCGGCGACCTTCCAAGGTTGCAATAACGAGATCTGGGTGGCCACAGGAATCTACGTTCCGCCTGCGCAAGGATATGCCCTGCGAGACAAAGTGGCTCTTTACGGAGGTTTCTTCGGCTCGGAAACCAGCCTGACTCAGCGCAACTGGACCAACAGCCCCGCGATAATTGATGGCCGGAATGCCGTCAGTTTTCTCATTCAGAACCTCGACGAGGCCGCTCCGATCGGACCTTTGGCCCGGCTGGATGGGTTTACGCTGCAGAATGCCGCCTCCTGCGCCATCACTAATTACCAGGACCAGACACCGACTCTGGCCAATTGTGTTTTTCGTTCCAACGGCGGCAGCGCCATTTTCAATGTCAATTCGGGCGGGCTTGTCACCAATTGCGTGTTTCTCCAAAACGGTTCCATCGCCAATGCGGGCGGCGGCGCGATCAACAACATCAGCGCCGATGTAGCGATGCGGCTCGAGAATTGCGTCTTTCAGGGCAACGTCGGTGGAACGAGCGGCGGCGCCATTAGTGATTCTTTCGGGGTCCTCACGCTCGTCAATTGCCTCTTCAGCGGAAATTATGCCGTGAACTACGGCGGGGCGGTGTCAGCGGGCGGGGAAGGCGCTTCGGTCGTTGTGCGCAATTGCACCTTTAGCGGCAATGAGAGCGGCTTTCCGGGCGCGGCGGTGGATTTCGGCGTCCCGTGCCTGGTTTATAATTCGATCTTTTGGAATAATTACACCCCGTATGGCACTGACGCTCAGCATACCAATGAAGAGGCGCAAGTGACGATTTTCAACGATGGCACGTCCCGCGTTTTCAACTCCTGCATTGAGGGGCTGGTTGTCTCCGGGGGCCAGTTCAGCGGGAACGGGAACACCGGCGGCGACCCGCACTTTGTCAAAAACATTGACGGCAGCGCGGCCCCTGAAGCAGGCGGCGATTTCCATCTCGGCTCCTGTTCCTCGGCGTTGGATGCCGGCGACAACAGCCAGGTGACCCTGGCCAGTGACCTCGACGGAAACCCGCGCATTCTCGGCAACGCCGTGGACCTGGGCGCCTACGAAGGAGCGGGAGCAATCGCTTCCTTCGTCACCCAGCCGCAGGCCCAGAGCGGTTACCTTTCCAACACGGTTCAATTCACTGTCTCCGCCTCGAAGCCCAATCTCTCCTACCAGTGGCAATTCCAGCAGACCAGCAACGGCGTTTTCACCAATTTGACCAACGATGCGCAATACTCCGGCGTGACCACGCCATCCCTGACCGTCAGCGATGTGACCTCCGCCCTCGCTGGCTTCCAGTATCGTTGCGCGGTGGTGGACCAATGCTCGCTGATTTTCTCCGCCCCGGCCGCCTTCCACTTTCTCTACGCCCAACCTGTGGTCTCCAACATCCAGGTTTCCGCTTTCGAAGGGGGCTTCTCCGCCCTCGGCCAGTTGCAGGGCTTCGATCCGCAAGGCCTGCCCTTGACTTACACCGTGCTGGCTCCGCCCGCGAACGGAATGGTGGACCTGAGCGCGTCTCCGGAGTTCCAGTACATCCCCTCAAACCGTCGCTTCTTCGGCGCTGACAGCTTTACGTATTACGCGTCGAACGGCTTTACCAACTCCGCTCCAGCCACGGTCTTTGTCACAATAGTCAAGGTCGAGCAGAATCCCACCGCCAACAATTTAAGCGTCTCGGCGCTGGAAAACACGCCGACTAATTTCACGCTTTCCGGCTCGGATGTGAACGGAGACCCTTTGACCTTTTTCATTGCCGTGCCGCCGCAACATGGCGCGTTGAACTTGATCGGTTCGAACGCGTTCTACACGCCGGCCACCAACTATTCCGGGACGGACGTTATTGTTTATCAATCGAGCAACGGGGTTTATGCTTCCGGCATCGGCACGATTTCTATTTCAGTCATCCATGGGAACCGTCCGCCGGTCGCTCAACCTGACGCCGCCACTTTGTATACCGGCCAAAGCGTAACCATCGCCGTGCTGCAAAATGACTACGATCTGGACAATAATCCCTTGAGCGTGGTCGGTGTGACCCAGGGCGCCAACGGCTCTGTCGCTTTCACTTCCGCCAACCTCACCTACACCCATAACGGTTCGAACACCACCAATGATTCCTTCGCCTACACCATTGCGGATGGGCAGGGTAACTATGTGACCTCCTCCGTCTCGATTGTAATCCTCCAACCGGGCGGATCCTATCTGGTGACTAACACCGCCGACAACGGCCCCGGCTCATTGCGCGCCGCCATCAACGGCGCCAACACCGTGACGGGCATTCCTTATCAAATCATTTTCAGTTCGACCCTGGCGGGAAAAACCATCGCCCTTTCCACTGTGGATGACAATGGGTTTGGCCCGTCGGCCTTTGTCCTCAGCAACAGCGTGACGATTGATGCGGCCAACGCGCCCGGATTGATCCTGGCTCGGCAAGCGGCGGCTTCTCCCATGCGGTTCTTCCGTGTGGTGGCCGGAGCGCAATTGGCCTTGCGAAACATCACCCTGACAAATGGCTATGCCCTCGGCGCTAATGGGGCGGATGGCGCCGATGGCGAAGGTTCCGGCGGCGGCGCGGGCGGTTTTGGCGGCGCCATCTATTCCGAAGGCATCCTCTCCCTAGACT
>DASRLE010000322.1:0-10657 GCA_035648615.1 Saccharimonadales bacterium (SeqCode) | reverse complement strand
CGCACGAGCGCCATTGCAGGTGGCCAGCCGCACGATGTCCGGCGGGGACGCGCCTGGATTGGCGGCGGCAAACGTCTGCATTTCCGCAAACATACTCAGTTTCAATTCAGCGCCAGAAACCTTGGCCACGCTGGCCAGACTGTCTGTGCCCAGGCAAACATTGACTCCCGCAGCCACAAGTTGCTGGTATGGAAACGGTTGATGTCGAAAATAGGCATGGCTGCGCGGACAATGGACGACACTGGATCGTGTCTTGGCGAGATGTTGAATGTCCTCGGCCTCAAGGTAATTGGCATGAATGGCTAGAAACCTCTCCCCCAATAGCCTGGATCTCATAACTTGTTTAACGGGAGTCACTTCGCCACAGTCCGACATGTCGCGTTGATTTTTAAGCCAGTCGAAAAGGGGTCCGCGCCGATAGCGGCACATTTCGGACTCCTCGATGGATTCGGCCACATGCATCGTAACGCGCCAGCGATTGCGAGCCGCCAACTCCGCCGTGGCTTGCAACAAGGCAGGCGTGGTCGAATATAATGCGTGAGGAGAGAGGCCGGCCGACCCGCGTTTGGGCTGAAGGGCATTGATCTTGGCGGCGGCTTCCTGGAGGATCTTTTCCGGGCTTTGCCCACTTTTGACGCCGGTCATTTCCAAAAATGACGCGACGCGTAACGCAGTGGCCGACCAAACTTCTGGCAGCAATTCGGGGACTGCTTCAATATCGGCCACCGTGGTAGTCCCTGTCTGCAACAGCATATTCGCGCCGCGCAACCAGGCATCCGCATAGTCGGTGTAACTCGCATTGGCTTTGAGGGCGAGCAACCCTTTGATCCAGTCAGGAAATTGTTTGGGGGCGGAGAGGCCGGTCATACCCGTGTAGTCCAGGTGGCAGTGGGCATTGACCAAACCCGGAAGAAGGATGACTGAACCCAGATCGACCGGCGGATCGCATTGCGTCACGTTGGAAGAAAAGTCCCGCCATCGGCCGACGGCAGCGATGTGAGAACCCGAAACTAAGACCGCCCCATCCTCAATCGGCGGACTCGAAATAGGCAGAACAATGCGCGCGCGTAAAAGCATCCACCGCAGCGGTCGTTTTACAAATCAGCGGTCTGGCGCGACTGCTTGCTGCGCGAGCCGAGGGTGTGTTTGCGCGCTTTGGTTTTATTGTGGCGCTTGCGCAATTGCTGCTCGATTTTTTTGGTGACGACGTCGATCGCCACATACAAATCCGTCTCCCAATCCTGCGCGAACAGATCCGGGCCGGGAACACAGAGGCGGATGCCGCAGCAAAACTGGCGCTCCGTCAGTTTCAAATGATCGTGTTCCAGCGTAACCCGGGCGCTGGTCACATAACGATCCATGTGCTCCAGCTTTTCGATTCGCGACAAAATGTGGTCTTCAATCGCTTGGGTTAAGGTGACGTTATGAGTCGAAAGAATGAACTTCATATAAACAGGTTGCCTCAGAATGAACGGAAAATCCAATAATTTTGACGGCACAGTCCCAATTCAAAATGGATCACGTCGCGGAATGGTTCTCGGCCCCTGCGGTTCGAGCCGCAAAGTCCTCCAACCACTGCTGCGCCTCGCGCCTCAATGTTTCCCGCTCTCCCTTCTTTAACCCGCGCGGGTCGAAACGCAGACTGCGATGAAGGTGAAAAATTCGCCGCAGGCGATCCGAGTCTGGAAAGGCCGTTTCCAAACGCTGCTGCCACGAGCCGAGCGGTTCGTTGGGAAGGAGCGAGAGATCTGCCGCGCTTAATTGGCGGTTGATCTGGTATAACTCCGAATCCAACCCTGGCCATTCCCGGGCACCGGAACTGTCTTCGGCTCCCTCGCCAGGGCGTTGGCGGCGTTGAGTCGAGACGATGCGCCATGTCAAATATAGGATCAGCGGGACCAGCAGCCAACTGGTATAGCGGGCCCACGAAGTTTTGCTCCAGCGCCATTTTGAAAATTGGAAATACAGGTTCGAGAACGTATCGGAAATAGGTTCCCACCAGGGCGGTTTGGCCGCCTCCGCCCCATCCCAGCCGGACGGGGTATTGTCGATCTCTCCCCAATTCCCGGTGTCCGTATGATAGACCAAAGCCCAGGCGTGCGCATGGCGGGCGCGCACCAGATAGGTGTCTCCGTGGCGGGCGGACTCCATCACGGCATAGCCCGTAATATACCGCGCGCTGATTCCCGCCTGCCGCAGCAGAAGCACGGTCGCCGTGCCGAAATATTCACAGTGGCCCGAATGGGTGGTGGTTAAAAAATAACCCAGCGCGGTGGAGAAGGCGTCGTTTGGATCATGCGGCGGAATGCGCAGCGAATAAGTAAACTGGCTCGCAAAAAAACGGCCGATGGCCGCGATCTTTTTCCGCTCGCTTAAACCCTCCAAGTGCAGGCTGGCCAGGACGTTGGACAGGACCGGCTTTTCCACATCGGGCACGCTTCGGTCAAGCGCGCACGGGGGTGAATCCAAGGAAGCGCCCGGCCCATAGGAAGCTTTCAAATCGACCAGGCCGGGTCCGCCCTCAATGATCGCCATCCCTAGACGATTGGTCCGCACCGAGGCCGGGACATCGCTGATTTCGAAGGTTCCCTGGGGCAAGACAAGCGGCCCTTCTCCTTCGTCGAAGTAACGGGCAATCTCCACCTGGCTGGAAATTGTTTTGGCGGCCAGGAGCCTGAAACTGTCGCTGCCGCCGAAATGCACCGCCGAAAAATCATTGCTGCTGGCCCACCACGTCGTCGTTCGATATTCGTCCCAAGTTGCCTCTCGCAACAGCGACGGCGTTAGTTCTCCGGGTTCAGCGCGAAGGCGCAGAGCGATTTTGCCCGATTGCCGGATCAACCCAGGATGGCCAATCTGGGTTTTGCATTCCCGCGTGTCCTGCGGCTGGCGAAAGAAATCCGCCATCCAGTTGCCGAGGATGCCTTCCATGCTGGTTTGCAAATTTTTCAATCCCTGATGACTGAAATGACCGGCGGCGGCCGACGCCGCCAGGAGTATTATCCAGACAGGGACCGCCACTCGCCGCGGCCGCACACTGGTCAAAGCGAAGGCGACCAGGAGGGCGATGCCCGGATAAAAAAATCGGTTGGGCTGAACCGAGGCGCTGGACGCCATTAAGCACAAGGCGAAGTAGCAGAATGAAATATTATAGCTTCTACGCGCCATCGGGCCGGCTTGGGGACGGCGCAAGAGCGGGGAAAGAACACTGAGAGGCATCGCCGGCCGGTTTCCATAGGCCTGCGCCAGGATAAGGGGGAAAAAACAAAAAGGCAGCCATTGGGAAAACTTAAAGATAAAAACCAAACGATCTTCCGTCGAATACAGCACCAGCCCCGCCCCCAAAAATAAAACCAGGCAAAGATCGGATATGCGATTGAGGTCCGTGTTGGAAAGTTCCCAGCGCGCCCTGGTAAAACGCGCTCCTTCCAGCGCTGCCGTCATCAGCGCTGCCCACAGTAATAGGCCATTTTCCCAACCCCAAAACAGAAGCGCTCCGCCGATGAGCATGAAGGGCGTTTTCACAGGGTCGCCAAGGTCTCCGCCAAGTGTCCCATAGGAAGGACATGGAAATTTTCCGGCTGCTCCGCCATTGGCCCTGGCGGCATCGTCTCGCCCCCATCGGCCACCACAAAAACCCGCAGCGGCACGCCTCGCGACAGCAAGGCGCTCACCAACTTTTTCCGCGGATCGTCCCAGGAAAGGAAGATGCAAATGCACCCGCTCAAATCTGTTGCGTGCGTCAAGACAAGGCTTTCCAACGCGCTGAATTCCTTTTCCGGGCAAACGCGCACCGAGGCCAGCACCTCCAGGATTTGCTCGATATGGCCCACGCCGCGACCGCTCGTGAAGCAATAGGCCTGCAGTCCGACAAACATCAAATCGAGCAATGAATCCTGGTTTTGAATTGTATAAGCGAGCGAAGCCGCGACCGAGACGGCGTCTTCAAAAATTTCCTCCTGCGCGGGGCCGCCAAAGGTGTCGAGCACCAAGGCGTGCCGCACAAAAAATTCATCCTGGTATTCCTTGACGATCGGCTTGCCCAGCTTGGCAAAACTTTTCCAGTGCATTCGGCGCAGGGCATCGCCCGGACGGTATTCGCGCAACGAGACAAACTCCTCGGACTCTCCCACGGACGAGGCCATGGAGACGCCGCCCAATTGATACTTCATCGACCCCGGCAGATCAAAGGCCGGCATGGGATAGCGCCTGGGCAGAATCAAGATCGATTGCGGACCCGGCACCTTGCGGAGCGAACGAAATAATCCAAACGGATCAGGACAGGCTACAGTCGTGCCCGTCAAACGCAGCACGCCCCGCCGCAAAGGCATCAGTTCGCCCTCCATCGAACATTCCGTCTGGCCCGGCAGGTCCGGCACGGATTGCTCGACAATCTGGGCGCGGATATTGCGCTCGATCAGCCAGCGCCAGCGGTAGTAGCCGTACGTGCGGTCGATCCAGTTTCGCCCGGCCTCGCCCGGTTCGGGAGTCACGGCGAATTCTCGAAAGCTGGGGCGCGGGTCGGGCAGTTCCTCAATCAGCTTCAAAGCGTTTTGGCGTTTCTTCGATTCATTTCGCACCACAATCCGGTAGCGCAGCGATTCCCCGGCGGAGCCAAACTTGGGCAATATCCTTTGCAACGATAATTTGGGCCGCCCCAAAGGCGTGCAGGCGGCGCTGGCCAAAATCACGCACCCCAGCAAGGCAAATGTTTGGTAACTCAGCGAGGCGTTGGTGTCCGCGCCGAGCGCCGCCGCCACCACGGCGCCCGCCACCACCATCCGCCCTGGCAAGGTCACCCGCCGTCCAAAGCGATGGGTGATGGAAGCGAAGGTGTGATAATTGCGGTAGAGGTAACGTTTGAAAAGGTTCTCCCGCTCCGCAAATAAATGGACCGGCGCATCCAGCCGGTCGCTCCATCCCTTAATCCACTCTCGCCATGATGCGACCATGCTTGCCCTCTCCTTTGTTCAGACAGGCACGGGCACCCGCTTGACGATTTCCTCCACGACCTGACCTGCGGTGATTCCTGAAAATTTCGCCTGTGGTTCCAAGACGAGCCGATGGGCGATGACCGGCACGGCAATCTCATGCACATGTTCGGGACTGACGAACTCCTCGCCATCGAACAAAGCCAGGGCCTGCGCCGCTTTCATCAACGCGATCGAAGCGCGCGGGCTGGCCCCTAATTGCACTCCTGGCGCGCTGCGCGTGCCGCCGACCAGCCGCACCACGTAATGTTTCAACTCCTCACTCATCCGAATATTCTGCGCCCCTTCCCTCAAGCGCATCACGTCATGCATGGTCACGCAGGGTTCGAGCAACTCGACCGGATGCTGGCCCGACTGCGCAGTCAGGACCGCCACTTCCTCCGATGCGCCGATGTAACCCAAATTAAATTGCATGGCGAAGCGGTCCATCTGCGCTTCAGGCAACGGATACGTCCCCCGAAACTCGATCGGGTTCTGGGTCGCAATCACAAAAAAAAGATGAGTCAATGGCCGGCGTATGCCATCGACGCTGACTTGGTTTTCCGCCATCGCTTCCAGCAAGGCCGACTGCGTGCGAGGCGAGGCGCGGTTGATTTCGTCCGCCAGCAAAATATTGCTGAAAACTGGCCCTTCATGAAACGAAAACGTCTGGTCCCTTTGATTAAACACGGAAACCCCCAAAATATCCGACGGCAACAGATCCGGCGTGAACTGGATGCGTTTGAAACTGGCATCGACCGACTTGGCCAGCGCCTTGGCCAGAGTTGTTTTGCCGGTGCCCGGAAAATCCTCCAGCAAGACATGTCCGCCGCTGGCCAGCGCCGCCAGCAAGCGCCGGATGGCAGTCCCTTGCCCGCGCATCACTGAAGCGATGCTGACATTGATCCTCTGGTAAATCTCGCGAGCGATGGCTGCATTGGAATTCACCGGACTGTGAGCCGTAGAAGCCGGGCGGGGAAGCGATGGGCCGCCCTTGGTCTTATCGAGCAACCCCTTGTGAGCGCCTTCGTTTTCCGTAAATGTAGCGGTTGGCTTCACCTTGCGCGTTATGCGGGCACTCTCTCCTGATCTGGGCACAATGGCAAGTTCATTCGCCAATCCGTCCAAGGGCCGAACGAAGCATCAAAAGCCCTCTTATCCTATTGTTGGAAACGGCTGCCTTCCCCTTCTTCCTTCATCCTTCTGCCTTCTTCCTTTACTGACCCCTTCGCGTTCGCATCGGGAAGTTAAACGGATTAGGCCCGGTGGATCTCGCTCCCGTCGGTCCGGCATAGGGGACGTTGACTCGGGCCGGGGCACCCGCCCGTCCCACGCCCGGGATGGGCGGCAGGCCTCGACGATTATCAAACCTGGCCTGCATGGGGCCGCCGGCAGGTGGTGCGCTGATCGTGTCTTTCAAGGTGTCGTCCTTGAGGTTCAGTGTCATCTTAACGCCGGAATTGATGATCTCCGCTTCACCTTTATCGCGGTCAATTTTGACCAGTTCGAGGAAGCCTTGTTTTTCGCCTTCGGAGAGGCTGTAGTAGATGGGCAGGTCTTTTTTGTCCTTGGAGGTGGAAGAAAAGAGCGCTTTGGAAGAATTGCCAACTTTGACAAAACCGGAAATTTTGATAACAGGGAGGTCTTGTTTTGGCTTTTCTGGTTCGGGCGGCGGAGGTATGGGGTTAAGATGGAAGACGTTGCGCTCGCTAATGACAAAATAAGGATTGGCAGGATCGGCCACAGTGTCCGTAGCCACAGCCGCCATTCCCGAAACGGCCGGGAACAACAGGCAACCCAAGAGGCTGGCAGCCATCGATCTGCAATTCATACGTCTTGAAACATAATCCGCAACCCTTTTAACACCAAATTAAAACGCCAGTTGCGTTCGGCGAGGAATCTTAACGAGAGTTCCGTGACCGCCGCTGCCACAACTTTGTGCGGGCGCACTTGTTAGGCTGCCTTGCGGTTCGGGACGTCCTCGATGCTGGTGATGTGCAGAATGGCGCACTCAACGTATTTCTGCGCCCATGAGCGGGCATTCAGTTCAATGCCGATTTCGATGCCGCTTTTCTTGACGAACGCCACGTCGCGATTCGGCACGTCAAAGACCCTGCCGTCTGACAAGGTGACTCGGAACGGTCTGAAAGGAAGCTCATTCATCCGCAAGCGAAGCTTTTCTGCTGTCATCATAGGTCCGATTTTACTCTTTTCGGGTCATGGTTCAATGGGGTTTTTTGATTGCTCATCTCAATAGAACGGGGTCGCGCTCTGGCGCGCTTTATTCAGTGACTCCGAAAGCACTGGCCATCCAGCCGCACTTTTCTGTAAATTCATGATTGCTCAGCAGAGTGTATGCAAAACCCGGAAAACACACACCCGAAAAAACGCTCCAAAACCAGGCGTCAGCCATCCCTGCCCGGGATGGACGAAGTGCGTCAGCCCGTCTCTTCGTTGCTTCACCTTCGGGTCACGTTCAATCAGATTGCCGAATTTGCCGAATTTGTCTGGACTGCCCCGGAGTCGGGAATAATCGCCGGAGTTGGCCGGGTGCGTTGCACGGGTCCGGCCCAGCTTACGTGGGAGACGGAAAAGGATGGCAATCTGGAGGCGGCTGTTTCGTCGCATCGCCGCAATTCCATCCGCGCAAGCCTGGGCCGCTGGTTACTCATGTTTCCCACGCGGGACGACACCTTCACTGGTTGTTGGATACGATTTCAACCTGGCACAGAAAAGCCTATCTTTGTCGAAGAGCCTCCCTTTGCTCCAGAAGAATCGGTTGGGAGATGGTTGGAGGACAACATTGTTGGGATGGCTGAAGCGCTGCGGTTAACGTCTTTCGCACCGGCGGGAATTTCGCGCGAAATGGGCGAGGAAATATTCCTCGATGCCGCAGGCTATCACCGTAAATTCCTGCGCAAAGAGCAAAAACGTGAGGAGGAAAAAGCCCGGCTGCGGCAGAACATGCAACGTCTCGCCGAAATGCGCCAGCAGATGGAGCGGAAAAAGGCTCAGGCCCGCCTGGCTTTGGAAGCGAAGCATGCGGACGAGGCGCGAGCAAAGCTCCACTCCCACGTTTCCAATCCGGCATCCCGCCCACGCGCGGAGCTGCCGCCATTGCCGGTGCGCTTCGAGATGCCCTCGCTCGACTTGCAGGAAACGTCCTTTCCCCTGGAGGACTTGCGCAGCTTCTTCCTGCGCGAGCGCGCGGCGGTGTGGTGGGTCTCCAACCAATCGGATGACTTGCTTTGTTTGCCGCATTGCCGTGTCGAGCGGCTCGAATACCAGATCAGGACCGCCTTGCGCGTGCTGGGTCCTTTGCGCGGACGCGCCCTGCTTTCCGACGAGGTCGGCCTGGGCAAGACCATTGAGGCGGGTCTGGTGATCAAGGAGTTGCTCACCCGCGGGATGGTCAAACGCTTTCTGGTGCTGACCGTGCCGTCGCTGGTGGATCAATGGAAGGAGGAGCTGGCCGACAAATTCGGCTTGACTGCCGCGACAACCAACGAGGGCGAGTCGCGCGGCGACCCGCAAAAATTCTGGCGCGAGAATGCCGGCATTGTCGCCAGCCTGCATACCCTTAAGCAACCGGCCCATCTGGAAATTGCCCGCCAGATGAGCTGGGACATTCTGGTCGTGGACGAAGCGCATTACCTGCGCAACCGCGAGTCGCAGGCCTGGCAGGCGGTGAATGTGCTGCCCCGCCAGTTTTTGTTATTGTTGACGGCCACGCCGGTGCAGAATTCCCTCGAAGACCTTTACAACCTCGTCACTCTTCTCCAACCCGGCCAATTGCCCTCGCCCAAGGAATTTCGCGCGCGCTTTCTCGATCCCAAACGGCCGCGCCAGCCACGCGAACCGGAGGAACTGCGGCGATTGCTCGGCCAGGTCATGATCCGCAACACCCGCGCCAATGCGGGGCTTAAACTCCCGCCCCGCCGGGCCGAGACCGTGCTTTTCGAGCCCGAGGAAGGCGAGCGCGCGTTCTGGGACAAATGGGACACTGAATTGCGCGCCGAACTGGCGAAGCTCAACGCCAGCCAATCAACCCTTTGGGGCCGTTTGCTTTTGCAAACCGCCAGCAGCAGTCCAGCCGCATGGCGCGCGTCGCTGGCCAAGTTTCCCAATGCCACCGCGGCTCGCGCCTGGCGCGAACTTGCGCCGCTCGAAAAAAGCTGGCAGCGCAAATGCGCGTTGATTCCACCGCTGGCTCACGGCCAGGGCGGCGCGGTGATCTTTACCCAATTCCTGGAAACGCAGGCGGCCCTGGCGGAATCCCTGCGCGCCGCTCGCGTGGAAACCTTTGTCATCAACGGCGCGACCCCTGCGCCCGAACGCCAGCCCATCACGGAAGAATTTCGCAAGCGCGGGGGCGCGCTGCTGCTCACCCATAGCGGCACCGAGGGGCGCAACCTGCAATTCTGCCATCGTCTGGTGAACTTTGACCTGCCGTGGAATCCGATGGAAATCGAACAGCGCATTGGCCGTTTGCATCGCTTGGGACAGCAACATCCAGTGCATATCTACAATTTTGTTCAAGCAGGCACTTTGCAGGAACACCTGTTGCAGATTTTGCAGGAGAAGCTCAACCTCTTTGAACTGGTCGTCGGCGAAACCGGTTTGCTGCTCGGTGAGCGCTTCGGCAGTGACGAATTCGCCGAAGAAGTTTTCCGTCTCTGGCGTGAAAGTGAAGGCCGGGTGGCGGAAGCGATGGCCGGTCTCGGCGATGAACTGGCCGCCGCGCGCGATGCCTATTCGGAAGTTAAAAAACTCGACGAAACTCTTTTTGCCAAGGACTACGAATCGTTGTGATCCCTTCACTGCCATGAAACTGAATCGTGCCACCCATAACCCAGGCGAATTGCTGGAATTCTACGAAGAAGGCTTTTCCTCGCTGGGCGCGCTCTGCGAACGCACCTGGCATGACCGCCTGGAGGTCATCGCCGAGGGCCGCGCCGCCAGTTTCTGGAATGCCCAGGGAGCTTTGCACGAAGTCGAGTTGCATTTCACCCCTGCGGACACGACGTCCGCGCATGATGCCGCGCGCGAAGTGTTTCCCGGTTGTCCGCTGACCTTTGGATTGGCGGAAGCACTGCGCCCCGCTCCCCTGGCGTTGGAACGCTTCGTCTTGACTGATGAGGCCGCCTCGCGGCCACCCCAGGCAGCGGTGGCGGAAAAATTATGGAGGTCGCAATTTGCCGAGACGACCCGCTGGCAACTGGCCGAGCCGTTTAAGGAGGATCTTCATTTTTCCCTCGTCGTTGTCGCGCGTTGCGAAATTCAAGCCATGGATCAACATTGGTCATTGCATCGCCTGGCCATGTCGTTGCCTGGCGGAGACGCCGACGAAACCCTCGCGCAAAACATCGGTTTTCATCAGCAAACGGCTGAACTCAGCCCGGAGATCGTTTGGCCGCGCCCCGACCCGGCGCGATGGCGAGAACTGCTCCAAGTGGTTTTTGAAAACGAGGTAGCCGCTGAATTGGCGCGAGTGCGCGTCCGGCAGGAAAACAGCCTGCGCCGCGAACTGGAGCGGGTTGACGACTATTTCGCCAACTATGAGAATGAGTTGATCGCCCGAGCCAAGCGAAGTTCCAATGAGAATTCCAAGACCAAAACAGCGGATCGTCTCGCTGCCGCCAAAGCCGAACATGCCCGCCGTCGCGCCGACCAATTGACGCGCCACG
>DASRLE010000321.1:0-11323 GCA_035648615.1 Saccharimonadales bacterium (SeqCode) | reverse complement strand
CGCCGATACGATTATTTTCACCGCCGCCGCTCCGGCCCTCAGATGAGGCTGCTTGACGCTGCTGGTTTCCGCGCACACACTTGCTGCGATGGCCGCCTCGACAATTCTCGCCGAACTGCCAAAATACACGCGTGAAGGCGTGCGTTTCTACTGGGAAACGCGTTTCCAACAGTTGGAAAAACAGCGTAAAGCTGGCGGCTCGGATCAAGGGCTGCGGAGTGCGGTGACGGGTGGCGCGCACATGAATGGCATCATCGAATTGCTTGCCAAACTTGTTATCGAGGCCGGGATCGATGCTAAAGACATCTTCTACCGAGATTCTCTCGAGGCGCCCGGATACTTTCGCCCAAGCAAACGGTGAGATTTTCTGGTCGTGCCAAATGGCCAATTGGCCGCAGCGATTGAGGTTAAGTCGCAAGTTGGGCCGTCATTCGGAAACAATTTCAACAATCGTACTGAGGAAGCAATGGGCAGCGCTCTTGATCTTTGGACCGCCTTCCGCGAGCAGGCGTTTGGTTCTGCTATCCGCCCTTGGATTGGTTACATGTTTCTTCTCGAAGATTGCGCGTCGTCCACAAGGCCCGTTGGTGTGAAAGAGCCGCACTTCAAAGTCTTTCCGGAGTTTCGCGATTCATCCTACGCTAAGCGATACGAACTGTTTTGCCGCCGTCTCGTTCTCGAAAAGCATTATGATTGTTCGGCCTTTCTTATGTCGAAACCCGAAAGTGGCCTGAAGGGGGATTATTCAGAACCCGCCGCAGACCTGACATTCCAGATGTTCGCAAACTCGCTGGTGGCCCGCGTGGCAACATTCTCCGGCCGCATCAAGGAGCTATGAAGTACACTGTAGTTGGACAACAAACGATCGACGAAATCCCGACTATGCACCGGCTTGTCCAAGGGGATGCGCGCGACTTATCCTTTATTCCCGACGCATCCATTCATCTCGTCGTGACTTCGCCTCCATACTGGACTCTTAAGCGCTATAACGATTCCGAGGGCCAGATGGGCCACATCGCGCAATACGAGCACTTCCTCGCCGAACTGAACCGGGTGTGGGCGGAAGCATTCCGCATCCTCGTTCCCGGCGGACGACTGGTCTGCGTCGTGGGCGATGTTTGCCTCTCTCGCCGCGAGAATAACGGACGCCATACCGTCGTTCCGCTTCACGCCGATATATGCGTGCAATGTCGCAAGCTCGGCTTTGACAACCTCAATCCGATCATCTGGCACAAGATTTCCAATGCCAGCTACGAAGTGAGCAACGGCTCAAAATTTTTGGGCAAACCCTACGAGCCAAACGCCATCATCAAGAACGACATCGAATTCATCCTTATGCAGCGCAAGCCAGGGGGCTACCGGAAGCCCACCGCGGAGCAGCGTCGGCGCAGCATGATTCCCAAAGAGAAGTTCGATAAATGGTTTCAACAGTTCTGGACCATCACCGGAGCCTCCACCAAAGAACATCCCGCCCCCTTCCCGTTCGAACTGGCCTCGCGTCTTGTCCAAATGTTCTCGTTCACCAGCGACACTGTGCTTGATCCATTCTGCGGAACCGCCACGACAATGGTGGCGGCGCTCAAACACGGGAGAAACAGCATTGGCGTCGAGATCGACACCGAATATTGCAAATCGGCTGCTTCGCGCCTGCTGAACGAAAACGGATCATTATTCGGAAATGCCCAATTCCAAATCGAGCTAAAGCCCCATGCAGCGGTGGACGCTGCATTCGTCCTTAACGAACCACGAGCCGAATACAAAGCGACACGGATGCCAAAACACCCTCCGGCAACTATAAAGAAAGCTCGAAAGAATAAAGCGGGAATCAATTAGACCTTACCGGCGTCCAAGCCGTAACAGTTGCCTCCGGCGCTCTGCATTTCGATTCCACATAACCGGCATTTTTATCCCACAGGCGACGGCAGGTTTTGCCGGTTGAAAATACCAAAGTGCTTCAAATCAATGGGTTGCGGGCGTGGCACAAGCGTTGCTTCTCATGTTTTGGATGAATGTCAGTCTTTACCAGGCCGCCGCAGCGCTTAATGCCAATAGTCAGTGGCAGGACATCATTTCGGACAACCTTGCTTCGAGTGGCGTGCCGGGTTTTAGAAAACAGTCGTTGTCCCTGGCGGCGGTTCAGGCCGGACTCAGCCCTTCGGCTTCGGCGGTTTTTACCTTACCCAAGGCCAGCTCTTCGGTCAGTTTTCAGCCGGGCGAAATGCAATATACCGGCGACGAAAAAGATGTCGGCATCGAGGGCAAAAGCTTTTTCCAAATACAACTTCCCAACGGCAACAAAGCTGTCACGCGCGATGGCGAATTTCAGGTCAACGCCCATGGCCAATTGGTCACCAAGGAAGGCTACGCCGTCATGGGCGAGCAAGGTCCGATTCAATTGGATCCCAGCATCTCGGCGCCTATTTCCATTTCGGTGGACGGCAATGTCAGCCAGGGGGCGGATGTGGTAGGGAAGTTAAAGTTGACTGACTATGATAATCCTCAGTTGCTGACGCAGATCAGCGGTTCTTATTTTTTGGCCAATAATCCGAAGTTGCACAGCCACCCGGGCACGGGCTCGTTGCGCGATGGCTATTTGGAAGGCTCCAATACTTCGGTGGTCGGCGAAATGGCCAACATGATGACGGCGATGCGCACGTTTGAAGCCAACCAGCACGTCATTCAAATCCAGGACGACCGGTTGGGCAAAGTGATCAGCGATTTGGGCAATCCAAGCTAATATATGTTACGCGCTCTTTATTCAGCCGCCACCGGAATGGAATCCCAGCAACTCAACCTGGATGTCATTTCCAACAACCTGGCCAACGTCAATACTACCGGTTTCAAAAAGAGCAAGATCGAATTCCAGGATTTGCTTTATCAAAACGTCCGGTCACCCGGCTCGGAGCAGGGCAACGGCACTGAGTTGCCCACCGGCTTGCAAATCGGTCACGGCACTCGCGCGGTGGCCACTTCGCGTGTTTTCACCGAGGGCGAATTGAGCCAGACTGGCGAGCGGCTGGATGTGGCCATTCAAGGCGACGGATTTTTTCAAGTCACCATGCCCGACGGCACGCTGGCCTATACCCGCGACGGCTCTTTGAAAACGGCCTCGGACGGACGCATCACCACCAGCGACGGGTTGCCCGTGCAAAACGGTTTTCAACCCATCCCCGTCGGCACGACTTCGGTCGATATTTCGGCCAATGGCGCAGTGACCACCATAGGCGCCAGCGGCACTCAAAATTTCCAAGTGACCTTGACGCGTTTCGCCAATCCGGCCGGCTTGCAGGCCATTGGCCGTAATTTGTATTTGGAAACGCCGGCCTCGGGCACGCCGGAAACGGGAAATCCGGCCGAGAACGGTTACGGCAGTCTGCAACAAGGTTACGTCGAAATGTCCAACGTCAAGGTCGTCGAGGAAATGGTGAACATGATCGTGGCCCAGCGCGCTTACGAAGTGAATTCCAAGGCTGTCCAAGCCGCCGATGAAATGATGCAACAAGGCAACAATCTCCGTCGCTGATGAAGTTTATTAGAACCATTTTTTATGCGGGCGCCCTCGCCCTGTTTCCTTTGGCCCTCGCCGGCCAAACCAATTCGTGGCAACTGCTGCCCCGGGCCTCGGTGGACAGCACCGGCGTGTTTCTGGACGAAATTATTACCGCGCCCAGCGGCGTGCCTCATCTTCGCCTGACGCGCGCTCCCAGCCTTGGTCAAACCGCCACCTTTTCCCGCAGTCAAATCGCTGATTTCGTCCAACGAAACGCGCCCAGCCTTTCGGCCGCCAATGTATCGGGCGCGGGCCAGGTGGGCGTCACCCGGCGCATCCGCTTCTTCGAGGAGTCGGACCTGGTGGATCTTCTCACCGCCACCTTGCAAAAAGAATTTGTCAAAGGGCGGGGCGAGTTGGAATTACACTTGACACGCCCTTGGGGCAGGCCCCAGGTGCCCGATGAACCCTTGTCCCTCAAGGTGGGGGAATTGCCCGCAGCGGGAATCGTCCCGAATTTCGTGGTGGATTTTGTGCTCTGGAACGGCAAGGAGCGCGTCGGCAATTGGCAGGTCGCAGTGCAAGCGGCGATCTGGCACGACATTCCCGTGGCCCATTCGACTTTGCAGCGCGGCGAGTTGTTGAAAGATGCGGATGTGTCGATGGAACGCGGCGACTTGCTGATCCAGCGCGATGTTTTCCCCAATTTTCCCACGACGGACACGGCCTTGGAACTCAGCGAGACTGTGGCCGCGGGCAAGCCGATTCTTAACCGTTCGGTGCGCGTGCGCCCGCTCATTCGCCGCGGGCAGATGGTCGAGGCAATTTTTCAAGATGGCACGCTGGGCATATCGTTGATGGTGGAAAGTCTGCAGGATGGGTTGTGCGGCCAGATGGTGCGGGTGCGCAATCCCAAAACGCAACGTGAATTAGACGGAAAGGTAGAAAATGAAAAAACCATTCGAATCATTTTGTAGCACAGCAATCCTGACTCTTCTCGTCGTGGCGCTGCCAGTGAGCCGCGCGCGGGCGGACTCCTTGTGGACCGATCAAAATATCCGCTCCATGGTCGCGGATAAAAAGGCCCATAGCATCGGCGACATTCTGACCATTCTGATCCAGGAGAATAACGGCGCCACCCGGCAGAACAACACCACCACTTCCAAGAAAGCCTCCGTCAACGCCGCCATCGCCAGTTTTCTTTACAGCCCTGCGGCGAGCGGTCTGCTGACCAAGAAGGGCACGATGCCGGCGCTCAATTATACTTCGGACACTGAGTTTAACGGCGGCGGGACGATCAACAACGCTGAAACCATCACCGCCCAGGTTGCCGTGCGAGTGGTGGACGTGCTGCCCAATGGCAACATGGTCGTCGAAGGCCAATTGCGCACCGCTTTCTCCGGTGAGAAACAAGATGCCGTGGTGCGCGGCACAGTGCGCCCGGACGACATCGCCGCGAACAACACACTTTTCAGTTATAACATCGCCGACGCCACCATTCAGTTCATCTCCAAGGGCACCATCACCGATGCCCAGCGCAAGGGCTGGTTCACCAAGATCTGGGACAAATTGAGTCCGTTCTAAGCTGTCTTATGCGTCGTCTCCTTGATTTATTGGTTGTGGCGTTGCTGCTGGCCTTCGCTTCGGTCGTTTGCGGCGAGGGCGTCCGCATCAAAGACATTGCCATGATTTCCGGGGTGCGCGACAACCAGTTGGTCGGTTACGGGCTGGTCGCTGGTTTGGCGGGTGATGGTGATAAAAACCCGCTGCAAACCTTGCAAACGATTGCCAACATTCTGCAACGCTTCGGCTTGACCGTTCCGGCCTCCACTCTTTCCGCCAAGAACGTGGCCATCGTGATCGTCACGGCTGACATTCCCGCTTTCAAAAAATCCGGCACACGCCTGGATGTCAATGTGGCCTCGATGGGCGATGCGAAAAGTTTGCAAGGCGGCATCCTGCTGCAAACTCCGTTGCTCGGCGCGGATGGCAAGGTCTATGCCGTGGCGCAAGGGGCGCTGACTCTGGGCGGAATTTCCGCAGTGGCGGATGGCGCGGGAGGCTCTTCGGTGGTCAAGAACCATCCGACCGTCGGCCAGATCGCCAACGGCGCATTGGTGGAACGCGAAATTCCGGCGCAGATTGTCAGTGATCATCATTTGGAATTGATCTTGCGCGAGCCGGATTTCACCACGGCGGCTCGTCTCGCCCTGGGCCTCAACCAGAAATTTCCCGATAGCTCTCTGGCGCTGGATTCCACCACCGTCCGGGTGCGGGTGCCGGAGGAATTTGAAGGCACGCCGGTGAATTTCATTTCGCTGCTCGAAGCGATCGAGATCACGACGGACGTTCCGGCGCGCATTGTCATCAATGAACGCACCGGCACGATTGTGGCGACCTCGCACATTCATATTTCCAGTTGCGCCGTCTCCCACGGCAATCTGACCATCAGTATTACTTCCGCTCTCGCTGTCAGCCAGCCGGACGCCTTCAGCCAGGGCGGCACGACTGTCGTCACCCCCAAGACCGACACCAAGGTCAACGAGGAAAAAGCCGCCATGATCGCGCTGCCCGAATTGCCCACCGTTGAAAAAGTCGCCTCGGCCTTGAATTCCCTGGGAGTATCGCCGCGCGACATGATGTCGATGTTCCAAGCGATGAAAGAAGCCGGCGCGTTGCAGGCTGAATTAATCATTCGGTGAACTATGGATGTTTCATCTTTACAATCCAAAGTGAAAGCCTCGGCGGTGCCCTTCGATCAATTGGCGGGCAATCCGAACGTCTCGGACAGCGACAAGGTCAAGGAAGCCAGCCGCCAGTTCGAGGCGGTCTTGCTGCGCCAGATTTTAGGCGAAGCCCGCAAAACCGTCATCACTTCCTCGGCCACTAAAGATTCCAATGAGTCCGGCATCTATAACGACATGATTAACAACCAAATGGCGGAGAGCATGAGCCGCTCCGGCGCTTTTGGACTGGCCAAAAGCATCGAAACTCAACTCGTCCACCAGGTTCTGCCCAAGGCGCACCATTCAACCCAGCATTAATCCATGATTGACAGCATCGTAATTTTAATCAGCGCCCTTCGGGAAGAGTTGGGCCAGTACGGCGAAATGCTCGCGTTGCTGGACCGCCAGCAACAACAAGTCGTGGCGCGTGGCGCCGAGGAACTTCTGCATACGGTCGCCCGGATCAAGGCGCAGGGCGTGGCCATTCAGCAGGCCCGCGATCATCGGGAAAAATGCCGCGGCGAACTCGCCCAAGTCCTGCAACAATCGGAACAAACAACCTTCGCCAGCCTCATTCCACTTTTGCCAGCCGATTACCGTCCTTTAGTGTCGGCGCTCGTTGCGGAAAATAACGAATTGCTTGTCCGCGTCCGGCGGCGGGTGCGTCAAAACCACATCCTCCTCAGCCGTTCCATCGACTTGATGCAGAATTTAATCAACACGTTGGTCCCCGCCCGTGAAACACGGATTTACAATGGCCAAGGCAGCATGAACAGCCGCCGGCTGCCCCGGCGCGCGCTTTACGAGGCCGTCGGCTGATCCAATGATTTTATGGTTGGACTTTTCAACATCTTAAGCATGGCCGGGCAGTCCCTCGACGTCCAACAGCAGGCGACCGCCATTGCCGGCCAGAACCTGGCCAATGTCAATAATCCTTCCTATTCGCGTCAATCACTGGAAATCCAGGCCGCCACTCCCATTGAAACGCCGGTGGGTGAGGAAGGCACCGGCGTGGAATCCATCGGGATTACCCAAGTCCGCAATGCCCTGCTTGACTCGCAAATCCAAAGCGAAGCCAGCGCCAGCGGCTCGCTCGCCAGCCAGCAAAGCGCCCTCGATAATGCCGAGACGAATTTGAATGAGCAGCTCAACGGCGCCGCCAGCGGCGCCGGCGCCGACAGCGCCAGTCCCCAAGGTTTGTCCACCGATTTATCCAACATGTTTGGCGCCTTGCAATCTCTTTCCACGGACCCCGGCAATATTTCCAACCGGCAAACGGTCGTGCAAAGCGCGCAAGAACTGACCGGGCAATTTAACCAGGTGTCGGCCGGCTTGAACACGCTGGCCGCTGGTTTGAATTCTTCCATCGTGAGCGATGTGTCCGGCAGCAATCAAGATCTGGCCCAGATTGCGACGCTGAACCAGCAAATCATCCAGGCGAAAAGCAGCGGCGGATCGGCCAATGACCTGGTGGATTTGCGCGAGAAAACCCTCGAAGACCTGGCCGGAAAAGTTAGTTTTACCTCGTCCACCCAGCCCGATGGCGCGGCCAATATCAGCATTGGGGGCGTGGCGATGGTGACGGGGGGCACGGCGGCGGACAGCTTGCAGACCTACACCAACTCCAGCGGGCAATTACTGGTGCAGGACCAAAATTCCAGCGCGCCGCTCAGCCTCACTGGCGGCAGCATCGAAGGCTCCATCACCGCCCGCGACGGCGCCCTCGCCACCTTGCAAAGCTCGCTCAATACCCTTGCCTCGCAACTCATCACCCAGGTCAATACTGTTTATTCGGGAGGTTACGATTTGAACGGCGGCACGGGACAGAACTTTTTCACGGGCACAGACGCCGCCAGCATTGGCGTCAATGCCACGGTGGTGAACGATCCCTCCACTTTCCAGGCCGCTGGCGTGGCGGGCGCGAGCGGCGACAATACGGTGGTTTCGGCGCTGGCTCAACTGGCCAGCCAGCCCGTGAGCGACCTGAACAATCAAACGTTCAGCCAAAGTTATGCCGCCACAATCGGGGCCTTTGGTTCATCCCTGCAATCGGTCAACGAACAACTGAATAATAGCAGCGCCGTCAGCCAGATGCTCACCACCCAGCGCGACTCTCTCAGCGGCGTGAATACCGACACCGAAATGACCAATCTCATGCAATTCCAAAAAGCGTACGAAGCCTCCGCGGAATTAATCACCACGGTCAACCAAATGTTGGAAACCGTCCTGGCTATGAAAACGGTATGACCTCCTTTAATTTCTAAGTTATGCGCATCTCCAACACCGCTTTTTCCGACAATTTTCTCTACACGGTCAATAACCTGCAGCAGCAGGAAAACACGCTGCAAAGCGAGGCCAGCTCGGGCCAAAAAATTTCGCGGCCCGAAGACAATCCTTCGGTCATGGCCCAGGTGTTGAATGATCAGGCTTCCCAGGCATCCGCCGCGCACTATTCCAGCAATATCACGCAGTTGCAAAGTGAGGCCACCACTTCCGCCACAGCCATGAACAGTCTGCAAACCCTCAGCAGCCGCGTCAACGAAATCGCCACCCTCGCCTCCAACGGCACCAACTCCAGCGCGCAACTATCTACTTATGCCAATGAAATGACTTCCTTAATCCAGCAAGCCGCCCAAATCGGCAACACGCAGGATGGTGAAGGAAATTATATCTTCAGCGGCACCGCCAGTAACAAAGAGCCGTTTGCCACCGCCACCGACGCCAGCGGCGCCGTCACCTCTGTCTCTTATCAAGGCAATAGCAACACCGCCCAAAGCGAGATCGCCTCAAACGTCAAAGTCGCCGCCCTCGTTCCCGGAGCCAATACCAGCGGGAGCGGCGCCCTCGGTCTTTTTGCCGACAGCCGCACTGGCGTGGACCTGTTTGCCCACATGATTTCCCTGCAGCAAGACCTGGCCTCGGGCAACGCCGCCGCGATCAGCACCACCGACGCCGCCGCCGTCGCCAACGACGCCGACCACATTGTCGCCCAAATCAGCGCAAACGGTGTCATGCAGTCCGCCTTGACCACTGCGGGCAACATTGCTACCTCGCAGACCGCCAACCTGACCACCCAGATTTCCGGCGACACCAACGCCGACCTCGCCCAAACGCTGACCCAGCTCGATCAGACTCAAACCGCTTACGAGGCAGCTCTTGAAAGCGGAACCAAAATCATGGGCCTGTCGCTGCTCAATTATATACACTGACTTCGGCGCCTTTAGCGATTGGCGGGTGGTAATATTCCGAGAATAGCCACGACAACAACTACAGCAACGCCGAGAAATAATTCCGCTTGGACGTTCAATTGCATTTGAGCGGCGGCCTTTTCGGAATTCTCCGCCGCAAGGCGCGGCTTGAGCCGCAAAAGATTCACCGCGCCCAGGACGACCGTCAAAATAAAAAGCGCAATTTTCAGCAACAAAAATCTCCCGTAACTTTGCGCCCAGAGATTCGAAAAAGAACCCGCCAAAAACCAACCGTTGATCCAGCCAGTGACGACGAGGACGGAAACGGCCGCCAAGCTCGACGCGGAAAAACGGCGGACAAGCGCAACGATCAAAAACGATGAGGTTGTTTCTTGGACCTGGCGCAATCTTCGCAAAAGCAAAAAGAACGGTAGCAAACCTGCCGGCCACACCCCAGCCGTGAGCAAATGCAAAACGTCCGCAAAGAGGTGCCAGCGCGAGCCTTCCAGTCCGTGCCCCGCCCAAGCCAGGGAACCCAGCAGAGCGCCGCTGAAAAATAATTGCAGCCAGGTTTGGAATTGTAGAGAGCGAAAAAGTACCGCAACAACGGACGCCGCGACCCAAAAAAACAAATGAGCCTGCCAGGCCGCGCCAAATTGGGTTTGGCCCCAAACTGTTTTCAAAATTTCCGCTTGCAGCGGTTCCCCGCTCATGATCGCGGCAGCCAGCGCAAACCAGGCGAGTCCGGATAACAAAATAATCGGCAGCAAAAACCAACTGAATACTTTCACCCGCGATTTCCAATAACTAGCCGCTTCAAAATGATTCTCTGTAAAAAGCGTGGCGGCCACAAACCGGTCAAACGCGAAAACCCCAAAAAATAGAAGGCACGCGCCAATGTGAATCGCTCGCGCCAATATAAACCACATGGTCATGCCTGCCTTTAATGATGTTGCTTGACAGTGAATTTAAAACGGCCCTGCGTCTTGTGTGTGTCCACCGAGACGGCGTGCCAGATCACGGTATATGTGCCCGCGGGGAGTTGGGGCAGCGAAACAATCAGCAGCGACTTGTCGTCGGCATCAAGATGCGCATTTTTCTTGTCCACTTCCTGGCCCGAGGCGTCTTGCACCTGCAACCAACTAAAGGCCGGTTCGAGTCTTTGAGTGAACCAAAGTTTCAGTTCGCCCGGCGAGATCGCGACGACGCTGCCGACTTTGGGCTCCGCATGGTCCAAAAATGCGTGCGCCCAGGCCAAGGAGGGCCCGGTCAAAACCAAAGCAATCGCCACCGCCCAACGTTGAATCGAATTTGTTTTCATAACTTTATTTTCCAAAGATGGGATGGCCGAATAATTGCGGCCAGATGTCGTCAATAAATATTTCCAATTGCAGAACTGCGCCGGCTCCGTGGCCGGTCGCGCTGTTGACTGGGACGATGGCCTCCGCGCCGATTTGAAAGTAGCGGCTTTCATAAAACACCCCGGGATTGATCGTGCCGGTCGTCGAACCGCCTCCTCGATTTTCCGGTGTTGCGAATGAAAACTCAACCACCGGAATCATTCTTTTGAACGGCGCGGGCAGGCCGATGTCTCTCACCTGCGATTGCAAGTAGGGCAGGCTATATTCGAGCGCGAATCCCCATTCAAGACTGTCCGGGTCGGCGCTATTGGGCAACGCTTCACCCAGCGTGCCGGTGATGGCGAATGGTTTTGCATATTTCAACAGGTCGGGCAGATCGCCGAGACCTTTGCCGAAATAAATCGTGGGTGTGAACGTGCTCGCGGGGTTCGGCCCGATGCTTTTGCTGCCGGTGCCTCCAATTTCCCATTTTACGCCCGCCGAGAAAATGGCCTCGTGTGTGCCATTTTGCCAAAGTTGGTATTTGGCGCTTAAGGACAAATTATCGAAACCATAGGC
>DASRLE010000320.1:0-11313 GCA_035648615.1 Saccharimonadales bacterium (SeqCode) | reverse complement strand
AGTTGAGCCATTGGCATACTTCCGTTCCCTCCAAGTCTATCGCCAGGATTTGATAGCCTCCGCCGGGACAGACCACCACCGCCGCGCCAGTGTCCTTCCCGGGCTCAGGCTGGTAAAGGGTGAGAGTGGGCGTGGTGACATTGCTGAGGCGCACCAAGCGCTTTCCGCCAGGTGTGTTATCGCTGGGCTTGGTCACGTCTTTCTCGATTCCAATGTCGCCTTTTTCGCCGGGCGCGCCATTGGGCCAGAGGGTCATTGGCTCGGAGGCGCCAGCGTTCAGAACGGTGAGAACGAGTAAAAGCAAAACAAACAAAATTCGCATCACCAGAAATCCTGCCCCATTTTTATGGGGGTTGACAAGACTTGCTCGCTTCGTCAAAAATTCGTTTTGCAACAATCGTATCAATCGCAGTCAAACTGTTTTGAGTTAAAAAAACTTTATGAAAAAACTCCGACCGCTTCTTTCTCCCCTGGCGTTTGCCGGAACCCTCTTCATCGCCCTATTTTCGGCGCCTCAACCGGTTCATGCCAATGTCTATGCCACTGACATCAAGTTCAACGGCTCGCTCCAAGGCGTCTCCACGCCCCAGGGCGCCAGCACCTCCATCCGGTACCTCCTGAACGAACCGGCTACTCTGGGGGTTACGGTCAATATTCTCTCAGGCACAAACGTGGTCCGCACTCTGGCTATCGCTCCGGGCGCATCCGGCGCCCTGCGGGGCGCCAACGTCGTGGTATGGGATGGCAAGGACAGCAGCGCGCACTTGGTCGCGCTTGGGACTTACAAAGTCAGCATCACTGCGGCGACCGCTGGGTTTACCAATTGGACCCAGACGAGCATTGACACCAACGCGGGCATGACGGCTTTTTTCCCCTTGGGCATAGACGTCGATCGAAATACCAATAGTCCATATTACGGACGGGTCGTGATGGGCTGCGCAGCCCTCGGGACCAACGCTTCCCAGATGATCGGGCTTTACAAAATGAACGCAGACGGAAGCCAGGCCGACGAGGGCTGGTATGGCAATGCAGGCTACACCAACGACGACGCGCTCGATGCGCAAGTGGCGGGGCAATTTGCGAATTCAGGCGGATACGACCCGATGAAAATTCGAATCGGTGACGACGACCGAATCTACTGGGTTGACAATAGCAGTAAAGGCGCGGTCATCGCTGCTGACATCCTGGCGACAACCAATCAAATCGTGATCAACGAATCCACCACCCTAAACAACCCGGATGCCGGCGACATCTCAGCCTCGACGGACGCCGGCTTTCAAGAGTTCGACGTCACGGGCACCACTACAACCAATGCAGCCGTCTGGCTGCCTGACAACGATTACCCGAGTTGGGGTATTTGGATGTACCATCTGACCAACGGGGCGGTGGATCCGAACGACGTGTACGGAACGCAAGTCGTGGAAACCCAGACGGGCGACGTAGCCTTGGTCACTTCCGGCGGATGCATGGTCGATAACAACCTGGATGTTTTTGTGGGACAAGACCGGAACAATGAGAACGCCGTCTATGACGCGATGGTCTTCACCAATTGGAACATGGGTGTTCTTCCTCCCGACGACTCCAATGGGAGCACCGCTTTCAGCTTCGTTATGGGCAGCGCTCCTGGACAAGTGGAATGGGGTTATGGGAACGCGGTGAACAGCACCAGCGCCACCGATCCGACATTCGAAGGCGTGCGCGATGTTGTCATTAACTCCCGCAATAACCCGACGATGGTGGCCGTTCCGATGTCGAAAGGCAGCCAAAATGGAAACGGCGGAGGGATTCGCGTGCTCAATGCCACCAATGGATTTCTTATCTCTGTCACCAACGGCGCGTCCGTTCAGACTCTGACCAATATAGATTGGAACCAGGCCTATACCTGCGCGGCTTGGGACAACGTCGGCAACCTCTACGGAGCCTCTACGACTCGAAATCTATGGCGGGCCTGGTCTCCTCCGGGGACAAACCAGGCCACCACGGTAGCGGTGGCGACAGTGCATGTCGTCCAGCCTCCCACGCTGCCTTTCCTCTCCAGCATCACTGACAGCGGTTCGACCGTTACCATTCATTTTACAGGATCCGCCAACGACCCGGCTTCGGATTTTGGCCTGCAAGGGTCCACTAATGTCCAAGGCCCTTACCTGCCGGTTTCCGGGGCCGTCGTGACTGGCAGTGCAGGCGTCTATAGCGTTTCCACGGCGACCAACGGAGCCACTCAGTTCTATCGCATCAGCCGCTAAGGATGGAGATGATTGCAGAGGCAGGGCGCCTGTCATGAGCGGGCGCCCTGTTGTATTTGGGTGAAGATAAAAAAACTTTTATGAAAGCGACCCGCTCTTTCTTTTCGACGCCGAGAAAGGACCGATTCCTTTGTGGTTCAGCCTTCACACTGATTGAGTTACTGGTAGTAATCGCGATCATCGCCATTCTTGCCTCGATGCTGCTGCCAGCCCTCGCCAAAGCCAAGGAGCAGGCCAGAAAAACCCAATGTGTCAATAACCTCAAACAGCTTCAATTAGCGGCTGTCTCATATAGCGATGACTACCGGGGATTTTTGGTGGCCAACTCCGCGGGCACGCAGCCGGCCAACTATGGTTATGAATGGTGCTCGAATAACGTCGAGAGTTGGGGGCCCTCAAGCGAGAATACCAATACGGATTATTACAAAAACAACGTTTTGGCTCCCTATGCCAATAATTCGTTTCTGATCTACAAATGTCCCTCCGACATTATTCCCTCCGGCTCGGGCATCTTCACCCAGCAACGCTTGCGCAGTTATTCCATGCAGTCCCAGATGGGAGGCTGGGTGGATCTTTTGAGCGGAGTAAACTATAATACGACCTTTATGACGTATATCAAGGAGTCGGACATCGGCAACCCCGGTCCCAGCCAGATTTTTGTTTTTACCGAGGAGTCCATGGGTACCCTGCAGGATGGATTTTTGGAATTAAACCTGACCGCCAGCGCGGCGGACTATCCGGATTTACCGGGTTCCTATCACGCCGGTTCGGGTGTCGCCTCCTTTGCCGACGGGCATGCCGAGGTTCACCAATACCGAACCAAATGGAACGGGACCTACGGCCTCATTCGGCCCGTGACTTATAATTCACAGTATCACCATACCCCCGCCTTGGGAGCCACAGATCCTGACTTGGTTTGGCTCATACAGCACGCGGCCGCGCCTTTACATTGACCGAAAGAAAACGTCTTTTACCCGCCATTTTTGTCGGCCTGGCAGGGGAGTTCCAAGGTGAAAATTGCCCCTTGGCCGGTTCCTTCGCTCTGGACATGGATGGAACCACCCAGTTCCTTGGCGGCCAGACTGCCGCTGTGCAGGCCAAATCCATGGCCCTCTTTGCGGGTCGTGAAGCCATGCCCGAAAATTCGGGACAGGTTCTCGGGAGGAATGCCTACCCCGTTATCAATCACCATGACATGGACCTTGCCGCTTTCGTTCGTCCCTACTCGCAAGGTCAGCACTTTGTTGGCATGTCGCTGCTCGTCCAAGGCATACTTTGCGTTGCGAATGAGGTTGACCAGGATTTGTAACACTTTGTGTTTGTCCACCAGGACAGGCGGCACATCCGAATATTCGCGAACAATCTTGACGTGGTGGCGTTCCATCGCACCCGCGTTCATGCGCAAGGCATCCTCCACCAGATCGACCAAAGGCAAACTCTCCAAGAGACCGGATACCTTCGCGTAGCTTTGTTGCATGGCGACAATTTCCTTGATATGATCGATATTGTTATTCAACGAAGCCAGTTCCAGAAGCACCTCCCGTTGTTCTTTGGAGATCAAAGCGGCCAGGTTGCTTAAATAGCCCGGTAATAGCTTGCCCTTGGGGTCGTTGACCAGAAATACTGGCAAATCCCGGGAATGGGCCTGCAACAGCGCCACTGCTTTGGTCAAGTTCGCTACCTTTGACTGCCGCATCTTGTCTGACACTACCGAGCACGAGATGTTAACGCTATTGAGAACGTTGCCGACATTGTGCAGAACGTTCGTGGCCACTTCCGTCATGCCCGCCAGACGGGAAGTTTCCACAAGCTGCTCGTGGACCCGCTTGAGTTTTGCCTCGGCGTCCTTGATGGCGGTAATGTCTTTGGAGATTCCGAACGTCCCGATGATTTCTCCGGTTTTGTTGCGCAGGGGCATTTTATTAGTCAGCACCCAGGACTCGATGCCATTTTTCCAAACTTCCTTTTCAATTTTCCCCACCACCGGACGGCCGCTTTTGACAATCTCCTGCTCATCGTTATACGCCTCTCGCGCATGGTCGCCCACAAAAAGGTCAAAGTCACATTTTCCAATAATGTCCTGCGGATTTAAGCCGAGCCTTTCGCTCAAGGTGCGGCTGGAACGGATGAACCGCGAGTTACTATCCTTGAAATAGACATAGTCGGGCGAGTTATCGAGAAGAGATCGAAGCAAATCCCGTTCGTAAGCCAGTTCAGCTTCAGCTTCCTTTCTTTCCGTAATGTCCTCCGAAATTCCCAATAAATAGAGCGGTTCACCATGTTCGTCGAAAATCGGCACCTTTCGAGTCAGCAGAATGCGTTTGCCGTGGTGCCGAGTCAGCATTTCCTCCTCATTCTGCACCAGCTTGCCTTCGCGGAGCGCTTCACGATCCTGAGCGACAAACACATCCGCCTGCTCCTTTGGAAAAAGATCGTGGTCATTTTTTCCGACTATTTCCGCAGCGGTATAGCCGCATAGCTCCTCGTTGGCTTTGTTCCACATGACAAATCGCAAGTCTTTCGGTTCCTTGATGAAAACCGTCATGGGCAGGTTTTGCAGAATGGAGTGCAGAAATGTTTCGGTTCCCCGGCGCTCAGTAATGTCTTCAATCGTGCTATCGTAATAATGGGCTGCGCCCAAGGCATCCAGGACGACATGGGCGTTAATGGAGACTCTTATCGTGCTGCCGTTCCTATGATAAAATTCGGCCTCGAAGTTGCGCACCGTCCCGTTTTGCTCGACCTGTCTTTTGAATTCAAGGTAAGCGGCCGGCCGCACAAAAAGCTGTTTCCCGATGTCGCTAATTGCCGCAGTGAGCGTCTTGGTCGAACTATAACCTAGCATCCGCGTTAATGCGGGGTTGGCCTTGAGAAACCGCCCGTCGGGCGCAGTCTGGCTAATGCCCTCCACCGCTTGCTCGAAAATGGATTGATATTTCTCCAGCGCCTGAATGCGTTCCATCACTCCGCCGCAATGGTCTGCCAGGTCCTGCAAGATTCCTAAATCTTCTTCCGTGTAGGCTAGAGTATCATAGCTTTGAATAGTGAGAACGCCGGTGTTTCGGCCCATATAGCGAAGCGGAACATACATGAGGGAAGCGGAAGGACGGCTTTGATCTCCAAAGGCCTTGCAATCCGGCGACCTATGTTGGACATCTTCCCGTAGAATCAATTGAGCCCCCAGGAAAACAGTTTGCCGCAATCTTGGGCTAGGCGTTGCGTTTAGGCCAGAGCCGGAAATTTCGGTCCGCCGTCCGTCGATAATGTCCATCGCCAGCACGCATGAAATGGTGTCCAACTCCGGCGCATACAAATCCACCGAGCACGAATCCCAGCCGACCAGTTCGTCCGCCACCTCTAAAACAATCTCCGCCGCGCGCCTGATCGTGGCGGCCTCGCCCAGGCGCCGGCCCAAAGTGGAAAAAAGCCGGCTGCGCTGCTCCAATCGTTTAATGATGGGCAGAGTGGTATCTACCGAATCCCCGATGATTGTTGTAGTGTTTGCATGTTCTCGAGTAATAATTAAATTCATGCTTAAACCATGGCCGAAACCAGGCCGTACCTGGTGCGTTTGGGCGTGCCTTTGAGCGCCCGGTCCAGCGATGTCAATAATGTTTCTGCGCTGTAAGGTTTGGATAACAAAGAATTGGCGGGCAATAACTGCAAATCCACCGGACGCAATTTGACCCCCAAGCCAGTGGAGGCAATGATTCGAACCGCCGGGTCGATCTCGCGCAGCGCATGGATCAACGCCATCCCATCCATTCCCGCCATCATAATATCAGTCAAGACTAAATCCACCGCCTCCTCCTGTTGCCGGAAAAGGTCCAGCGCTTCGTCGCCGCTGCTGGCCGCCACTACTTTGTAGCCGGACTGTTCCAGCATTTTGCCCGTCGCCAAGAGAATATCTTTTTCGTCATCGACCAGCAGGATCGTTTCCCCTTCGCCGCGCGGCAAGACATGGGACGGGGCCACCGTGATAGTGGTGGCTGACTCGGTCGAAGCCGGCAAATAAACGCGGAAACTGGCCCCTTTTTTTAATTCGCTGTCAATATTAACAAATCCATGATGGCTCTTGACGATTCCCAAGACAGTGGACAAGCCCAGCCCCGTCCCCTTTCCAATGTCCTTGGTCGTGAAAAATGGATCGAAAACCCGGTCGCGATTTGAGGGCGCAATGCCGCAACCCGTGTCAGTGACCTGGAGCAAGACATAAGGGCCGGCCTTGGCAGGGACATTCAACGCGGCGCATTCTTCGCCCACCCGCAGATTCTGGGCGCGCAAGGAGAGAATTCCGCCCGCCGGCATGGCGTCCCGGGCGTTGATGCAAAGATTGAGCAGGACCTGGTGAATTTGCGTCTTGTCACCAATAATGGGCCAGAGCTTCGGCGCTTCATCCAACACGATGGTGATATTCTTTGGAAAAGTTTGTCCGATGATTTTGCCGATCTCCTCCATCAACTCAGCCAGGTTGACCGGAACGCGCTCTCCGTTTACGCCCCGCCCGAAGGTGAGCACTTGCTGGATGATTTCGGCGGCGCGCCGCACGCTGGTTTCAATCCGAGTGATCGTCACCTCCTGCTCCTTGACCGGAAGGGACCAGCGTAACATCGAAGCCGACATGAGGATGGGCGCCAGAATATTATTGAGATCATGGGCCATTCCCGAGGCCAGCGTGCCGATGCTCTCCATGCGTTGCGCGCGCAGAAACTGCGCTTCGAGCTTCTTCTTTTCCGTTTGGTCGGTATTAATGACCAGCACGGAACAAGGACTTCTCGCGCCATCGCGCAACAGCGTCCAGCGGCTATCGGTAATAACTTCCTGGCCGTCTTTGGATTTTTGGCAGACCTCGCCCCGCCACTCTCCTTTTTCCAACAAGCTTCGCTCCGCCTCCGCGAACGCCTTTTGTTTCACTTCGGGGAACAATCGTCCCACGTCGGCGCCGACCGCCTCCTGCGCGCTCCAGCCGTAAAGCCGTTCCGCGCCGGTGTTCCAGAAACTGATGCCTCCCGCCAAGTCGCGCACGTAGATGGCATCCTGGGCCATATTCAGAAGCATGGCCTGCTCTTGAATGCGCGCCTCGCTCCGCTTCCGCTCGATGACTTCCCGCTCCAGCCTTTGGTTGGTTTCCCGCAAAACGGTGGTGCGCTGCTGGACCAGATTTTCCAATTGGTCCACTTTCATCTTGACTTGCTGGTGCAACTGCCATTTCTCGGTCAGCGCGTCGGCCAGTTGCAAAACTTCGATCGAGTCAAAGGGCTTTTTCAGGATGACCAATTGGTGCGCGTTGCGGAGACGGTCCGCCATTTGATTCCAGGAATAGTCCGAATAGGCGCTGCAAAGGACAATCTGCAAGTCAGGGCATACCTCCCAAATATGGGCCGCCGTCTCCACTCCGTCCCATCCTGGCGGCATCCTCACATCGACAAAAGCCATTGCGTAGGGCCGGCCATTTTGAATGGCTTCCTTCACCAAAGTTAAACCCTCCTGCCCGTGATAAGCGGAGTGGACCTCAAAGGCCAGGCGATTCGAGACCGGCGGAGCGGCATCAAAGAGGATGGCTTCCGCTTCCGTCAAGGAATCGCTTTTCGTTGAGCCACCGCAAAGAATTTTGCGAAAATCGTCATGGATCGATCGATTGTCATCGATGACTAAAATCCTTAGATTCCGCGAATTATGGGGGCTGCTCATGGTGTGCTGATCACGATTGTCATCCGGTTCCTGCTAGTATCGGCAGAAAGGGAGGTCGAGTTAAGGACAGTGGAAAAAGCGGATCGAGAAGCGGCTCGCAGTTAAATATTTATGCATTCACCACAAAGGCGTTGGTTCGCCATCACGAAACTCGAAGGGGGGGGGCAAATTGCCACCCCTCTTTGCGCGGCATTCGACCTGCGGATCGCCAGGAGTAGCAGCGACAATTGTCACTCTAAGCAGACACGCTGCGCGCCTTGGCTTGAAGAATGGCAATCAGGTTTCCCGTTCTTACATAGGCCTCATCCTCGCTGCGCTCTTCCTCGGTCAGAGCGCCTTCGGTACATTTACCGGCCAATTCAACAATTCAGTCCTGGAGTTGAGAATCCGCGCACAATTGCACTAACCGCTCGGCGGCTTCCGAACGGCTGATGGGGTTCTAATAATCGGCCTAGATATTCAGCCGCACTCATGGAAGATAATCTGCCTTCAACGTTATCACGATGTCAACCGTCGAGCGCGCTCCCACAGCGTCCCACAGCTCCCAGAGGGGGACAAAATCCTTCAATAGCCGTGAGAACCTGTTTCGGGGACCAAAGCGGCGCTGGCGCGCCGCGCTCCAAGACGCTTCGCGCGCACCGACGCCACCGAAGAACCGCCAGGTTTTGGACTGCGTGCGCGCCAGCGCCGCTTTCCCGCTGGTGCCCGCCATTTGCATCGCACGGTGGTGAAGGCGGCACGGTCTTACCCTCAATCTTACTTTTCGACTGGGTTGAGGTCGCTTTCTGCCAGGAGGACGTTCGGAGCAACTGGGTCATGCTCCTGTCGAGACTGGGTCTGGTCCGAAAAACCGGTAGTTGCCTCGCGCTGGATTTCTTTTTGACAGTGGAGTTGGCCGACGCTTTTTAATCCCTTTTCCCAGGCTTGCAGGTAGAGGGCGGAGAGGGTCGCTGGATTGTTTTTCGGGGCGTAGAGGGTCAGGGACTGGCCCATGTCGAGCCACTTTTGGCGGCGGGCGGCGCATTCGATCAGCCATTGCGGGGGCGGCAGGGTTTGGGTCGAGGGTTCGATGGATGGGCTGATGCCGGCGATGGCGGAGCTGGCGTCGGTGGGCGCGACGGCGGTGACGGTGGAGTGGCGCAGGCCGTGGCGTTGCACGGTGGCGCGGACGTGGTTCCAATCCTGGGTGGCGGCTTGGTTGAGATCGAGCGGCTGGCCGCGCTCGGCGCTGAGCAAGGGCAAGGTATCGATGGGAAGCAGGCCCCGCCTCCATTGGGATTCGGGGTAACTCGGATATGCGCCGCGCTCGGCGGCTAGGGCGGCGGAGGCGAGGATGGCGTGGCAGGAAATGAGTTCCATGCTGCGATCGGCGAAATCGACGGCGGCCGCGCTGGCGTAGTTGAGGCCGAGCTGGTCGAGGGCATCCTGGAAACCGGCCAGGCCCAAACCCGCAGGGCGATGTTCCTGACAAAAGGCGCGGGTTGAGTCGTCGGGATAGGAAGCGAGATCGAGCGCATTGTCAAGCATTCGCATGGCGGCGCTGATGGTGCGCTGCAAAAGAGCGGTGTCGAGCGGCCGGGCCGGAGTCTGGGTCAGGTGGGCGGCCAGGTTGATGGCGCCGAGACTGCACGCGGCGGCTTGGTCCGGCGAGGTGTTGAGCAGGATTGAGGTGCATAGGCTGCCGCTGCGCACGGGCCGTCCTTCGCTGGGAGAACGGACGTTGGCCGTGTCTTTGAAGCCCAGCCACGGCTGGCCGGTTTGGGCGAGCGAGGCCATGATTTCCTGCCAGAGATCGGCGGCGTTGATTTGGCGCGCGCCGGACATTTCGCCGCGCGCGGCTTTTTGCTCGCAGTCGAGGTAGCGCTCTTCGAAGGCGCGTCCGCAGGCCTGGTGAAGGCCGGGAACTTCGGCGGGATCGAAGAGCGTCCAGCGGGCTTGCTGGCGGACCCGTTTCAAGAATAAATCCGGCACCCATAGCGCCTTGTTCAAATCATGCTCCCAAGGGGCCGCGCCGGGTTTGGGGCGGGCCAGAAAATCCCAGATGCCGGAGTGCCAAGGCTCGATCCATGAACAAGTCAAACCTTTTTTTGGCGGGCGGGCGGTGATATGCTCAAGATCGCCCCAACTGGTCGCGCCATGGCAGGCGAGCAGTTCCGGATGCACTGTGCCGGCGTGGCGCAGGGCGGCCTCGGAAGGCACGAAACGAAAGGTGGAGAGCGCTTCGTAAAATTCCAAGGCGCGCGCGGTGGCTTGTTCGCCTTCATTCAAGGCCAGGCCCATGGCCAGGCGCATCCAGAAATATTGCGGGGTTCCGATGCGGCGGCCATTGTCATGTATAAGAAAATTGTCGTGCAAGTTTTGCAGGGCGGTGGGAGGGAATTGGCCGTCGCGTTCCGGGCGCAAAGCGGCCGACAATTTTTCCAGATCGAATTCAAGCAGGGCGGGAGTGAGTTGGTTTAGGTAATGACCTTCGTTGAGATAGTTGAAGAAATGGGCGCGGTGCCGGGCGGCGAGATCCTGGCCGGCGGCTGGTTTCGGCAATGCTTGACTGTAAATTCGTTCGAGCAATCCCGGAGCGGGATGGGCGGCGGCCGCCGGTCGCGGAGGCGCGGGCTGAGACGGCATGGCCGTGGCGAACGGAATGACCGAGGGCGGGACAATGCGGCCCTCGCGTTCGGCCCGGATGAGGCGGCGCTTTTCGCGGTAAAGAATATAACAGCGGGCCACGGCCAAATGACCATCGAGCATCAGTTGGTCTTCGACGGCGTCTTGGATTCTCTCGACCTCCATTTGCTCGCCGCGGACGGCGCGGCTCAAGACCCGTTCGACCACTATGTCCGCGCACTGCCGGATCGCGTTCGGCAGAGGCTCGGGCAAAATTTGGTCGCGGCCCAGCCCCTCGACGGCCCGAAAGGCGCTCTCAATGGCCAGGTAAATGCGGGCTTCGTTGAACTCCTCATGGCGGCCATCCCGTTTGCGAACGATAAGGCGCTTCCCTTGGAGGGGGTCGATCCCGTGCAAATGCAGTTGGTCTGGTTGTTGTTCGATCATGGCACCGCACTACGGCTGGTAGTTTTATGACATTGCGGCACAGCTAATAGCGTATTTAAGGCGCTGAGTCAAATAGTATTGAAGATTATTCCGGTGCGGGATGCGTTTCACTTTCTGTGGAGAGTTCCTATTGGCGAAGTAATGCCTTAGGATTTCGAACTTTTCGATTGAAAAATGGTCATTGAAAATTGGTCATCGGGGTCACGTCCTGAAATAGGTTGGTACTTTGGAAAGAGAAATTCCAAGTATTATGAAAGTTATTCGATACAGTCATGGATTCAAAATGCAAGCCGTCAAGGACGTGGAAAGCGGCCAGAGCTGTGCTTGG
>DASRLE010000319.1:0-2977 GCA_035648615.1 Saccharimonadales bacterium (SeqCode) | reverse complement strand
TGCCGGCTAAATCCCGGTCTCCCTCCAGCAATGGCGCCAGGCCGGCATCCAGCCACCAGTAAATTTGGCTTTGGGGCAAATGCAGCTTAAGCAGCCGGAGGACCGGCAGCGATTGGATTACGTCGCCCAGCGAACTGGGCTTTAGAATCAGGATTCTCAACGCTTATTTCCCGAAAGCAAGACGTTCGGCCAGACGGGCGGGAAGCCCCGCCGCCAGAATTTTCGCCTGCGTTTTGGGAATGTCATAGTCCAGCCGGCGCAGTTCAATCGAGCCCTCATCCATGTCGTAAACGACGTAACCGGCCTTGGGATTATTGTCGCGAGGCTGGCCGACCGCACAAACATTGACAAAATATTTCCGGCCCGGCTCGACCCGGAATTTCGAATACGTTCCGCCCCGCACCACACTATCGCGAATAAACGCCACCGGCACATGAGTATGGCCGAAGAAACAGACGGGCGTGTTCTGGTAGGTGAAACTGGCGGCGGCGGCAAGCTTGTCAAATACATAGCCCCAGCGTTGCGGGCCGTCGAGAGTGGCGTGGACGATTGTGAAATTGGAGAGCAGTCGCAGATATTTCAAATCGCGCAGCCATTTGCGGTCTTCCTCGGTCAACTGCGTGCGCGTCCAATTGACGGCCTCGGCCGCGTGCGGATTAAACCCTTCCAGCGCCTCGTCGGTGGAGCAATACTCGTCGTGGTTCCCCTTGATGCATGGCATATTCATCTTGCGGACGATGTCCAGGCATTCCTTGGGATTGGCATTGTAGCCGACCACGTCGCCAAGGCACGCGATATGCGTGCATTTTTGCTTTTCAATGTCCTCCAACACGACCTGGAACGCTTCCAGATTGGCGTGGATATCCGCTATGATGGCGTACTTCATTATTTTTTCTGACCTGTCACCACTCTAACGCGTAATTTCAAAACCGCGAAATTCATTTTTTGCATCTGTCCAGTCCGCCTGCTCCTGCCGGATAAACCGCCCGACATCGGAATCACGAACCGCCTGGAGAAATTCCTCCAATTCCGTCCTGGCCCCTTCGGCGACCAACTCGACACGGCCATCGTCCAGATTTCGGACGGCGCCAATCAAGTCGAAGCCCGTGGCCAGATTCTTGATCGAATAACGAAAGCCGACGCCTTGAACGCGCCCGGAGTAAAAAATAATCACTCGCTCTCGTTTCATTCAACACTATAGCACGACATAAAGCCAAAGCACGGGGATTTGCGCAATGATAAACTTCGCGCGACCGTTAAAATATCGCGCGCGTAAGATGGCAAACGCATCTAAATTAACCCGTCAAGCCAGCAGCCCGTTTTTCGGCTTGCGACCTGGAAACATCATAATTGAGTCGCAGGTCAATCGAATCCTGCTTTCAAAGCTTTACCAATCACCTCAGCCCCACCTCCACCATCCGATAATTCATGCCAGTGAAGGCCAGATGGAGATTGTTTCCGTCCAAAGGAATCGCCTCGCCGGTCAAGGCATCACTGGCCCTGGCCGGGTGGATTTTACTGTCAATATGAACTGTTACATTTTCCGCTTTCCGATCCAAATGGCTGACGAATAACAGCGCTTTCCCGCGGCGCGTCCAACCGCTCACTTTGAGTGAGGCGTTGTCCGACGTTGCCACCGGCTCTTTCCAATATGGCCGCCATTGGGCATCCACCACGCCAAATCGGTCCATAACCCGCCAGATCGGCGTGATGTGCGAAAGGGTGCCCGGATATGGCCGCACTTCGATGCCATGCAACCACGCCAGCGCGATCGCTTCGTCCAGCTTGAAAGGACGGTTTTCGTAACAGAGAAATTCCATATCCATCCCGTGCGCATAACCCATGAATTCCGACCGAAAAAAGGGCAATGGCACGGAAAAATTTTCAGCGGACGTGTGTCCTTCAAATTGTTCGCCATTCCACAGACTGTCGCAAAAGGCGAGGGTGGGAAGGGTCAAGTTGGACGACATATGCACATCAAGAATGGCATTTTCATTATGACGATGCATCGTGTCGGCAAGACGACGCATCAGATTGCGCGCGGCGAGTATGGGAAAGACCGGGTGCAATTTCCCTTGTTGATCGCGCCAACCGCAACCGTGCGCCTCATTCTGGCAACTCCACGCTTCACTGGTCCCGTCGAAATAGAGGCCATCAAGATGGTAACGGGCAAATAATTTGTCCGCCCCGTCCACCAGCCAGTCGGCCCAGCCGCTGTTCGCGCAGGTGGCGTCGAACCCCCGCATTTTCGGTTTGTAAGTGGGTTCCCACGGGATCAAGGGAATGACGGACCATTGGTCATGCACATCGCGCATTTCCGGCGCGGCGCGGGCCACGCCGTAACCGACATAGACAAGAAGTTTCAAGCCCCGTTGATGGCATGCCTCGATTAATTTCTCAAACTTGGCGGGGTCCGCGGGGACCATCTGCCCGTAGTATTCCGTCCATTGATCATGGAACACCACCGTTTTCACACCGCCTTCCTTGAGCCGGTCCAGTTCGCTCCGGCCATCCGGGCCGGGATCGGCAAGGGCATATTGGAAGTCGTGCAAAATCCGGGCCTGCGCGCGCCACGCCGATTTTATAGGTTTGACAGGGCTGGCTTGCAGTCCAAAGCGCAGCACGATGGGGCCGCTGATCATTTCCTCGCGATCGAGCAGATTCGCCTGGAAGAGGACGATGGAGTCTTTTGTATCGACGCGCACAGCCTGCTCTGGGTCTTTCAAGTTCCAGCCTTGATCCGATTCCGCGCACCAGGCGAGTCCGCGTTCTTCGTCGCCCAGCCAAACGTAGGGAGTGAACTGGTTCTTCCAATGTCCGCCCAACTCGGGCAACCCACCGGAAAGGTTCGACCAGTTGTAACTGGAGGTATGGAGATAGCGGGCGGTGTTGGCCACGCGCGGAATTTCCAGGCGCAGCGAACGCAGCTTCACAGGATGCGTTGGCAAAATATGCAATTCGTACCAGCAGAACCCAT
>DASRLE010000318.1:0-8202 GCA_035648615.1 Saccharimonadales bacterium (SeqCode) | reverse complement strand
GTCCTGCCACCGCCAAATCCAGCCGCAACCCGCGGTCGCGATCCAGCTCGACCACTCGTTGGGCCAGCTCGGCATCCTGGCCCGCCTGGTACGTCAACGCATTCTGCCGATGGCGAAACAACTCGATGCTGCCGCCGGTCGTCGTGCCAATGACCGGCAAACCGCAAGCCATGGCTTCGAGCGGCGTGAGCGCGAAAGGCTCGGCCCACTCGGAAGTAAATAATAAGGCGTCGTGCGCCGCATAAATCGCCGGCATTTCCTCGACTTTCGCTCCGCCGGCAAAAGTGACCGGCAGCTTTTCTTTTTCTACGAACGCCTTCAATTGCGCCTCATATTCCGGTTCGCCCCGGCCATAGATGCTCAGGCGGCCATCGAATTTATCGCGCAATCGCGCCATGGCTCGCAACGCTGTCATGACGCCCTTGTCCTCGGTCAGGCGTCCCACATAAAGAAGGCGCTGCATCGGCGCGGTGACAGATTTGGGTTCGCCCTTGAAACGTTCGGTATTGATCGGGCAATAAACAACGGCCCCATGCCCCACTTTGAAGCCGGCCGCCGCCGTAAAATCGCGCAAGGCGCCGCTGCAAAAATAAATTCGCTGAAAATCTAATTGACGCACCGGGTTGGTGGGCGTCTCCGCCTGGTAATGGCGGCGGAATCCCATAATCTCCAGCGCGCGCCGGGCGAGCCGGTGCGGACGTTGGAGATTTTCGCGGTTCCACCAACTCAGCCAGACGTCGCTCTCCGCGCAACGCGCCACCCAATGATCGCAGACACAAAATACCGTGGGCAAGCCGCTCGCCCGCAGGGTAAAGAGCATGGATTTGGAAAGTCCGCTGAAATTCCAGCAATAGACGACGCTGGGTTTTACCTGGCGCAGAATTTCGCGAAGCATCCGGTTATTGTAGCGCTCCTGATTTTTGAGCCGTTGGATGGGCAGCCACGGGTGCCCAAACATGCCGTGAATTTTCAAACAGCGATGCACCTGCGGTTCACGGCTCGAGGGAACATTCTCCACCTGATGATCCGAAGTCAGGACCTGCACTTCGTGGCCACGGGCGCGCAGGCCCTCGACCAAGGTCTGGCAATGCAACTCATACCCCCCCACATAATGAGGAGGATAGAGATTGCTGATGACCAGAATATTCATGGAGCGGTCGAAGCTTTGAGCGGCGGAGTTTGCGTAAAAGCCGAGGACGGCTGGCGGTAATCTTTCCAACCCTGCCGAAATCCGTCCAGCAATCCGCGATGTTGCGCCCATCGAATGCGCGCGGCGCGCGGCCATTCGGACAGCCGCCGCTGGCGGGCGCAAAAAAGGAAATCGCGCCGAACATCGCCGGCCCATCCCAACAGCACCGTTCGCATCCAGCTAAAGTGAGTGGGGCTTTTGTTCCAGGAAAGGGCGAGCGCCCGGTTATCACCGAAACTGCGGCGATAAATTTGCGGCGGCGTGTAGTTGTGCGAGTGCATCACCTTCGATTCGGGACAATAGACAATATTGTACCCCTGCTCTTTGCACCAGCGGGTGTATTCGTAATCCTCGGCGTATTGCAAGTTTTCCAAAAAGCCGCGCCGCGCCCAGATGTCTTTGCGCAGGCCGCTGCTGACCATGCTGAAAAAATGCTCCCAATGAACCGAGGCGCGGTTGGGGCCAAAACACCGGTCGTAGTCGGAGGCATACACCGCCCAGCAATCCGGGCGCGGAATTTGCCGTCCAAACACCGCTGCGGTCTTAGGCTCAAAAAGCGGCGCAACCAGCAAGCGCAGCCAGTCGGCGCCTTGAGGCGTGGCATCGGCATTGAGAAAAATTCCATAGGCGGATTGGGCCAGCCTCATGCCTTGGTTCATGACCCTGCCGGGCACATACTCGGAAGACTTGATTTGCACGAAATGCGCCGGTTGCATCTGGCGGATCATTTCGACCGAGCCGTCCGTCGAACCGGAATCGATGACGATTAACTCCCAGTTGGCATAATCCTGCGCCGTGAGCGCCGACAAAGTCTCCCGCAAAGCCCAACCTTCGTTGAACGAGCGCAAAATAATACTGACGCGCGGAGGGTTCATGCCGGGACGCGCCCCAATATTTTGTCAAACTTGGCCACGAGATGTTCGCGCTCGCCATCCTTGAGCGCGCCGCGCCACAGGCAAAGTCCGCCGACGGCAAAAGCAAGCATCGACTCCGCTATAAAGATCGGGGTGCTGCCCCGGAAATCGAACCATGGGCAAAAGCGGGCAAAAAGCAAAAAGCCGAGCAACGGCAGGCAGGCCAGCCAGATTGGAAAAATAATTGTCGCCGCCAATTGCCAGCCGGACAGGCGCGATTCCCGAATCATCCACGGCCACAGGTAACCCCAACCGACGAGCATGCTGGAGATGAGGGAACCAAGCGCGACGCACAGGACATTTTTGAAATGAAGAATCAAACCGATGCTCAACCCCAGATTCAAAATTGTTTCCGCCACCGTGATCAGCATTAGCTTCTTCTCGTGGCCGCACATGATAAAAATTCGCTTGCTGACACTTTGCGTGATGAGCGAGCTATAACCCCAAAAGAGCAAAACCTGCCCGATCCAAAATGTCTCTCGTGATGGGGGCGCGCCGGTCAGAAGGCGAACCAGACCCTGCATATAAAAGGCGCAGATCATATAGAGGGGCGTTCCAATGATGACGCTGAGGCGGGTCCCATTGACCAGCAGTTCGCGCAGGAAATCTTTGTCCCCTTTGGCATGAAGGTGCGCGGCCGCGGGCGAAAACGCGTCGGGCAGCATTTGCGTAAAATTGATGAACATGTCTCCCACCTTGGCCCCCGCCTGATAAATGGCCACCGCCGCCACCGCCAAAGCAGTGCTGATGACTAATTGATCCGTTTTGGCGAGAAGCAGGTTGCTCACCGTAATGACATAGGCGTAGAGAGAAAATTGCGTGGTTTCCCGCACCATGCCCATCGAGAAGAGCCGCAGGCGAATGCGCACCTTGGGCAGCAGGCGCAACGCATAATATGCCGAGGCGATGGAGGGCAAAATCGCGGCCAGCAAACCCATCGCCAGGAGTGTCATCAGCCCCCAATGGAAATACATCGCCGCGCACAAGCCGATAAAGTTGCCGCAGACGCCAAGGAAAAACAGCGTATTGACCAGCGCGATCCGCTGACAGCCCACCAGCATTTCGGGGAAAACGCCGAGTGGAAAAGTGACGCCCATGCCAACGAAGAAAAGAATCAACAGCATGCGGAACCGATGCTGGTTGGCTGGATCAATATGGAAGAGGCTGATCATCTGGGCCGAGCCGGCCCAGACGACCGCAAACATGACCAAGCCAATGACCAGATAGACGAAAAAAATCGTGCTGAGGATCCGGCTTAAGTGGTCCCACTCCCCGATCGCGGAAAGTTCGGCCACGCGTTTCTGGGCGGTAAAGCCAAAGCCGAAATCGAGCAAAGTGCCAAAACCAAAAACACTCCAGAGCAGCGCCCAAAAACCAAACTCCTCGCGCGACAAAGTTTGGTAAAGCATGCGGAACATGAGCAGGCCCATCCCCATTTTCAAGGCCTGGCACAGGTAACTGGACAGCGAGTTGCGCCAGATGTTCTTCTTGACTTCTTCGTTGGTCATGCGGCGGACCGTGCCTCCTGGCGCGTGGCCAGGCAGTCGTTGATTTGTTGCGCGAGCAGGCGGACCTGAGGCTCGGCCAAAATGCTGTCATGCGTCCCGGGCACCACGAAGGTCTCGATTTCCGCGGCCAAGCCGGGCCAGCCATACTGCGAATCAGGAATCAATGCCGGATCGTGTTCGGAAGCGTTGAACAGGGTCACCCGGCCGGGATACGGGCGGGAGCGATATTGGTTCACCGCCGCCATATTGGCCGCATAGACCAATTCAAGACGATCCAGATAGCGATTTTGATTTTCCACCGCGGCATCATCCATGCCGGCCTCCTTCTCGACGCGGCGAAAACGCAGTTCGGTCGTGGTTTTGAGGCCGCGATAATATTTGAACTTTTCCCCGAGGTACGTCCTCCAGGCCCCCTGCTTCATGCTGAACATGCAATGGAGGCGGCGCACATAAAACGCGGCGTTGGTCCAGTTCGGAGCGGGCGCGGGCGTTTCGATCAAGGCCAGAAACTCAACCTTCTGTCCCGCCGCCAAAAGTTGATGGGCCATTTCCACCGCGACGATCCCGCCATAACACCAGCCGCCCAAAAAGTAAGGCCCTTCCGGCTGCATCGCGCGCAGTTGCTTGATGTAATAGGCCGCCATTTCCTCGATGCGAGTGTGGGCCTGCTCGGGCTGATGGAAGGCCAGCGATTGCAAACCGTAGCAGGGCTGTTCCAACCCCAAATGATAAACCAGGTTGCCGTAACCCAGCACATCGCCCGGCGTGGTATGGACCAAAAAAAGTGGCGGGCGTTTGCCCAGCGGCTGAAGCGGGACCAGCGAACTCCACTCCGTCCCAATGCGGCTTTCCAGCGCGGTGGCCAGAGCCTCGATCGTCGCGGCCTGATATAAAATATCGAGGGACAATTTGCGGCTGGTGGCACGCTCCAGTTCGATAATCAAGTTCAGGGCTTGCAATGAATTGCCGCCCAGCTCGAAAAAGTTTGCATCCACGCCGATGGGCCGCCGGTTGAAAAAACGTTCGAAGACCAGCTTGAGCTGCATCTCCATGGGCGTCTTGGGCATTTTGGTCGCAACCGAAAAATCCTCTTCCGGCTCCTCCAGGGCTGCGCTTTTGGGCAGCGCGAGACGGTCCACTTTGCCATTCGGGTTGAGAGGCAGCGCGGGCAGCCGAATAAATGCCGAGGGCACCAGGTAAGGCGGCATTTTCTGTTTGAGAAAGGCCCTAAGTTCGCTGGGCCGCGGCTCATGGCCAGGCTGGGCGACCAGGTAGGCGACCAGTTGCTTGTCGCCGCTCGGACTGTCGCGGGTGACGGCGACGGCTTCCTTGACTCCGGGATGTTGATGCAGCACGGCTTCGACCTCGGCCAACTCGATGCGAAATCCGCCGACCTTCACCTGATAATCCATGCGGCCCAGAAATTCGATGTTGCCGTCGGGCAGGAATTTTCCCAAGTCGCCCGTCCGGTAAAGGCGCGCGTCCGGCTCATCGCGGCAGAGGTTCGGGATGAACTTGGCCGCTGTCAAGTCGTCGCGATTCAAGTAGCCGCGCGCCAGACAGCAGCCGCCCAAGAACAGTTCGCCCGGCTCGCCGTCGCGGACCGGCTCGAGTTTTTCGTCAAGCACAAAGACTTTGGCGTTGACGATGGGCCGCCCAATCGGCGGCAAGGCCGGCCACGCATTGGCCGGGCCGCTCAACCGGTAGGCCGTCACGACATGCGCTTCGGACGGGCCATATTGATTCTCCAGCGTGCAGCCATCCAGCCGGCCGAAGAACTCGACTAACGACGGGGTGATCTGCAACTGCTCGCCCGCGGTGATGACCTCGCGCAAACCAAAATCGGCCAGATCATGCGCGATGGCCGCCTCAGCCAGGTGCTTTAAAGCGATGAAGGGCAGAAAGATTCTCTGTACTTGACACGTCTTGAGATATTCCAGCAAGGCGACGGAATTGCGCCGCACTTCGTCGGAAATCAACACCAGCGTCCCGCCCGAACTCCACGTTGAATAAATTTCCTGGAACGAAACATCGAAATTGAGGGACGCAAATTGCAGCGTCCGGGCCGGTTCGGTGAAACTAAAATTCTCCAATTGCCAGTGCAGCAAATTGATCAACGCCTCCTGCCGCATGGCGACGCCTTTGGGCTGGCCGGTGGAGCCCGAAGTGTAAATCACATAAGCCAAATCGTCCGGCTTGGCGCGGGCGGGCAAATTTTCCTCCGACTCTCCGGCCCAAAGAGAGGCGTCGCGGTCCAGGCAGAGCACGGTCGCCGCATTGGGCGGCAGGCTGGCCGCCGTTTTTTCCTGGGCCAAAATGAGCGGCGCCCGCGAATCCTGCATCATGTATTTCAACCGTTCCGCCGGGTAGCCGGGGTCCAGCGGAACATACGCGCCGCCCGCCTTCAAAATGGCCAGCGTGGCCACCACCATCTCGATCGAACGCTGCGCGCAAATGCCGACTAATACATCCGGCCCCACACGGCGGCCGTGCAGGAAATGGGCCAAAGCGTTGGCGCGCCGGTTTAGTTGGTCGTAGGTCAGCGTCTTGCCAAAACCTGTCACGGCCGTGGCTTGCGGCGTGCGCGCGGCCTGGGCTTCCACCAATAGATGAAGGGCGCGGCAGGACGGATAAATTTCCTCCGTGCCAGTGTCGGGCCAGGACGGGCGGGTCGCAGGCCGTGGAGAAGTTCGCATGGACAACGCGGTATTCATATCACGCCTGCAAGACGGCGGGGCCGGGATCATTGGCCGACTTCGCCAGCAGCGCTGTTTCCTTCATCAGGTTGTACATGTGCGGAATCGCGGTGATGCTTTCCGGAATTTCATGGCTGGTAAAAAGCGCGGCGAAACTATGCGTCTCCGTGGGGTGATAACCGTGCATGGCCCGGATCGGACGCTCGCCCATGTGGCTCGGCACGATCAATACGCCTTCCTTGACCAGAAAAATAAGCTCGCCGAAATAACGGTCTGGAAAAAAAGCGCCCAGCTTTTCCAATTCCTCATCCGGCACAATCCGTCCTTGCGGCACCTGGCCCAGACACGCGGTAATGGCTCGGCGGGCCTCATCGTTGAAAAACCAAAAGCGCGCCATGGTCGAATCATAAACCACTGCGTAATCGCGGGGCATCTGGAGGGGCAACGCGTCTATTTTCGCCTTGAGATCGAGCAACTCGTCGCAATTGGCCATGCCGTGATCGCCGAAAACATAGAGGCGCACTTCTTCGTATTGACTGTGCGCCGCCTGGCAAACCTGCGCGATCCAGTCCTCATACTCGCGCAAACGGGGCGCGATGTCGGAAGATTTATTTCCCACCCGATGGAGCAGCCCGTCCAGGGCCGGCCAGTAGGAAAAAGAAAAATCGATTTCACCCGTGTTGATCTGATCCAGCAACGCGCCCAGGTTTTCTTTTTCAGTTTTGTTCGGGTCGCTGGCGAAGTATTTGATTTTTTCGGTTTCCAAAAAGTCGAAAATATTCGTGCCTGAATTCATGCCGCCCGCCCGCAACGGACTTTTGCGTTCTGTAAAATTATAAAGGCCGATATGCTCAAAGGGCATATTATAAAGGTCGAAGTAGCCTTCGAAGCCCAGTCCCCGCCGCGCCAGTTTGGTCAGCACCCGGCGGACGCGGCGGCGGCTGGTCAGAGCGCGCGGCAACCAGCGCAAGGAACTCAGATGTTTGAAAGGCGAGCCCGCCGGGTCATAAGCATAGTAGCACCAGTTCCGATGCTGGGCCGGCCATCGGCCTGAAACAATCGAAGGCACGCAGGTCGAGCTGTAGCCAAAGACCGATTCCAAGCGATGACGGCGCGGCGCGACTGATTCCAGAAAGCTCCGCTCGCGCATGATTTCCCATCCGCAAGCATCCACTAAAATAAAAATGGGCAGGACAGCTTTCATAACGACGGCCAAAAACTCGGGCGCTTAATTCTGCACGATTTCAAAAACACGATTCATCCGGGTCAATTCCAGGATTTGACGAACGGGAGGCGTCGGATTAAGCAGGCGAACGCCACTGCAAACCTTATGCAACGAAAGCAGGGCCCCCAGGCCGCCGCCATCCACGGTCAAAATCTGCGAAAGGTCCACCTCGACCTGATGGCGGGCCTTGAGACTGGCTAAAACCTGGGTGCGAAAGAGCGAGGCGCTGGGCCCATTTAATTGTTGCAGGCCGGTAACCCGAATCGTTTCATCGCTGACTTGAACGTTCATAATAAGTATAAAACTTCAGCTTTTTTGCCCGAAGCTGGAGCCAATCATACGGTTCTTGAGGAAGGGGTGACAATCAGGGCTGGCCAACCTTTGTGCTACGGCAACTTCCCTGCCCGAAAATCCGCAAACCCCTGATGCCGCTTCGGGGAAGAGCGAACAAGGCCGATACCAGCGCCACCGGACACGGGCGGAGTTTGATCCCGCGCGGCACCGGTGTGCGCTCGCCATTGCCTTATCTCTTTGTTGCCTTTGTTGCCTTATAGTTGCCCCAAAGTTATTCATCGTTTGCAAGGAGAGCCGCAGGGACTCCTCTCCGCAGCCAACGGTGAATAACTTTGCGCCGCCAAAAAGATTTACAGTGAACAACGTGATTTTCACC
>DASRLE010000317.1:0-6049 GCA_035648615.1 Saccharimonadales bacterium (SeqCode) | reverse complement strand
GGCCGGGGCAGCGGCTTTGGCTTTGGGCGCGGGGGCTTCGGAGGGTTTTTGGAGGGCAATCTTGCGTTTGGCGCGTTCAGAACCCTTGGGCAATTTCTTGGCCTCGCGAATGACGACGTAATCGTTGTTCGAGCCGGGAATGGCGCCTTTGATCAAGAGCAAATTATCCGCCTCGCGCACCTGGATGATTTGCAGGTTCTGGGCGGTGCGGCGCACCTGGCCCATGTGGCCGGGCATCTTCATGCCGCGCATGACCGTGCCGGGAAAGAGACGCTGGCCAATGGCGCCCGAACGACGACGCCAGCCTTTGGCGCCGTGAGTGGCATCACCGCCGCGGAAATTATGCCGCTTCATCACGCCTTCGAACCCGCGGCCTTTGGTGATGCCGATGGCATCGACAAAATCGCCCACGGCAAAAATATTCGCGCCAATCACATCGCCCGCCTTGACCGGCAGGGTGAAATCGCGGAATTCGCGAATGCGTTTGACCGGAGTCGAGCCGCTCTTTTTGAAATGGCCGAGAAGGCCCTTGGTGACGCGATGTTCTTTTTGGTCGCCAAAGCCCAGTTGCACGGCGTTGTAGCCATCGGACTCGGCGGTTTTGGTTTGGAGAACGCGATTGGGGCCCACCAGCACAATGGTCACGGGCATGATCACGCCGTGGGCATCATAGACGCTGGTCTGGCCCAGCTTTTTTCCTAAAAGTCCGAGCATAAAATCAAATTTTGATGGTGATGTCCACGCCAGCCGGCAGATTCAATTTCTTGAGTTCGTCCACCGTTTTGGCGGTAGGCTCGATGATGTCGAGCAGGCGTTTGTGGGTGCGTTGTTCGAAGGTTTCCTGCGATTTCTTGTCCGAGTGCGGCGAGCGCAAGACCGTGAAGCGCTCGATGCGGGTGGGCAGAGGAATCGGCCCGGCGACACGAGCGCCGGTGCGTTTGACCGTCTCAACGATATCGTGAGCGGATTGGTCAATGACCCGATGGTCAAAGGCCTTAAGTCTGATGCGAATACGTTGTCCGGCCATAAAAAGAACAAATAATAAAGAACAGTTTAATAGTTTACGTTCGAGCCGCCGGCTTCTTGCCGGCCTCTTCCAAAATGACACTCAAGATACTGGACGGCACTTGCTCGAAAGTCAACGGCTCCATCGAATAGGACGCGCGTCCCTTCGACAGCGACCGAATGGCAGTGGCGTAGCCGAACATTGCGGCCAGCGGCACATGCGCGTTAAGTATCGTCTGTCCGCCTTTGGCGTCAATGCCAATTATTGTGCCGCGCCGGCGGTTGATGTCTCCCAGCAAATCGCCCTGGTATTCGTCAGGCGTGGTCACTTCCACTTTCATGATCGGTTCGAGCAGGATGGGATGCGCCTTTTTGAAAGCGTCCTTGAGCGCAAAAATACCGGCCATCTTGAAAGCCAATTCGTTGGAATCGACTTCATGGAAAGAGCCGTCGGTGATTTCCACTTTCATGTCAATCACTTGATAACCGGCATAGACGCCGCTCTTGCAAGCTTCTTCAATGCCGTCGATGACCGCCGGCACATACTCGCGGGGAATCGCGCCGCCGACGATGCCGTTGACGATCTCGATGCCTTTGCCTTTTTCCGAAGGCTCGACTTTGATGCAGGCGTGGCCGTATTGGCCGCGACCTCCGGATTGGCGGATGTATTTGCCTTCGCCCTCGGCCATCGCGGTGATGGTTTCGCGGTAGGCAATTTGCGGCGCGCCAGTGTTGGCATCCACTTTAAATTCGCGCTTGAGACGGTCAACAATAATTTCCAGGTGCAACTCGCCCATCCCGGCAATGATGAGCTGGCTGGTTTCCTCGTTGTTATAGCAACGGAAAGTCGGGTCTTCCTCGGCCAGTCGTTGCAGGCCTTCACCCAGTTTCTCGCGGTCCGCCTTGGTCTTCGGCTCGACCGCCATGCTGATGACCGGTTGCGGGAAGGTCGGCGGCTCGAGCATGACATCGAAATCCTCGTCGCACAGCGTGTCGCCGGTGGTGATGTTGCGCAGGCCGACCAGCGCCGCGATGTCGCCGGAATAAACCGAATCAACGTCCTTGCGTTCGCTGCCTTGAATGACCATGAGGCGGCTGACCCGTTCGCGCTTGCGTGTGCGGGGATTATAAATCGTGTCGCCCTTCTTGAGCTGGCCGCAGTAAACGCGGAAGAAAACCAGCTTGCCCGCATAGACATCCGTCCACAATTTGAAAGCCAGCGAGCAAAATTTCTTGTTGTCATCGGCCTCGACGACCACCACGGCGTTGTCCGTGCCAGGCTCGATGCCTTGGGCGGGCGGAATGTCGAGGGGGCTGGGCAGATAATCAATCACGGCATCCACTAAAGTTTGGACGCCCTTCTTTTTGAAAGCGGAACCGCACAGGACCGGGACCAATTCGATTTTGCAGGTCAAACGGCGTATGGCCGCTTTAAGAACCAGGGGCGTAATCGGCTTTTCGGCCAGGACCAATTCGGCGATCTCGTCGTCTTTATTGGAAACGGCGTCGATCAACTCGCGCAAGGCGGCCTGCGCTTTTTCCTTGTAGGCTTCGGGAATATCGGTGACGGAATAGGTCAAGCCTTCCTTGACCACTTCGCCGGGGCCCCAGGTGACGGCCTTCTGGTTGACCAAGTCAATAATTCCCTCGAAATTATCTTCCGAGCCGATGGGCAGCATGATGGGGTAGGCATACGCGTTGAGCTTCTTGCGCATGTCATCCACCGCATTTTGAAAATTCGCCCCCGTGCGATCCATCTTATTGACAAAAGCGATGCGCGGCACCTTGTATTTGGTCGCCTGACGCCAGACTGTTTCGGATTGCGGCTGCACGCCGGCCACTCCGCAGAAAACGGCGACCGCGCCGTCCAGGACGCGCATGGAGCGCTCGACTTCGGCGGTGAAATCGACGTGGCCGGGAGTGTCAATAATATTGACGCGATGGGCCACTTCGGTGAAAAGTTTGTCCAGTCCCGGTTCGTTCTTCTGTGTCCAGAAGCATGTGACGGCGGCGGAGGTGATGGTGATGCCGCGCTCGCGTTCCTGCTCCATCCAATCGGTCACCGTATTGCCGTCATCGACATCGCCGATTTTATGAATGAGGCCGGTATAAAAGAGGATGCGCTCGGTCGTGGTGGTCTTGCCGGCATCGATATGGGCGGCAATGCCGATATTGCGCGTGCGTTCCATCGTGAATTGGCGCTGCGGCGAGTTCACGGGCTTCTTTTCCAAAGTGGCTTCTGTCATGATACGATTAATAAAAATGCCCCGATCCATCCTGCGGGGCGTTGTTTTCTCCTCGAAGGACTACCAGCGAAAGTGGGCGAAGGCCTTGTTGGCCTGGGCCATCTTGTGGACCTCATCTCGTTTGCGGATGGCGTTGCCCTGCCCTTGAAAAGCATCAAGAATCTCGGCTGCCAGGGCTTCCTTCATGGCGATGCCTTTGCGGGCGTCGGCCAAATCAACCAACCAGCGCATGGCCAGCGAAAACTGGCGGTCAGAGGGAACTTCGACCGGGACCTGATAAGTCGCCCCGCCGACGCGGCGAGGCTTGACCTCGAGGCGGGGTTTGGCGTTATCCACCGCGCGCTGCAAAATTTCGAGCGGGTTGGTGTTTGGGTTCTTGGAGGAAATCTCCTCGAACGCGCCATAAACAATGCGCTGGGCGGTGGTTTTCTTGCCACTGATCATCACGGTGTTGACCAGGCGTGAAACCAGGGTGCTGTGGTACTTGCTGTCTTCCAACAGCGGTCTTTTGGATGCTTGACGACGTCGGGACATATAAATTATTTGGCTTCGGCGGGTTTGGCCCCGGCTTTGGCTTCTTTGGGGCGTTTGACCCCGTATTTGGAACGACTGACGCGGCGTTTCTCGACACCGGCGGCGTCGAGGGTTCCGCGGACAATATGATAACGCACGCCGGGCAGATCCTTGACGCGGCCCCCGCGCACCAGGACGATCGAGTGTTCCTGGAGATTATGCCCTTCATCCGGAATGTAGGCAATGATCTCAAAGCCATTGGTCAACCGCACCTTGGCGACCTTGCGCATGGCGGAATTGGGTTTTTTAGGAGTGCGCGTCATCACCTGGATGCAGACGCCTCGCCGATAGGGCGAGTTCTGCAAGGCCGGTGCTTTGGACTTGCTGCGCAGTTTGTTTCGTCCTTTTCGGACGAGTTGATTAATTGTCGGCATTTGAGCGTTAAATATTGTCCCCGAAACCCTTTAGGGAAACGGAGCGCGGAATATACTAAACAGAAACCGCAGTGGCAACAGCTTTTTTTAAAACCATCGCAGACCGAAGAAAATACGCCATAACGCCGAGACTTCAAGCAGAAAGGCTCGTTTTTATATTTCCCATTATTTCCCATATTTCCCAGCGGCGATTTTTCAAGGTGAGAGGGCAACTGATATGCGAATCGCAGGAGACTCAACTCCCAAGGACGAGAGACGAAGTGTAATCCTGTCGGAAAGCTTGACACTTTTCCCGGAGGTTCAACTTGAGACTAGGGGGAACTCCTAACCCGCAACAGTTTTACCATTAGCCTATTGCATGAGAAGGCACGATTCGCTCTCTTTGCGGCCTAAAACATGCTGGTATCGCGCCAGAGGTTTAGTAGGCAACGTTTATGAGCAAAAAATCTTTGATTAGCGCGCACCCTGTCCTGTTGGCCAAAAGGAGTTTGGCCATTCCGTTTTTGCTATTTTCTTTTTCGTCCGCTGTTTGGGCGCAGACGAGCGACTACACTTGGAATACCACAATGTCTTTTAAGGGCACTGGAATCTTGAAGGTAAGTTCAACTTCCTATGGGATCGGTGATCCGACCGGTGCCCTCGACCCTCTCCTCAATGTTTCCATGTCGGGATCGGGCGTTAACAACGCTAGTTTCAGCCCCAATTATACCATTGACAGCGCTTTCAATAATACCATTGCAAACATCACCATTCCTGGGAGTGCCGTTGGATACCAGAACCCCTTCAGCGTCACACAGCCCCTTGACAATGGCTCACTCACAGGGTCTGATCCTGGACTTACTCTAACAGCCCCAGAGACCTACGGCAACGTCGGCGATCCCTCCCCGCCGTTTTATGGCCTGTTTCCTCCGCCGGCGGGCCAGGTATATAATGGAGATGTTACCATCCCGGATGATCCAGCTGCAGGGGGCGATTTTGAAGGTGCGCCAAGAGAAGCTGAACATTCGTTCTATTATCCCAATCCGGCAGGCCCATCGACATTATTCGCCGCATTTACGGGACCCGTAACTCTCAAACTCGGCCCTAACCCGGTCCTGACTATGACCCCCGACTTAAACACAGGCGATGATTACTATACCTACAGCTACGCCGACTCCGTGCTGGACTTTACGGCCACCGTCGGGTTGAATGATCCGCCCATTGATTTTTCGGGAATAGTGACAATCACAACGGTTGTCGCACCCTCCGACGTGTCCCCAGACGGGTCGGTCCCCGATTCGTCTCCCGGAGTCATGGGCGTTTTGGCTTTGCTCGGCCTCTGCGCCCTCGGCGCGCGGCAGATGCGTCTGAAGCACCGCTGCTAAAACATGCGGCGGGCCGCCGGCTTCACACTGATTTCTCGGGCAACCCGCCGCTTCTGTTCACTCAAACAGAAACTTAGTTGTTCCCCGGAGGCGCGCCCTCGGGAGGTTTTTGGCCGTCGCCCGGCGAATCTTCGCGCGGTGGCCGCGGGCCGATAAATTCGTCCCGTGTCAATACTCCGTCGCCATTTTTGTCCAGTGTCTTCAAGGCGGCCGGGGCGTTGGCGATTTCGCTGGCGTCGATTATCCCATCGTGGTTCGCATCGAGGGCGTTGACGATGGCTGGAGTCGGCGGACGGCGTTTGTGCCTGGCCGCAGCGCCCGGCGGACGGGGCGGCAGGTATTCGTCCTCCGTCAATTGGCCGTCGCCATTTTTGTCCAGCGTTTTCAACGCCGCCGAAGCATTGGCGATTTCGTTGGCGTCGATCACCCCGTCGTGATTGACATCGAGCTCCATGACTAGCGGCAACGGCGGCCGGCGATGTCCGTC
>DASRLE010000316.1:0-2534 GCA_035648615.1 Saccharimonadales bacterium (SeqCode) | reverse complement strand
CGGGAGCTTTTGGAGGCTTCATGGTATGTATATACTATACAATACATACGTGAGCAACAAAAAAAAAGAAAAAGTTATGGCCCGTTTTCCCGCCGTCACTGAGGCATTACTTCGCGCCTCGATGAACTTCTGGAGATTTAGCGAGGGATCGGGTAGTTTTGTGGGATGTTCACTTCCAAAAAATGCCTGGCGCTTTTGCTGGGTAGTTTTGTTTTGGCGCAATGCGCGAGTTCACAACCCGCCACCAATTCAGCGTCCTACACATATCGAACCGACCATGACCCGGACGGAATCGGGAAGTTTTATCAGGGCCGCGAGATTGCCCAAGTCATGGGCCATCAAGGCGCGGACTGGCTGGAACGTCCCGAACGAATGGCGGAGGAGCGGCCCGACTTGTTGCTGCGAGCTCTCAAGCTGCGCCCCGGCGACGCGGTGGCGGACATTGGCGCGGGCACTGGCTACTTGAGTTGGCGCATGGCCGTACAGGTGGGGCCGCGCGGCAAGGTCTATGCGGTGGACATCCAGCCGGAGATGCTGGAATTGCTGGCCACCAACATGGCGCAGCATCACACCACGAATTTCCAGGCCATCCTCGGCACGATTACCGACGCCCGCCTCCCCGCGCACGCCCTTGACCTCGTCATCATGGCGGATGTCTATCACGAGTTCGATCATCCCTATGAAATGATGCAGTCCCTCGTCCGCTCGTTGAAGCCCGGCGGACGAATCGTCTGGGTGGAATATCGCGGCGAAGACCCCAACGTGCCGATCAAGCCCCTCCATAAAATGTCCCAAGCCCAGGTGCGCAAGGAAGCGGCGGCGCTGCCCTTGCGCTGGGTGGAAACCCTCGAGACGCTGCCGCGCCAGCATATCATCATCTTTCAGTCAGCTCCTTGATTGAAAAAATTCATGGAAAAATTGCCGCGCGCCGCCGCTCGACTTCACACGCGATTGCCGGGCTGCGACCGCCGCCCTTGTTAATGGGTCAGGCTTTTTAACAGCGCAGTCAAGTCGATTCCCGAATTGGTGCCGGTCGAGAGCGCGCCGCCTTTCATGGCCATTAGAAGGCTGAGGCCGGTCAGGTCGGCTTCGGATTTTACGTCGCGGAAGATTTGGTTTTTGACGCCAAAAGTTATTTCCTGCTCGTGATGCGTGGCCAGGTTGGACATGCGAAATTTACCCAGGGACAGATTCAAAGTGTCGATGCCGGTGAAGGTCAACTTCTGGCTCGAAGATTTTCTTACAGGGCCGCCTTCGACGGCGGATTTTTTTTCCAATTGCTGGAGGTTCACCCGGCCCTTTTTGTCCTGGATGAGGGAAAGTTCGGCCAGGTTGAGGCGCACTAATTTGAGATGCAGTTCACGGGCGCGAAAGCGATAGGGATCGTATTCCAGGTGCAATTCCGGCATATCGAGAAAAATCGAGCCGCCGAATTCGGGCGTGTTATAGAGCCGGAAATTTTTGATGGTGATGGTCGGCGAAAGGAGTCCGACCTCGACGTCGCCGATCTCGGTTTCCATGCCAGTGCCCTGGTGAATGCGGCTGATCATTACTTCCTTGACCACGCGATCCAGCAGAAGGATGGCGGCGGCAAACAGGGCGATAACTATGATGACCAGATAAACCGCCCACCGGATGAGACGTCGCATAATTCAGGACAAGATTATATCTTCGGGCAGCACTTCGAGGCATTCATCCTGGTCCTCCCAGAGAATGGCCGGGTAAAATTCCAAAAAGCGCGGCAATAATTGCCCGCCGGCATAGGCTAAAAGCGTTTCTGCTTCGAGGGCGGCTTCATCACAGGCCTGGTCGTAGTTGGCCACCTTTTTGCGCTCGGCATCTTCCCAATGGGCCACGGCATGGACTGGCGCGTAGCTGTCCACCCAATTCCGCACCGCGGGTTGAAGTGCGTCGGGAATCTCCTCGAAAGGAATCGCTGTTTCCGAACAATGCTGGCAGATCAAGCCGCTGTTCAAAATGTCGCGGCTAAACAAGGGCAAGGTGGGTGCCCGGCAACAACTTGTTTGAATGAAGGCAGACGGAGGGCTGGCCAGGCGTTTGAGCCAAATCTGCCGGCGATGGGCCACTTCCGCCGCCATTCGATAAGCGCCAATCAAGGGATGGGAAAAACGCCAGGCGCGCCCTTCCAATTGGCCAAGGGTCTGCGCAAGCCAGCGGCCCAACGTGGTGTCGTCGAAATCCTCAAAGGCCGAACTGTATTCTTTCCAAAGGCGATCTGGCGCGGACTCTGCCATAAGGCGAGGGTAGGGCCAAAAACGCCGGTTTAAAGTTCAAAGTTTGAGGTTTAAGGCCGCCCGCGCCTCTTCTATAACGTGGGGATGTCCAATGGCCCACATGCCTTGCAGAGACCGCTGACGGAATTACGCGGAGTCGGCGCGGAGCGGGCGGCGCAACTTGAGCGGCTCGAACTGCGCACGGTGCAAGACCTCCTGCTGCACCGCCCGCGGCGTTATGAGGACCGGCGGCATTTTCAGCGCATTGCGGACATGGACATGCAGAAACCGGCGCTGGCT
>DASRLE010000315.1:0-3001 GCA_035648615.1 Saccharimonadales bacterium (SeqCode) | reverse complement strand
ACCCGGGCAATCCCAACAGCAAAGTGGCGGTCATCCCCAAAGTCATTGGCGGCCTTACGCCGGCCTGCCTCGAAAAAACCAAGGCGGTTTATGGCCGGGCCATCAAGACCCTGGTGCCGGTTTCGTCGTGCCGGGTGGCGGAGGCGACCAAGTTGACCGAAAATATTTTCCGCAGTGTCAACATTGCTTTGGTCAATGAATTGAAGGTGGTTTATTCGGCCATGGGCATTGATGTGTGGGAGGTGATCAATGCCGCCAAAACCAAGCCTTTTGGTTTCATGCCGTTTTATCCGGGGCCTGGATTGGGCGGCCACTGCATCCCGATTGACCCGTTTTATCTGACTTGGAAAGCGCGGGAGTATGTCCAGAACACTCGCTTCATCGAGTTGGCCGGCGAGATTAATTCGGCCATGCCGGAATACGTCGTGCATCAGATTGTCTCGGCGCTCAACGCCCGGCGCAAATCGGTCAATGGCGCCAAAGTGCTTGTGCTCGGCCTGGCTTACAAGGCGGACGTGGATGATGACCGCGAGTCGCCCAGCTATGTGTTGATGACGTTGCTTAAAGAAAGGGGTGCCAAGGTGTCCTATCACGATCCTTATGTTCCGGTCATCCGTCCCACCCGGGAGCATCCGCAGTGGGCGGGTCTTAAGTCAGTCCGGTGGGACGCAAAAATAATCAAGGGATTTGATTTGGCGCTCATCGCCACCAAACATGCCAGCGTGGATTATCCGGCCTTGGCCAAATGGGCCGCGTGTATTGTCGATACGCGCAATGCCATGGCGGGAATTCCCACTCGGCAGGGGCAGCTTTATAAGGCGTGATTTTTTATGACTGAGTTTGAAAAGCTGGCGAAAAAATTACGCCGCAGTCCAAAGAACTGGCTTGTCACCGGCGCCGCTGGGTTTATCGGCTCAAACCTGGTCGAGACGTTATTGCGCCTTGGCCAGCATGTCATCGGGCTGGATAATCTGGCCACCGGTTACAAGAAAAATCTGGATCAAGTTCGCCAGAAAGTCGAACCCGGGCATTGGAAAAAGTTCAAATGGATCAAGGGCGACCTCCGGGACGCCGCCGTTTGCCGAAAGGCCGTGCGGGAGGTGGATTACGTTTTGCATCAAGGGGCGCTGGGCTCGGTGCCGCGTTCGATTGCGGCACCGGACCAGACGAATGACAGCAATGTCAACGGGTTTATTCTTATTTTGAAGGCGGCGCGGGAGGGCGGAGTAAAACGATTTGTCTTTGCCTCCAGCAGTTCCGTGTATGGCGATGATAAAACCCTGCCGCAAACCGAGAAATCCATTGGCAATTGTCTTTCCCCTTACGCCGTCTCCAAGCGGGTCAACGAGCTTTACGCCAATGTGTTTGCCCAGTGCTACGGGTTTGAATCCGTGGGGCTTCGCTACTTCAATGTTTTCGGTCCCCGCCAGGACCCTAATGGCGCCTATGCCGCCGTCATTCCAAAATGGATCGACGCCATGATGAAAAATCAGCCGGTGCAGATCAATGGCGATGGTTCGACCAGCCGGGATTTTTGTTTTGTGGCCAATGTCGTGCAGGCCAATCTGCTGGCGGCAACGACGGCCAATCCCGAGGCCCTCAACCAGCAGTATAATATCGCGGTGGGAGAAACAACGACCTTGAATGAATTGTTCGAACTCCTGCGCAAACCGCTGGCCGGCACATTTTCGCATTTGCAAGATTTTCGTCCGCAGTACGGGCCTTTTCGGCCAGGGGACATCCTTCATTCGCGGGCGAATATCGAGAAAGCGCGGCGTTTGTTGGGATATGAACCGGCCTATCGAATTGCCCAGGGGCTGGATGAGGCGCTGGAATGGTATGTGGAGAATCTGTAAACAGCGCCGCCTCATCCCTGCCCATGGAAGTTCCTTTACTTGACCTGAAAGCGCAATACGAGTCGATCAAAACGGAGATCGAAGCGGCGGTGCAGGAGGTTTGGCAAAGCCAGCACTTTATCCTTGGCCCCAAAGTGGTCGAGTGCGAAGAAGCCATTGCCCGGTATTCAAATTGCGCTTTTGGCGTCGGCATGTCCTCTGGAACCGACGCCCTGCTCGCCGCCCTCATGGCCGAAGACATTGGGCCGGGCGATGAGGTCATTACCACGCCATTCACCTTTTTTGCCACGGCCGGTTCGATTGCCCGGCTGGGCGCCAAACCGGTTTTTGTGGACATCGATCCACTGACTTACAATCTGGCTGTCCGGCAAATCGAGGGCAAAATTACTCCCAAGACGCGGGCCATTATGCCGGTCCACCTTTACGGCCAGATGGCGGAGATGGACCCCATTATGGACGTGGCGAAGAAGCATCGGCTGGTCGTGATCGAGGATGCCGCCCAGGCGATTGGGGCTGAAGACAAAGGCCGGCGCGCGGGTTCAATCGGCCACTACGGATGCTTTTCCTTTTTCCCTTCCAAGAACCTGGGCGGGGCCGGCGATGGCGGCATGGTGGTGACGCAGGACGCCGGGCGCGCCGACCGCGTGGCCTGCCTCCGGTCTCATGGCTCGAAGAAGAAATATTATCACCAGTGGGTCGGGGGAAATTTCCGTTTGGATGCCTTACAAGCCGCCGTGGTCACGGCCAAATTGCGGCACTTGGACAAATGGACGTCCGCGCGGCAACACAACGCGCGGCGCTATGAGTCGCTCTTCCGGGAGGCGAACCTGCCGGTCATTTTGCCGGCGGTGGTGAGTCAACGGCACATCTTCAATCAATTTGTCATTCGCGCGCCGCAGCGCAACGAGCTGAAAGCCGCGTTGCGCAACGCTGGTATTGACACCGAAATTTATTATCCGCTGCCCTTGCACTTGCAGGAGTGTTTTCTTGAGCTGGGCCATCGTCCGGGTGATTTTCCCGAAAGCGAACGCGCCGCCGCCGAAACACTAGCCTTGCCGATTTACCCGGAATTATCCGACGCGCAAGCCAGCCACGTCGTCAACTCGATCGCGCAATTTTTGAAGGCGGCATGAGTGGGTCTGATC
>DASRLE010000314.1:0-2696 GCA_035648615.1 Saccharimonadales bacterium (SeqCode) | reverse complement strand
ATGGACCACCGAGCCGTTCCGAACATAGGTGCGACCGCGCGGCAGGCGGTTGGCATAGTCGCTGTAAGCCTCCAAATTGTCGCACCATGCTTTGCCCCAAAAGGTGCTGGCGATTTTGCGGCCGTCCAACAGGACGGGCGACGACGCCTGGCCGTTCTTTTTGGCCAGTTTTGCCAATTCACGCGCGGCTTTGGCGCGGCGCTCCGCCACCGGCACATAAGGCCGGAACCCATAGTAATTCCAACTCATATTCTTTCTTCAAAAAAGGTTATGGGCATTCGCCAAAATTTCTAATCTTCGGCGGCAGCTTTTATATCCAGCGCCACAAAGCGAAGCAATTCGGAATTGTTCATTTCCGTCATCAATCGTTCAGCACCTTCCCCTAGAATGTCGTTGGCCAACGCGCTTTTGCCGGCGATGATGTCGTGGATTCGTTCCTCAAGGGTGCCGCGACAGGTGAATTTGTGGACCATCACGTTGCGCTTTTGGCCGATGCGGAAGGCGCGATCCGTGGCTTGGTTCTCGACTGCTGGATTCCACCAGCGGTCAAAATGAATCACATGCGATGCGGCGGTGAGGTTGAGGCCGGTGCCACCGGCTTTGAGCGAGAGGACAAAAAAAGGCGGACCGCCGTCACGTTGGAAGGCATCCACCAACTCCTTGCGCTTGGAAACAGGGGTTCCACCGTGAAGAACCACGCCGGATTGGCCAAAGACGGATTCTAAATATCGCGCCAACGGGTCCGTAACCTCGCGGTATTGGGTGAATACCAAAACCTTCTCCTGTTTGGAGGCGATTTCCTCGCATAATTCACGCAAGCGGTGAAATTTGCCGCTGTCCGCTGGAGCATAGACTCCATCGCCGAGCCATTGCGACGGATGGTTGCAGATTTGTTTGAACCGCGTCAGAAAGGCCAGGATGACGCCCCGGCGTTGGATGCCTTCGACCTCCGGCGCATCGAGCCGCTCGGCCAGTTCGTTGACCGATTGCTGATAGAGCGCGGCCTGGCGGCGGGTCAGCGGGCAAAACGCGGTCATCTCGGTTTTGTCCGGCAAATCGCTGATGATGCGCTTGTCCGTTTCAGTCGGCGCAAAATGTAGGGGCGCACCAATCGGCGCAGGGAGGCGAAATGGTTCTGATCTTCCTGAGCGCGGCCTTTCAAAAACGCCGCGAACTCCTTGGCGCCGCCGAGCAAACCGGGGCAAAGGAAATCAAAGAGCGACCACAAATCGGAAAGGCGGTTTTCGATGGGCGTGCCGCTGAGGGCGATGCAATGGCGGCAACGCATTTCCTTGACCGCGCGGCTCTGACGCGCGCCGGCATTCTTGATGGCCTGAGCCTCGTCAAGAATAACGATGTTCCACGGCGTTTCCTTGAGCCACGCCAATCGAACCGCCATCGAGTAGCTCGTAATGACGAGGTCATTGCCAGCCAGTGATTTTGCCGCAGCCGCGAGTTGTCCGCCGGGACTTTCCGATGGATGCGCATAGAAAACCGACAAGGACGGCGCAAACTTCTGGATTTCGGCTTTCCAATTGGCGATGAGCGAAGCGGGCACAATCAGCAAGCTCGGAACGCCGACATCGGCAGTCTTCGATAGGGCCCGTCCGCGCCTGAGCACCAACAGCAACGAGATAACTTGAATGGTCTTGCCCAAACCCATGTCGTCGGCCAAACACGCGCCAAGGCCGAGTTTGTTCATGAACCAGAGCCAATGCGCGCCTTGGCGCTGATACGGACGCAACTCCGCCCGCAAATCATGTCCAGGGTCGGACTCAGTGGAAACTTCCGGTCGTTGCATTTCATCGAGCAGTTTTTTCAACTGCTCGCCCGCCATCACGCTCGACCAGTCGGCGCGAGCCGCCTCCGCTTCCGCTTCGACTGCCTCGCTGGGCTGAAAACCTGACAAGAGACGAAGTCCCTCCAACAACGGCAAGCCGTCCGGCCCGGCGGCGGATTGGACTGTCTTCCAATGGTCGAGCACCTGCTGAAGTTTGTCCTTGTCCACCTCCACCCATTTGCCCTTGAGCAACGTCAGACCGCTGGTGGATTGTAGAATCGCCTTCAATTCCGATTCCGTCAGCGTTTCTCCCTCCAGCGAGATGCCCACCTGGAAATCCAGCAGGCTGTCCTTGCCAACAAGGCCCCCCTTAGCTTCCCCGATTCGCACGCTCACTTGCGGCCTGGGCGGGCGGCCCGCCCTCCACCAATCGGGAATGCGGACGACTAAACCACTTTGCTCAAAGAGCGGAATCTCCTTCAAAAAAGCGAACGCCTGTTCCGGCCGCCATACCTGCGGATGAAAAATGGCGCGGGAATCCAGCAATTGACGCGCGACTTTGCTTTGTTCGGCCGCGCGCTGGATCGGCGAGAGCAAGGCCGCCAGCGCCGCCCGGTTTTTGGCCCCGGCGTATTCCTCCAAAGCCCGCCCCAGCGGCAAATGCTGCGCCTTCCCTTGCTCAGAAACCCGATTTGTATAGGTGGCGAGAAAGGCGAAGGGTTGAGCCGGATTGCGCTTGTTTTCGGCCAGATGAAACGTCACTCGCCCCACTGTGTTCCATGTCGGATTGCAACTTTTAAGATAAGCCATCGCGCCTCCAGAGGCTCGGGCGATGCCGGCGTGAACATGGGCGTCCAACTCATCCCATAGCCGGGCCAATACCGCACCGCTCAAGTACTCCAGACCCTTCATCGGC
>DASRLE010000313.1:0-14982 GCA_035648615.1 Saccharimonadales bacterium (SeqCode) | reverse complement strand
TTGATGGAGATTTTTGGGTTGAAGCGAGGAATGGCCTTTGCGGTGGTTGCTTTCTTCATCCTGATTTTGGCGGCGGGAGTCGTCTGGTTTATTCGTTCCGCGCCGCCGCGAATATTGATCATGACCAGCGGCCCCACGGGGAGCGCCTTCCAAACCAACGCGGAACGCTATTGCAAAATATTGGCCCAGAAAAACGTGACCCTGAAAATTCTCCCGTCCGAGGGCTCGACGCAAAATCTGAAGCGGCTGAATGATCCCAAATTTCGCGTCGATGTGGGTTTCGTCCAAGGCGGAGTGACCAATGATCTGGGCACAAGCACGCTGGTTTCGCTGGGCAGCATTAGTTACGAGCCGCTGCTGGTTTTTTATCGCGCGGATGCGCCGATCACATTGCTCTCCGAGTTCACCGGCAAGCGCGTGGCCATCGGGCCGCATGGCAGTGGGACGCGCTCGCTGGCCTTAAAGCTATTGGATTTGAATGGCATCAAACCCGGCGGCGCAACGACCTTGAGCGATCTCGAGGCGGGAGAAGCGGCCAAGGCTTTGGACGATGGCACGGTGGACGCGGTCTTTATGATGGGAGATTCGGCCTCGCCCCGTTTGATCAAGCAACTGTTGTTCACTCCGGGAGTTCGGCTGGTTGATTTTGTGCAGGCCGACGGCTACACGCGAAGCGTCAGCTATTTGAACAAATTGGTTTTGCCGAGGGGAGCGCTCGATTACGGCAAGGATATTCCCCCCCATGATATCAATCTGGTGGGGCCGACGGTCGAAATTTTGGCGCGGCCCAGTTTGCATCCGGCGCTGTCGGATTTGTTGCTGGAAGCGGCGCAGGAAGTCAACGGGAAGCCGAGCCTGCTGAAGCGGCGGGGGGAGTTCCCGGCGCCCTTGGAACACGACTTTCCAATCAGCCCCGATGCCACTCGCTACTATAAATCGGGCAAGACCTTTTTTTACCGGTTATTGCCCTTCTGGCTGGCCAGCCGGGTCAACGTCCTGTTCGTATTTGTGCCGCTGGTGGTGTTGGCCTTCCCCGCGTTCAAAGTTCTGCCGTTTCTAATGCGATTGCGGATGAGTTTGCTGATCTACCGCTGGTATCGGGAACTATTGTCCTTCGAGAAAGAATTGCAGGGCGATTTGGCCGCCGCAAAACGCAAGGACTTGGGCGCTGAACTCAATCAGATCGAGGAGGCAGTCAATCACTTGAAAGTGCCGCCTTCCTTCGCCAATCAGTTTTACAATCTGCGCGCGCACATCCAGCTCGTGCGCGAACGATTGCAGGAAGAAACGGCGCCCGCGCCCAAACCCCCGCCCAGGGAATGAAAAATGCAATTTCGCTCAAAATGATTTGATAGGGTCGCCGCCGCCCGCGAAAGCGGAATTGGTGGGGACGGCCCGCAGCGCGGCGTCCCTACCGGATGCGTCTGCTCTGGCTGATCAGCGGCTCCTTGACAACTGGGCGCGGAACTTCACCATGCAGCGCTTATGATTATTGGCGTTCCCAAGGAAATTAAACTTCAAGAACATCGCGTGGCGCTTTTGCCTTCGGGAGTTTACCAACTCATCAAGCGCGGCCATCAGGTGATCGTCGAGCGCTCCGCCGGCACCGGCGCGGGCTATCCTGACGCAGACTACGAGAGCGCGGGTGCGGAAATGACTTCAGACCACGCGACGGTTTTTCAGAAAGCGGACCTGGTTGTCAAGGTGAAGGAGCCGCAGGAATCGGAGTGTTCCTTGCTTCGCCCCGGCCAGATTCTTTTTACTTATCTGCATCTGGCCGCCAGCCGGACCTTGACCGATGCGCTGCTCAAATCCGGCGTGACAGCCATCGCCTACGAGACGATCGAGGTGAATCATCGCTTGCCTTTGCTGGAGCCGATGAGCGAAATCGCCGGACGCATGTCCATTTTGGTCGGCGGTTACTTCCTGGCCAAACACAATGGCGGCAGCGGAGTGTTGCTGGGCGGCGTGCCGGGTGTGCTGCCGGGCAGAGTCGTCGTCCTCGGGGGAGGGGCCAGCGGAATTAACGCCGCGCGCATGGCCACGGGCCTGGGGGCGGACGTGACGATTTTGGAAGTCGATCTGGAGCGGATGCGTTTTCTGGATATTACCTTGCACACCGCTCACACGCTCTATTCCAGCGAAGCGCATCTGATGGACTTGATGCCGACGGTGGATTTGCTGGTCGGCGCGGTGCTGGTGCCCGGCGCCAAAGCCCCGAAATTGATCACCCGCCAAATGCTGCAAAAAATGCGTCCGGGCAGCGTGCTGGTGGACATCGCCATCGATCAGGGCGGCTGCGCCGAGACTTCGCGGCCGACGACGCACGATCACCCCGTCTATGTGGAAGAAGGCGTGACGCATTATTGCGTGACCAATATGCCGGGCGCCTTTGCCCGCACCGCCACCCAGGCCCTGACCAATGTCACTTATCGCTATCTCGAATTACTGGCCGACGGAGGGTTGAGCGAAGCCTGCCAGAAACAACCCGCCCTCCTCGGCGGAATCAACGTGATGAAAGGCCAGGTCACCCACCGGGCCGTGGCCGATGCGCACGGCCTGAAATTCGCGGCCCCTCAACTTTCCTGAATCTTGACGAGGTGGGAAGGCGGGTTGCCCCGCCCCCCCCTCACGGATCCCGGCGTGCAGTATTCCAGCGCCGGTCTCTTCAAAACAACTCACCTGATGCACTCGCCTTCCGGTAATGGGGGCCTAACAAGTTCACTGCAATCTAAAAAGCAATCCACTCCAACCATCTCATTGATCGAAATTGGATTTTTGATTCCTCATAAGGCCAGAGTTTTGAGAGCGGGATAAAAAAGGCCCGCAGCGCGTTGCCGCGCTGCGGGCCGTGAAATGGTGGAGCCGAACGGGTTCGAACCGATGACCCCCACAATGCCATTGTGGTGCTCTACCAACTGAGCTACGACCCCATTTAATGTCCCCGAATGTAAAAACACTTCCGCTTCTTGCGCAAGGCTAAAGTTTGATTGGGCACGAAGATCGGATCATCGGAACCAATTGTGCGCGCCTACGAACCGCTCAAATCCAGCGGGCCCGGTTGCTTGCGGAAGCCGCGGGTTTTGATGCCGGTGTAGAGCAGGCCGAGGGCGCACCAGCTTCCACCGACGATTTTTGCCAGGGTCGGCAGGCTGCACCAGATCATCAGGCAAAATAAAAATCCCAATCCCGGCACGGCCAGATCGATCAGCCAGTTGCGGCGGTGTCCGGCGGGCGGGTGAAAAAAGAATTCCCGGATGACGGCGGCGTTGACGCCCATGAAGGCCAGAAATGCGCCGAAGTTTATTAGTTCGGCCGAATGTTCGTAGTTCAAGGTCAACGAACCGGCCAGCACCAGCAACCCGATCAGCCAGATGTTCAGGACGGGATTGTTGCGGTGGTCGAGCCGCGCGAAAAAACGGGGCAACGCGTTGTCGCGGCCCATTCCGAAAAGGATGCGCGCGGCCCCGACTTGGCCCGTCAAGGCGCTGCCCAGGCAGGCGATGGCAAGGGTCAGCGCCATGGCGTTGAACAAAAACCTTCCGCCCACCCGGCTGCAAACGTCGAAAAATGCGGTGTCCAGGTCTTTGAACGTATTGTAATCCGGCCAGACTCGCTGCGCCAAATAGGTCTGCGACACGGCGCACAGGCCGATCAAAAGGCAGACCAGGACGATGGCCAGCGGCACGGTGCGTTTTGGCTCGCGCACTTCCTCAGCGAGCGTAGTGATCCCGTCAAAGCCGATGTAAGTCAGCGCGGCCAGCGAGGTCGCGGTGCCAATGGAACGCAGGTTGAACGTGCGCGGGTTATAAAACGGCTCGGTGGACAAAAGGCCGCCCCAACCCTGCCCCACCCAAAGATAGTGAATGGCGTCAATCATAAAAATCCCGATGACCAGGCACATCACCGTGGTCAGGAACAGATTCGCGCCCGCCGTCCATTTGATGCCGCGCAGGTTGAGGAAAGTAGCCACGCCGGTGAACACGATAACCCATAAAACAAAGCCCGCGTGCTGCGCCATGATCCCTTTGCTCAACCCAGGCGCAAGATCGCCGATCAAGCGCTGGGTGCTGAGCGCGCCGTAGATGACGCTCACCACCGGGATGACCAGATAATCGAGAAACATCGACCAACCAGCGATGAATCCCAAGTGCGGGTTCAGCCCACGCCCCACGTAAGCGTAAGCGGACCCCGCGACCGGATAAAGCCCCGCCATCCGGCCGTAACTCACCGCCGTCAGCATCATGGCAATCAGGGCGACGAGAATGGTGGTCGAGACATGGCCCAGGGACATCTTGTTCGCCAACCCAAATATGCCCACCGCTCCCACCGGCTGAATCAGCACGATGCCGTAAAAAACCAAGTCGCCCAGCCCCAGCACCCGGCGCAATCGCGGCGGCGCGGACGATGGAGCGGCGGGGGGCGAGGGCTGGGAATCGGCGGGGCCGGTCATATTTATCGGTTAATGCTTACGTGTCTGAAGCTTCGCTCGTCAATCAGAATGAGGCGAAACGGTTGGAAATTGACTCCCAGCGTCACTCTGCCATACGGTGCCCGCTCTGAACTGTGATACTTTTTCGGTCGCAAAGAAGATTCGGGCTGTGACTCGCACCGCCCGGTTCCGAACCTATCTTCAAAGACTGCTGGTGGACTTATGCCGCATTGATACGACGCCTAAAACCAACGTTGCCCAGATGCGCGCCGCCGAAAAGGCCTGCTTCGCTATTCTCGAACGAGAGTTGAAAGCGTTGCACTTTTCCAACGCCTCGTGCCGGCGTGTCCCGATCGATCCAGCCATAAAAAATCATCCATCCTTTTCGCTGCTGCACTTTACAAAATCGCCCCGGCATCCAGAAGGGCTTTCACCAGAAGAAACCTACGCCGGGCGCAGCAACCTTGTTTACATCGCGCCCGGCTCGGAGCGTAAACGCCGGGGCGAGTCGGTCGCGCTCAATGCGCACATTGACGTGGTCGCGCCGTATTTCGCGCCGCGCGTCACACTTGGAATCGTGCATGGCCGGGGCGCGTGCGACGACAAAGGGCCAGTCGTGAGCATGATCGGCGCGCTCGCGGCGCTGTCCGAAGTCATGGCCCGCGCCGGTCTGGAATGGAATCGAAACGTGGTCGCCATGTTCGTGGTCGAGGAAGAAACGGGGGGCAACGGTTCGTTGTCGCTCGCTCTGGATCGCCAATTGAAGGAACTCTACGATTCGATTCTGGTCGGGGAATGCACCGGGTTGAAAATCCATCCGGCCAATCGCGGGGCGGTCTGGTATCAAATAGAGTTGACTACGCCGGCGAGAGGGTCGGCCTTTGAGCTATTCGCCTTGGTCAACGAAGAGTTGGAAAAGGAGGGCGCTGCCATCCGCGCCGAGAGCCGCCACCCTCTTTTTCCCCAGCGCCCGGTGCAAACCTGCCATGGAATCATCGGCCCCTTCGGCGAACACCCCAGCCGCATCTGCGCCGAAGCGAGTTTCCTCATTCAATTCGCCCGGCGCCCAGGCGCGGACATTGAAATGCGGGTTCGCGACTGTCTTGATTCAGGGCTGGCCGCGTACATCGATCTTTATGGCGACAAAACCAAGGCGCTCGATCCGGCAACAGGCAAGCCGATGGTCACCCGGCATTACGACTGCAAGCGAGCGGGCTTCGGTTTTCGTATCGACGTTCATGGCGCCACCGGGCACATGGGGGCCATTCGCGAGCGGGACGGAGCAATCACCAAAATGGCCCACTTGGCGCGAAGTCTTATTGTCTCGAAAACCAAGCTGGCCGCCAAAGGAGGACCCGTGCGCCTCGAATTGGCGGGACAATCGGGCGACCGAACTCTGACGTTGGAAGGCGGCCAAGGTTTTCTCCCCACCCACGGCATCGCCGAGATTATGGAGCGATTGAGGCGGGCGGCACAACGAGGCGCAAGCGGCGCCGCGGTTAAAGTTACATTTGACAAGCTGCACAACGCAGCCTTTGACGGCGACCCCAAATCAAATGCCATGCGCCAAGCCATCGCCGCCGCCAAGGCCAGCGGCATCTGGAAGAACGAACCGATCCTGGGCTGGACCGTTTCCTGCGACGCCCGGCTCTTTGCCGCCGAGTATCCAGGCATGCCGGTCCTGACTTTCGGCCCCGGTGAATTGGCCCGCGCCCATTCCGACCAGGAACAAATCAAGTTGAGCGACGCGCAAAAGGCCGCTGAATTTCTCGCCCTTTTCCTGCTGCGCCAGACCGGAACAATCACATGACTTCGCCATGAAAACAAAACTTCGTCTGGGAGTAATCGGGGCCGGTTCCGTCGTGCGGGAGATTTATCAGCACCTCTATTTTTGCAGTCAATACTCGGATATGCTGGAGATATGCGCGGTGGCCAGCCCAAGCGCGGCTTCCCGCGATTGGTTTGGCGAACTGGCCGGCCTCTCCACGGAGCGCCGCTTTGCCGATTACCGGGAAATGCTGGCCAAGGTCGAGTTGGACGCGGTGCAAGTCAATACTCCGGACCATCTGCATTGCGCCGCCACGGTGGATGCCTTAAATGCGGGATTGGATGTAGTGGTGCCAAAGCCGGCCGCCTCAACGCTCGCGGATGCGCACGCCATGATTCAAGCCGCGCGCAAAAACAAACGGTTTCTCGGCGTGGACTTTCATAAACGCGAGGACCCACGAATCAAGGAAGCCGAGGCGCGGTATCAAAGCGGGCGTTACGGCATCTTCCAAGCGGCGGTCTTCTACATGTTGGACAAGTTGCTCGTCTCCAACCCGAACCACTCCCCGCGTTTTTTTTCCTCGCCGGATTACGCCGCGAAAAATTCGCCGGTTTCATTTCTAACGGTCCACATGGCCGACGCCTTGATGAAAATCGTGGGCATGGTTCCAGTGCAGGCGCGGTCGCTGGGTTACAGCCATAAGCTGCCCTCGCTCCAACCGATCGCGGCGCCAGGTTACGATCTTGTTGACACCGAATTGATTTTTGCTTCAGGCGCGGTCGCGCACATTATCACCGGTTGGGCGTTGCCGGACACGGCTTGGTCCACCACCGTCCAATCTGGCCGTCTCATCTGCTCGGACGGATTGATTGACCTGGGCCTGGACACGCCCGGCCTGCGAGAAATTCATCGCGACGGCGTGGCCGAGGTCAACCCGCTCTTCCGCAATTTCGAAAAAGACAACACCGTGACCGGCTACGGCATCAGCAGTCCGGGCCGGATGTATCGGCAAATCCTGGCGTTGCGAAACGGCGCCGGCGAGGCGGGCTATTCGCCGATGACTTTGGGATTTTACACCACGCTCGTGCTGGAAGGCGCGGAAAAAAGCCTCGCCGAAGGCAAAAGGATCGAGGGCGGCGCGACTATCGGCGAAGCCATTGACCTGCGGCGCTTGGCAGTGGAAAAACTCGGCGCGGCGGCGGCGAAGGAATATGAAATGGGTTGAGCGAGGAGCATGTGGAGATGATGTAGCGTTGAGCCTGTGGCTCAACCTGTCGAGACGCAGCCTCGACTCTACAACCAAAATTTAAAATATTATGGGCAAGGAATTCAGCATCGTGCCCCGCTCCGTCGAGCGGGTGGAAACTAAATACCGGCGCATTGTCAGCCCGCTGCCGCATCCCGATTCCGTGACGACGCTGGAGCAGTTGCGCCGCTTCGAGCCGCAATCCATGCGCGGGCAGCCGCCGCTGGTTTGGGAGCGGGCGGAAGATTTTTGTGTATTTGACAAATACGGCAACCAATGGCTGGACTGGACTTCCGGGGTGCTGGTAGCCAACGCCGGCCATGCCGCGCCCGAAATCAAACAAGCCATTATTGACCAGGTCAACAGCGGTTTGCTTCACAACTACTGTTTCCCCAGCGAAGAACGGGCCGCGTTAGTGGCGGCCCTGGCTGGGGTTGCGCCCGCCGGGTTGGACAAAGTTTTTTTGCTCACCACCGGCGCCGAGGCAACGGAATGCGCGCTCAAATTGGCTCGCGCTCATGGATTGGCTGCGGGCGGCCAAAAGAAAATTGCCCTCGTTGGTTTTGAACGCGGATTCCACGGACGCACCCTCGGCGCGCAGCAAGCCGGCGGCGTGGCCAGCCAAAAAGCCTGGATCGTCAATCTCGATCCCGCCATCATCCACGCGCCCTTCCCCGACGGCTATTGGCAGGAAGACACCAGCTTCGATTCCTTCCTCGCCGCGCTGGATCGCAAACCGGAAGAAATTGCGGGCGTTATGATGGAAACGTACCAAGGTGTCGGACCAGATTTCGCGCCCGTCGAGTACGTGCGCCAGCTTGCGCAATGGTGCCGCGAACACGAGATCGTCCTTATATTTGACGAAGTGCAGGCGGGGTTTGGCCGCACGGGGAAATTCTGGGCCTTCGAGCATTACGGGGTGACGCCGGACCTTATCTGTTGCGGCAAGGGCATCAGCAGCTCGCTGCCGCTTTCCGCCGTCATTGGGCGCAGCGGGATCATGGATCAATTCGCTCCGGGCACGATGACCAGCACCCACACCGGCAATCCCGTTTGCTGCGCCGCCGCCCTGGCCAGCCTGCGCAAGATCGTCAACGAGAATTTGTCCGGCAATGCCGCCCGGCTCGAACCCGTGCTGCTCGAAGGGTTGCAACGCATTCAACGCCAGCGGCCGGAAATTGTGGGCCGCGTCACGGCGCGGGGCCTTGTGGCCGGACTGCAAATCACCAAACCCAGTCGCAAAGAACCAGACCCCGCCTTGGCCCACGCCATCGTCGAGCGCTGTTTTCACCGGGGATTGCTCCTATTCTCTCCCGTCGGCGCGTGGGGCCAGACAGTCAAAATCGCGCCGCCTTTGACCATCAACGAGGAAGCTTTGCTGGAGGGATTGAAGGTTCTGGAAGAAACCGTGATCACAAACTGAGGCTGCAAAACTATTCCGTCCGCTTTTCAATTCGTCCTCCCGTTTGGATTGAATTGGATTGTTGTCAGGTTCCGTGGCTTCTGATAGTTTAGCCAAGTGAGCAAACTTGCTGAAATTGAAGCGGCGGCGGAAGCGCTGGCCCTGGAAGAGAAGCAGGAACTGATGCTGTTTCTTGCCACCCAAATGCGCGTACAAGGCCCCCAAATGCCCGAATCGCGAAAATTTTCTCGTGGTCCGATGGCGGCTTGGATCGCGGAAGATGAAGCCGACATGCGTCGCTTCGAGCAAGGCAAGTAAGGCTTTTTCTCGACACCAGCGTCGTTTTAGCTGCCTGCGGGTCGATGACCGGAGCCTCGCGCGAAATCTTCCGCCGCGCATCGGCTAACGGTTGGACGCTGATAACGACTCCATATGCAATCGAAGAGGCGTTTCGGAACCTGCCCGATCTCCCGCCATCCGCCAACACGATTTGGATGCGATTACGCCCCCGTCTGACGGGTCATGGGCGACGTGCTTACTCTGGGGAAGGCTGTGGTGTTCCTTGCCGGAAAAGATCGGCCGATTCTCTTCAGCGCATTGGCTTGGGCAGATGTCCTTCTCACCCTTAACCGAAGCGATTTCGGCGGCGTGATGGACAATCCATTTTACGGGCTACTCGTGCTGAAGCCCGGTTTGTTCCTCGAACGCGAACGCGCCGCCGGCAGACTTCTCTAGCGGTTCTCCAAAAGCTGAAACGAGCGGCCTTCCTATCTGAAAAAGATTTGTTCGTGCGCTCTGATGCAAATGATAATCTCCCTTAAAGTCTAACTTGCTCCCAGTTGCCGTTTTACTTCAGCCAGCGATAGGGAACGGCTCTTACCCTCCAGCCGCTTGGCTTGGCGAAGTTCCAGCAAGTCTTCCGCATCGGCCAATCGTTCCTGTAAAGCAACGAACTCCTCGTACGGCAGTACCGCAAACTGCTTTTTGCCATTTTTGACCAGGATTTCAGGATGCAGGGTCAACATATTTTTAAGCGCGCGCGGTTTGAACTCGACTTCGTAGATCATGCTTCATTCTCGTTTTTGTTGCGGCGAACGCGATGTATTAATCACCATGACCCTTTTCGCCATTGTTTAATTAAACGAGAAGGCCTTGAAGTCTGCGACTTTAAACTTTAAATCGCGAAATAAAATCCTTAGACTCGCTGCACAATGGCTCGGAAAGATTCTGCGCAACCTCATCCCCACGGCTTGAATGACGTCATCGGCATCGTGCTGGCGGCCGCCGCGCTGCTGCTGATGCTGGCGCTGCTGTCCTATGATCCCCACGATTCGGCCGCGAATATGGTGCCGCCCAATAACCCGCCCCATAACCGCATTGGCCCGCTGGGCGCGGGGGTGGCCTACGTTTTGTTCCGGTCTTTCGGCGTGGCGGCGTTCATGATCCCGGTGCTGCTGCTGATTTATGCCTTTGGGTATTTGCTGCAATTCCTGGCTTACTTGCAGCGCCGCTGGATTTGGGGGGCGGTGCTGCTGGTTTGCTGCATGGGTTTGGCCAGCATGTTCGAGAAGGATGTGCGCTGGCTGCAACAATTGCAGAAGTCCCTCAATACGCCAAGTGTCGGCGGATTCACCGGCCAGTTTTTTTATAATCATGTTTTACGCTATGTGGGCAAAATGGGGGCGACGATTGTTTTGGGCGCGGTTTACCTGGTCAGTCTCGTTTATCTCACCAATTTTAAATTGGGCGAATGGTGCCGGCATTGGTGGGCTTCGCGTTCGGGCGGGCCAGCCGCTGCCATTGCCTCGGGCGATAAAGAGCTTGAACGCCGCGCCCGCGACTTGGAAAAGCAGGCCCGCAAATTGCAGGATCAATTGGAAAAGTCCGGGAAAGCCGGCGCGGTGGCCAAGGCAGTCGAGCCGAGCGGCCTCGGGGCCGATGGGCAACCCGTCCCGGAACCGATGGTGCGCGATTTGAGTTTCCCACAGCCGAAGGCCGAAGGCCGCGGGAAAAAAGCGCCTCTCGAGACCGCCAAAGAACCCGCGCCTCCCGAAGAGGTCATGGTCATTCCGGCGCGCGAAGTGGCGGCCGCCACCACCGAGGATATTCTGGGAAAAGCAAAAGAGGCTTCCGTTGAACCGGCGGAAACCCCCGAAACGCCGGTTGTCCCTGCGCTGGCTCTCGTTGCGGCCGCGGCAAAGTTAAAAGCGATCCCGCGCAAACCCAAGCCTATTGCCGTCGCAGCCACACCGCGCATCGGAAATTACGAATTGCCGCCGCTCGACTTTTTGCAATTCCCCGACATGACGGCCAAGCCAACCGAATCGAAGGAAGTCTTGATGGCCAACGCGCGGCTCATGCAACAAACCCTGGCGCAGTTCGACATCGAAGTGGCTTTGGGCGACATCACCAAAGGGCCGACCATCACCCGTTACGAATTGCATCCCGCGCCTGGGGTGAAGCTGGAAAAGATCGTCAGCCTGACCAACAACATCGCCGCCGCGCTCAAGGCCGAACGCATCAACATCCTGGCCCCTGTGCCGGGCAAGAGTTCGGTGGGCGTGGAGGTCCCCAACGCTGTCAAGACCAAGGTCATTATGCGCGACTTGTTCGAGTCCGAAGAATGGCGCAACACCAAGGCGCGCATTCCGCTGGCTTTGGGCAAGGACGTTTATGGCTTGCCCATCGTGGCGGACCTGGCGGAGATGCCGCACCTGCTCATTGCCGGCAGCACCGGGTCCGGCAAGTCCGTGTGCATCAATGCCATCATTGCCTCGCTCCTCTATAAATTTCCGCCCGACCAATTGCGCTTCGTCATGATCGATCCCAAGGTGGTCGAACTTCAGCAATACAACACCCTGCCGCACCTCGTCGTGCCGGTGGTGACAGACCCAAAAAAAGTCATCCTGGCCTTGCGCTGGGTGGTCAACGAAATGGAAAAACGTTACCAGATTTTCGCGCGCGTCGGCGTGCGCAACATTCGTTCCTTCAACGAACGGCCCAAGAATAAACCGATGCCGGTTCCCGAGCCGGAATTGCCGTTGATGACCAAAAAAGAAAAAGTCGAGGCCAGCCAGGATGGTTTCGCAGTGGAATTGGACGAGGAAATTGTGGTGCCGCGCGATGAGGAAATCGTCATCCCGGACCATTTGAGTTACATCGTGGTTATTATTGACGAACTGGCGGACCTGATGCTCGTCGCCCCCGCCGACGTGGAAATGGCCATCGCGCGCATCACCCAGATGGCGCGGGCGGCCGGCATCCATTGCATCGTCGCCACCCAGCGCCCCAGCGTCGATGTCATCACCGGCGTGATCAAAGCCAACATCCCCGCGCGCATTGCCTTTCAAGTCGCGGCCAAAGTTGATTCCCGCACCATCCTCGACGCGATGGGCGCGGATAAATTATTGGGCAAAGGCGACATGCTTTATTTGCCGCCCGGCTCGGCTCGGCTGATCCGGGTGCAAGGCGCGCTGATCACCGACGGCGAATTGCAGAGCGTGGTCGATTTCATCGCCAAGCAAGGCAAGCCAAGCTACGAGATCGAAATTCACCGTCAATTACAAAAACCGGCGGCTGGACTCGACGTCGAAAACGGCGCCAGCGGCGAGGACGAGGAATTGATCCAGCAGTGCATCGAAGTCATTCGCAGCGAGCAAAAGGCCAGCGTCTCGCTCATGCAACGGCGTCTGCGCCTGGGCTATACGCGGGCGGCGCGCATCATGGATGAATTGGAACTGCGCGGCATTGTCGGCCCGAGCAAAGGCGCGGAGCCGCGCGACATTCTTATTGACTTGGACGGCGGCGGCGCGGACGGCAATCCCGCGACCGCGGCCGAGGAACCGGCGGTTTGACTTCCGCTTGCGTCCTGATTAGGTTGACGGTGATTTTATGGATACAGCCCCCGTAGTAACGCTGAGCGAAAGCGCCGCCGCCGAAATCAAGGCCAAACTCGCCTCCGATCCGCAGGGAGCGTCGAAAGGTTTGCGTCTCTACGTCGAGCAAGGCGGCTGTTCCGGGATGCAATATGGCATGGTCTTCGACGAACGCCGCCCGGATGATTTGGAGGCCGCTTTTTTCGGCGTCTCGGTTTGGGTGGACGCTTTCAGCGCCCATTACCTGCGCGGCTCAGTGGTGGATTTTTCGGACGCCCTCACCGGCGGCGGTTTTAAAATCACCAATCCGCAGGCGGCGCAAAGCTGCGGTTGTGGAAAGTCCTTCGAAACGGCCGCCGCTGAAAAAATAGCGCCGTAAATTTTAAATTTTTTCCCGAGAACATTTTACTCCTTTCCCTGATGGACGCCTCCCCAGTATTGACTCACACTTGGTCAACTGGAGTTGAACATCGCAGGCGCAGAAAGGTCTAAACCCATAAGCGGTTTGACTGATTTTTTACAAGAGGAACGAAATGAATTTGACCATGGAAGGCATAGAAAGAAGTGTTGAAGGTCCCACTGCGGGGCAAAGTCTCGCTCGCGTCGGTTCAGGCCGAGGACCCGTCGTGATTGTGGATGACGATCCCTATGATGCCTTGCTGGCCGAGTCTGTCCTCGATGAATTGCAGCCCCAGTTTCCCGTGCAAATCCTCAGCCGCGGCGAAGACCTGGTTGCTTACTTGCAGGGCGAAGGACTTTACGCGGATCGCACGCAATTCCCTTTTCCGGGCCTGGTTCTGCTCGATCTGAATATGCCGGGCATGAACGGCTTCGCGGTGCTGGACTGGCTTAAGCAGCACCCTGAATTCGGCGATGTTCCGGTTGTGGTGCTCAGCGGCATGGTGGACATGGTCGGACAAGTCACCCGGGCGTACGGCCAGGGCGCCGACGCTTTCCTGCCCAAGCCAGTGCAACTCGCCGATCTGCAAAGCGCCCTGGCGGAGTTGAAAATTTCCCTTTGACGGTCACCGCATCGCCGCCTGCTTGACGCTGACGGCGCGGAGGAGTAGCCTGCGTATGTGCGGGGAGCCATGCCGGTGGGCAGGCTGAGAGTTTTGCGAACGCAAATGACCCGTTGAACCTGATCCAGGTAATGCTGGCGAAGGGATGCGCGCCCCTCCGGTATCTCTTCGTCCCAAACGAATTATGATTGCGACGAAAAGTTCCTTCGAACCCCACAGCAGCGAGGCGCTGCCCAACTCCAAAAAAGTTTTCCTGCCCGGCAAACTTCATCCCGGCCTGCGCGTCCCTTTCCGCGAAATTACCCTAAGCCCGACAAAAGCCCGCGATGGCCGCTCCGAGTCGAATGAGCCGGTGCGGGTCTATGATTGCAGCGGGTCGTGGGGCGATGAAGCTTTTTTGGGCACAGTGGAGGAAGGGCTTCCGCCATTGCGGCGCGACTGGATTTTGCGCCGCGGCGATGTTGAGTCTTATGAAAGCCGCGCCACAGCCAATGGCAACGGAGAGAGCTTTCGCATGCCGCCGCGTCCTCCCTTGCGCGCCAAAGCGGGCCAAGTGGTTTCGCAATTTCAGTATGCCCGGCGGGGAATCATCACCCCCGAAATGGAGTTTATCGCCATTCGCGAGAACATGGGCCGCGACGTGGCGCTGAGTCGCGGTGAGCTGACGCGACAGCATCCGGGTCATTCCTTTGGGGCGGCCATCCCCGCGCAGATCACTCCGGAGTTTGTCCGCGATGAAGTGGCGCGCGGCCGGGCCATTATTCCCTGCAACATCAACCACCCCGAATTGGAGCCGATGATTATCGGGCGCAATTTCCTGGTGAAGATCAACGCCAATATCGGCAATTCCGCGGTCGCTTCCAGCATCGAGGAAGAAGTCGAGAAAATGCGCTGGTCCATCAAGTGGGGCGCAGACACGGTGATGGATTTATCCACCGGCAAAAACATTCACGCCACTCGCGAATGGATTTTGCGCAATTCCCCGGTGCCCATCGGCACGGTGCCCATTTACCAGGCCCTCGAAAAAGTGGGCGGCAAAGCGGAAGACCTGACGTGGGAAATTTATCGCGACACCCTTGTCGAACAATGCGAACAAGGCGTGGATTATTTTACCATTCACGCCGGCGTTCTGCTGCGCTTCATCCCGATGACCGCGCGGCGCGCCACCGGCATTGTCAGCCGCGGCGGTTCGATTTTGGCCAAGTGGTGTCTCGCGCATCATTGCGAGAATTTTTGT
>DASRLE010000312.1:0-13123 GCA_035648615.1 Saccharimonadales bacterium (SeqCode) | reverse complement strand
GTGGACCACCGCGCGGACATCTATTCGCTGGGCGTCGTTTTCTATGAAATGCTGACCGGCGAACTGCCCGGAAAACAACTCGAGCCGCCCTCCAAAAAAGTGGAGATCGATGTTCGCTTGGACGAAATTGTCATGCGCGCGCTGGAGAAAAAACCCGAGTTGCGCTACCAACAAGCCAGCGCGCTGCGCACGCAAGTGGAAACGATTTCCGCCGACGCCAGAAAGTTCGAAGCCAAAAAGCGGACACCTCCTCCCCCGCCGCCCCCGTCCCGCTCCAAGTCCATCTCGCTAACGATTCTCAATATTATCCTGGCGATACTATTAGTATTGACTGGCTGGGCGGCGAATGGCATCGGCATATTTTTCAACACGGTCTTTGTGTTTATTCTGTTGATGGTCCCCATCGGCATCGCGCACACCCTCTGGCATCTCTCCCATGGGACGGTGGAATACGGCTTCTGGCAAAACCCGCTGGCCGGTCGTCTCCGCAAATACCGATGGCAGTTGTTGAACCGCTGGATTTTTTGGTTGCTGGCGGCGCTCACCTTGAAAACGTGCATGGTTCCCGCCCAGTTTTCCGCTTATCAATACTCTATCCTTCAGGCCATGTATGGCGGCGGGGTGGCGATTTTGTTGCTGCTGGCGCTGTTGCCGGGCAAACGGGTTTATGTCGCCACGAATCTTGCTTTCGCGGCTGCCTCCATTTTTATAGGCGCGCAAATGGCGCGCATTTACCGGTCCGTGCCGCAATCCGATGGCGTGGTCCTGGCTGCGCCCTTTGAAGGGGAATGGCTGGTGCTTAACGGTGGCCGCAGCACCCTGATCAATATGCATTACGGCTTGGAAAACCAGCGCGACGCCCTTGATCTGGAACGGTTGGTCAACGGTCAGGAACTCACCGGCAACCGGCATACATTGAACTCTTATCCGTCGTGGGGAGAAACCGTCTTCGCCCCGGCTGACGGGAAGATTGTGACAGTGGTCAACGACCTCAATGACAATGAAGTGGGCGCAACCGACGAAGAACACCTGGCGGGAAACCACGTTGTCATGGATATTGGCCATGGCCGCTTTGTCATGATGGCGCATCTGCAAAAAGGAAGCGTGTCCGTGCGCCCGAATGACCTCGTCCACGCCGGCCAGCCCATCGCCCGTTGCGGCAATTCTGGAAATACCAGCCAGCCTCACTTGCACCTCCAGGCACAAAATCAGCCGGATGCTTTTGCTCCCGGAATAAAAACGTATCCGATCTTTTTTCGCGATGTGATCTGCGTGCGATCCACAGAACCGCGCCAGGACTCTCCCTTCTCCGTGCGCCGCAACGACCGGATCATCAGCCAGCGACCGGGAAAAAATTCGCCGCCCTAACGATGGATGGCGGGACGCGGACGCCGCCAGCCGTTTACTGAACGAGCGCGCGATAGAACTTTCCGGCGCCGGTCGAATTGGTGTCGGCCCATTGCAAAGTCTGGCCGTTGCCGATCAGATTGCTGACGAGGGTTGACCACGTCCCAAGGGTCGTCGAGCATTGCACGCTGTAATGTTTATTGACTATGGACGGCCATTGCAAGACGAAGGTCGAAAGGCCGGTGGAAGCGCCGGGCGAAAATTGGAAGACGGAGGCAGCGTCGTTCGGGTTGGTGCCGGCGACATATTCCGCCCAGTTGGACGCGCCATCGCCATCGGAATCGACATTCGCGGCGGAGAGCGCGTTGGAAACGGTTCCAAAATAAAGCAACCGCCACGCGTCAGGTATTCCATCGTGCCAGCTTGATCCGCTTCGATCACCCATGGTGATCAAACCATCTCCCACTGTGGCATGAAACAGGGCAAGGCCGTTGGGTGAGGCCGAAAAATGCGCAAAATGGATTCGATAGGAACAGTTCGTGGTGGCATTCGGGGGCAAGGTGACATTCAGCAGGCCGATGATGTTGGTCCCTGAAATGCCGGCATTGGTCGAATTCAGCCACGCTGCGGCATAATTGTTAGGCCCGGTCGAGGCCGGTGGAATGGTGGCGCTGCCCAGCGCGGTGGCCGGAGAAAAAGTAACCGGGGTAGTAATGGGAGGGGAACCATCGAGAGGATCCACTTCGACATTAAACATGAAAACACGCAACGGAAGGATGTCGGCGGCTAAAACCCGCACCGGGACAGAAACCGAAAAGTTGCCTCCGGCGATCACCTGATCGGGCGCTACTGTAATGGTGTGAGAACCGCCGGAAAGGGAATGGGGGGCATGAGAGACGCTCTGAGCGGCAAACGGCTTGGTCAGCGTGCTGGGAACCGCCATGCTGGCCAGCGCGCCATTGGTCCAATAACGGACGTAATTAGTCAGTGAAGGGTCCAGCGAGCGCCGGTAGGTCACATAGACATCGTCCACCGCCAGCGCGCCGTCGCCCATCGCGATGGAATTAATCTCCGGATCGCTTCCGTCGTAAAGATTGTTATCGGAGCCGTCGCTCGAATCCATGGCATTGAAATAATCCGTGTTGGTCGCCGGGATGCGCCAATGATACACGGCGGACTGGAATGTTTCGGTGACATCGGCGTTCACCAGGTTGGTGTCGCCAAAATCACCGGCGTTGAACCAGCGGAACGGGGCCACGTCGCCGACCAGATACTTGGGGCTGGATGAATTGATGGTGACCTTCTTGATCGAATTAATCGCGCCTTGAGCCAAAGAACCGTTGGTCACCACCTCGATAAAAACCGGGTCGGCGATTCCGTCCGAGGTGCCGGAGGGACTGCCAATTTGAATTTCGTATTGATTACTCTTCACTGCGGCGGACGGCACCCTGAATGAAAAGGCGCCCACGATAACTTCACCCGACGTATTGGTAAAGACCGTGTCATGGGCTTGAGAATAACTAATCAGGGTCTGTGAAGCCGAAGGGTATAAGTTCTGCGTCCCAGCCTCTTCCAGCCAGCCAACTTCGAGCAAACCCAAAGTGTCATTGGTCAGAACCAAACCCTGACCACTGCCGCCGCTCACAAAACTTGGCGCTATGTTGGTGTACTCTTGTGGATTGGTCCCGGCAAGGGGCTCCGCCAGCATGGATAGGAAGCTAAAAGGTCCCTCGGAAGGCGCGGGCGAGAGGTTTGTGATGGCCAGATTAAATTGCAGGGAATACATGACCTCCGCCGTCGGGATAAGGGTCATTGTCACCGGAGCGCAAAAAGTCTGCCCAGCCGCTGCGACGAATTCGGCGGAGCCTTCGCCCCCCTGAAATCCCCAAGTGATCTGATCCGCCGAAAAATTCGTCGCCGAAAATTGTTCGCTGACCACCCCACTCGGAGCGAATCCATTGAAAAAGGCCTGCGCCGTCAAGGTCGCATTCGAGACGATGGCAAAACCAAAGGCTTGTCCAGGAAGGACGGGACCAAAAGTATCGACGGCGCCAATGACCGGGTTTGTTCCATCAATGGTATAATAAATCACCGCATTGCTTGTCCCATCGCTAAAACTCACGGCGGCGGCATTGTTGCCATTGATAATCGGGTTCGCGGTCACAAACTCGATTCGGGCATTGACCACCGGACTGGATTGCCGGCCCGGCGCCTCGCTGACCGCATACAGGGTAACATCGGGAGCTGGATTGAGAACCGAGGGAGGCACTTGAGAGGGGGGCGCCTGATTATCAGCCGAGGTAAAGATCACCGGCGAGCCGGTGCCGGGGCCAGGAGTTGCGATGGTGTTATGCAGTGGATTAACCGGAGTGGGGCCGAAATTAAAAAAGGTTTCCACCGTTGGGTCTGCCTGGATGGCAATATCGACGACATTGTTGAAAACCGCCGTCGTGCCAGTGATGTTATTAAAGGTCGCGCTGGGCACTCCGAGGACCAAAGGAAAAGTCACGTAACCGATGGAGGGGCTGGGCACGGGCGGCTGGGGTTGGGTCGTTTGCACCACCCTTAACGCATTGCCGGCGCGATCCACCACAAAATATCCAGAATCCGGCACATCAACCGCCAGGCCCGTCGGCCCGTTGAATTCAGCGGCCGTCGGCGCTCCGTTAACCTCTCCCGCCTGGCCCGGCATCCCCGCCACCGTCTGAACCGCGTAGCTCTCGGGCCCAAGGGCATTGGTCAAAAAGAGATGTCGAATGGTGTCATTGCCGGTGTCGCTAATCAGCAGGCTGTTGTCAACGGTGATCCAAAGGAGCCCGCTGGGATGGTTGAATTGCGCCTGAGTGGCGATCAGTGAATCGTTAGTCCCACTTACTTTTGGCATCCCCGCCATCACGCTGACGGCCCCGTTGCTAATCATGCAGATCACTTGATTGCCAGTATCCGTCACCCAGACGTTGCTGTTGTTATCCACCGCCACAGCCGCCGGCAAGTTAAAGTGATACGAACCTACCGCCAGAGTTGAAACCGAATTATCCACGGCCGAAATCATTCGAATGGCATTGTTACCCTGGTCGGCGATATAGAGATTGCCCCCGTTGTCCACCGCAATCCCGGTGGGAAAGGAAAAGGTGGCGGCATTGGCGGGGCCATTATTTTCCCCATAGACGCCCGGCACACCCGCAAGGTTTGAAACCGCTCCGTTAAGAGTGACGTAGCGAATAAGTTGATTGCCTTGATCCACCACGACCAATCCGCCGCGGGCATAAACAATCCCCAATGGCTGGGAAAACCGGGCGGCGGGACCTGTCCCGTTGTTGGTTCCGGAGTTTGACGGGCCGGTCAAGCCCGCCAGCGTCGTCACCGTTCCAGCGGAAGGGACGATTTTCACAATGCGATTATCGGAGGAATCGGTCAGATAAACATTTCCGCCCGGGTCGGTCGTCACCCCGTAAGGTTCGAACAGATTGGTGGAAAGAGCGGTCGCGACGTACTGGGCGTGCAGCGGCAGCGCGAGAAGACCGGCCAGGGCGGCGGCGGCGCATAGCTTGGAGGTTAACCGGTCGATTCGACTGTTGAATTTATTTGTCATGGCTGCAAGCGCAGACGGTAGAACCGTTGACTGCCGCTGTAATTTGTTTGAAGAAATTGATACATTTCGCCATCGCCACTATTGGTGTTGATGGCCGTCCAATTTGTCCCCCCTATCGCCGGAATGGATTGCAGAACATAGGTTTTACCCGGCGCCGTCAACCAGCTCAATGCAACGCGCGCCGGCTCGTTGGTCGAAAGGGTGGGGCTGCCGAATTGCAATTTGGAAAGCGGGTTGGTCGGATCCGTTCCGGCGACATATTCCTGCCAGTTCAGCGAGCCGTCCCCATCGGCATCCGCGCCGTCAGCGGCGAGGACGTTGGTTAAGCTGCCGAAAAACGCCAGCTTCCATTCATCGGAGGTCAGCGAGGGTGGCTGTTGCGCAGTGGAAAGCACCCAAGCTGCGCCCGGAAAGCTCTCCATTTGGCAAGGGGTGGTATAATTGGACGCGCCGTCCACTCCGCTGAAATGCAAGGCGTAGGACTGCCCGGCGGTGGCGGACAAAGGAATTTGAAAATTGATCGTGCCGAGGTAATTGCTGCCTTTTAGCGGAGTAGCGAAAGCGCCCAACGACCAAGCCCTTACTATGTCATTGGATGAAAGGCCGCTTAAAGCCACCGGGGCTGGAATGCCCGCAGCGGTGTTAAATTGAATCTGTCCCACTGAAGGAGCCCCGCCGTTAGGAACAACGGTCGCCCGGAATTGAAAGCCTCCCAGAGTATTGCCGGGCGAGACGTTCACATAGACCGGCAGTGAGCAAGCGTTGCCCATAATCATATTCGTCGCCGTGCCCGCGCCAACCGAGGCCTGGCAATACCAGACCGCGCCCGGCGCCGATTTAGCCAGGCCCATCTTGGTGTGAAGCGATTCCTCGACTCCAACCGGAGCGGGCGCTCCACCGGGGATCCACGATATTTGCCGGTGGGACAAAAAGCCGCCGTTGGTCCAAAAGCGAATCCAATTGTTCGTATCCAGTCCCAAAGACCTCCGTAAGATGGTTTGCCAATCCAGGTAGGTAATGACTCCATCGCCGATTTCGCCGGCTGTTTCCGGATAAACGTCCATGGCGTTATAGGCGTCGCTGAACGGGTAAGGCACGCGGATGCCAGCCGACGCATAAAGCGCATTGTTGACATCGGAGGAGTTGAGAACACCATCGCCGAATTCACCGGCGTCGTAGCCATAAGCTGGAGAAGAGTCGCCCGCAAAATAAGAGACGTCGGCTACCGTCAAGGTTTGGCTGGTCATCGCTCCGAGGGTAACTTCGCCCGAGACGCCATCCGACGTGCCGGAAGGATAAAGAAGATTCAGCGTATAACTCTGCCCCGGCAGGGCCGTAGGGGGGATGGGAATCTCGAGCAGCGCCGCCACGCCGAAATTCTGAATATTCAATCCTGACCCATTGCCAGCCGCAGCCACGACCAATCCTTGTCCGTTACTGGCCGTGGTGTAAGAAAATGATTCGTAGGCGACCGGCGCATTCCCGGCAGCAGGCCCGATCAATGAAATAAAATCATTGGTGGTGATGGGCAACAGGGTCAACCCCGCAATCATCGGCGTCTGTGCGTCGTTGGGCGTCACCTCGACCCGGAACTGCAGTGACTTGAGGACGCCATTGCTTTGCAAATCCACAATTAACGGCACGACCGCGATCGATCCCACGCCGGCGACCGGGCTGCGCACGAATCCGAGTTGGTTAGAGGAAGACGATTGGCCGCTGACGACCGCGCTGATGTTGCTGCCATTGACGGAGATTAAGCGCAACTGGCTTAGATTCTCCAGCGGGTTGCACCATTGCAGCGTCCCGGTGTAGAAACCAAGATTATAGGTCAGCAGGACTTCGGTGCTATTGGTCGTGGGCGTTGTTCCATCGGTGGTATAAAAAACCTCCGGCGCGGGACTGGTCACAGTGACGGTCTGGCATTGGGGAAAATAACCGGACGAGGGACTGATGGTGGGGGCCGAGGGAATATTGGTCGAGACGGCGGTGGCCGCCGTTACTGGACTCAGGGCGCTGCCCGTCACGGCCCGAATCAGGTTGTAATAAAGCTCGGTCACAAACAATGTTCCATTGGTGGAAATGGTCACGCCGACCGGTTCGCGGCCCGAGGCGCTGGTGGTCGAAATTCCCGCCGAACCATCGACCCATCCCGCGTAAAGAGTCGGCGTGCAAGAACAGCACGTCGTGGTCCAGACGTTGCTCGCTGTGCCGTAAAGGGTGGTCGTATTGTAATTGGTATCAATGACGCGCAAACGGTTGTTCAAAGTATCGCAGACCACCATGCGGCCATCGCTCGAGGCCGCAATTCCATGCGGTTGATCGAACTTGGCGAAAACAGGAGAACCATCGGCCCAGCCGCGTCCGCCGCCGCCAGTGACAAGAGTCGGCGTGGAGAAATCATTGGTGGGAACGACATAAATCCCGTTGTTCAGCGTGTCGGTCACGCCCAGTTGGCCATCCTGCCGCAAGGCCAGGCCGGCCGGTGAAAATTCGTAGCTGCTCACCACCGTGTCAAATAACTCAGGCCCCGTCTGGGGGAGGCGCAGAATCGTGCCGCTGGTTTGATTGGTAAAGGAAATGAAAATATTGGTTCGTGAATCGTTGGCCACGACAAGGGCGGTCGCAGCGGACGAAGTAAAATTGTTCAGTGGAATTACGCCCAGCACATTAAAATACTGGTCCAGTTTACTCAGCGTGTTGGTCGTCAAAACATAGAGGTTATTGGCGGAATCGACCGCCACTCCCACAACCCCTGGAAACGGAGAGTAGTTGGTCACATAGTAAGCTTTGTGCGAAGCATTGGTCGCCAGATAGTACTCATAAATTCGAATGGTTTCGCTGCTGGCCCGATTGCCCGCCTGGGTGATTTGCTCGACGTCTCCATTCGCCCGGTCAGCAATAAATAAATTGCCGAGAGAATCCAAGGCGCTGCCCCAAGGCATGTGAAATTGCGCTGTATCGTAGGTGCTTCCAGAGACAAATCCGGCGCTGGATCCGCACAACGTCCGGACGCCTCCCCCGATGGTTTCAACAGACACCTGTCCTTTTGCAGTTAGAATGAGGGCCAGCAAGGCCACGCCCGCCAAAGCCGCGCTCCACCCAGGCCGGACCTTCCTCCCCCATACCCGGTTTTTTTGAATGAGGCTCATAAAAATCCTGGCTCAGGGTTGATACGCCGGGGCCACATCGCTTTTGGGCTTGGTCCAATCATAAGGTTCGCCGGTGTCCCATGGATGCTCATCCACGTTCGACGGAGAAATCCCCTTCCGTTTCAGAAACTGGGTCGTGCTGGGTTGAAAGTCAATGTCCTGAATGATGGTCGGGGTGACGAAAATCAATATGGTATCCTTCGCATGGGATTTGCTATCGCTGCGGAACAAATTGCCCAAGCCAGGTATGTCGCCCAGGAAAGGCACCTTGGTGTAGGTCTTGGTGACGTTGTCGCTGTCCAGACCGCCTAAGACCAGCGTATAACCGCTGGGCACGGCCGCTTCCGTCACAATCCTGCGCCGGTCGAAGATGGGCGAGGTGCTGACCTGGCCATTGAGGGTATCCGTGGCTTGCAACGCATCCTTTTGGGAGATTTCCGGCCTAAGCTCCATCAAAATGTTGGTGGGTCCGGCAATGCGCGGAGTGACGGTTAGCTTGACGCCAACTTCATTGAGCACGGTACCTTCCACCTTTTTATCGTAATTTGGCATCACAGTCGCCAAGCCTGAGGACGCGCCGGCGGCCGGCGGGCTCTGCTGCTGTTCGAATATCGGTATATTCTGCACCACCATTAACTCAGTCGTCACCCCATCGAGCGCCACCGTGCGGGGGAACGAAATCGATTTCGTGTCCGCATCGGTATTGAGAAACGAAAGAACAGCCTGCACTCCATCCGCGTTTAGAAAAGCGGTGGCCGGGCTGATGCCACGGGCGGTATTGAGCGAAAAACCTCCGCCCTGCGAGGTCGTGCCCGGAATGGTCGTCAACAAACTGGTTGCGTTGCTAAAGACCGTACTGATGCCGCCGGAGGAAGTGCCGGTGATCGGCGACCCGCCAGGGGATGTTGTGCTGGTGGTGGTGGCCGCTGAATTGCCCGTCTGGCTTCCTGACTGAACGACGCCGCCCGTCAAGCCATTGCCAAAACTGACATGTTGATTAGCCAGCGTGCCGGTCCAATCGACTCCTTTGGCCGAACTAATGTCTTTGGTTGTCTCAATTATTTTCGCCTCGATCAAGACTTGCCGCGTGGCGCTGTCCAATTTGGCAATCAATGCTTCCACCGCCGGCAGTTCTTTTTCCGTGGTGCGCACGATCAATTGATGCGTGCGCGCGTCGGCGATGATGGTGCTGCGAACCGTCAAGGTGGGTTGAACTTCAGCCATGATATTGGTGGGATTGCTGTACTTGAGCTCAACGACGGTAACAACCAACGGGTCCAGGGCGGCCGGGTCTTTGGCCGTGATCCGCGCGATTTTGGTGCGGGGATCCCAAACGAGTTGCCAACCCCAGTTCTCCAGCAAAGCGGTCAGGGCTTGCATGGCCGTGACATGATGCCATTTTTCCGTCACGCTCGGCACGGCAATCGGATGGCCGTCCGGTGTCACGCCGTTGAGCAGCTTGGGGTCAAATTGAATATTCAGCCCCGCCTGGAGGGCGAGGGTGCGGACGGCGTCGGGCAAAGGAACGTCGTCAAACTTGACCAACTCCACGATCTCATCGCCCGTCGGCGTGTTGGTGCCGGAGATGTCGGGTTCAACCAAAGGCGCCGGCGCGACGGCCTCCGCAGGGACGGCGACGGCGGTTGGAGCGACAGGGGTGGCGGGGGTGGCTGTCTGCGCGGCCACTGCCAGGCAGGGCGCAACTAAAGCCGCGAGGAGCGCGAAAACATTTTTGGTTTTCATATAGCTTTAAGCAATTTCAAAAATTTGACTGGCGTAATTGGCTGTTGATGCCGCTAATTCTTTTTGGTGTCCATGGTTAATCGTTTCGGCTCCGCTTCGCCCTCCACTTTGACGACGACATAGTCCTCGCCTATTTCAAGGCACTTGACGCGAATATGGCCATTGGCAACGCGAACGGGCGCCTCTTCGCCGACTTCTAAAATTTCATTGTTGACCACCGCCAAATGACCGACAATCCCTTTCAAGACCAGCACCGGATCAACGTGAACGTTTTGCTGGACGACAGCTACGCTGGCCGGCTCGCGCCGATGAGAGTTGGGAAAAAACGGGTCCTTGCCGATTTTTGGCGGAAGATCCTCGAAGACAGAGGCATAGGCGGAGAGATCGCTCTCACCCACAGCGACCAGGTTGGTTTTGGCCCCGCCAGTGACTTTCACCGGTCCCGGCGCGTTATTGGGTTTCTTGCAGCCGTTCGCGACGGCCAGCGTCAAGACCAGCGCTGCGGCCAAGACGATTCGCGCGCTAAAACGGCATGTTGCGGAAGTACTCATTTTGTCTCGGGGACGCTGTTGATGACCGGCGCAACCACGTCAAAGTAAACACTCAATTTTTCCGCCTCAAGACCGGGTCCCGCATTGACCGACATGTCCATATTCTGAATACGAAAGTATGGAAAGGAATTCTCGAAATCCGCGAAAAATTTTCCAAAATCCTGATAGTAGCCTGTTCCCTTGAGATGAAAAGTCGCCCATCGGTAAGGGAAGCCGGGAATAAGTCCCGTATCGCTAAATTCCGGCTGGCTGTAGGAGTAGATGTTCACTCCTTTGCGGGACTGGATGAAGGGGTTGATGGTATTGATAATCCAGATGTAGGTGTCGCGGTCGGGGGCCAGGCCCGCTTCGCGCTTTTGCAGAATTTCGGCCCGATGGTTAAGGTTTTCGCCAATCGCGTCTCCCTGCCGGATTAACGATTCGGCATCGCGCAGTCTTTTTTCCATTTGGGCGGTTTTATCGCGCGTATGGCTCAACTCTTCTTCTTTGGCGTTGACTCCGAAGTACCATAACAGCGCCATCACGGCGATAGCGCCAACGACGACGCCGATCAATTTCTCGCGCTGTGCTTTGGAAAGTTTATTCATCCCGGCGTACCTCCGGAAAATGCGATGTCAGCGTGAAGGTGACAAATTGCTTGCTGGGATCCCCAGGATCGACCGTCAGCGGCCCCAGTATCCCGTCCATGGTGAATCCATCCCGCCGTCCCAGGCGCTTGGCGAAGTATTCGAAACTGCCCAGGCTCTCCTTGAACTTGTTATAATTTTGGTCGTTGGGATTTAAATCTTTGGCCTCGATGCTCAGGCTGATCCTCTCGACCACGGAACCGGGAACATGCTTTTTGGCCGAACCCGTCCCAACATCATGGGCGTCCTCCTTGATATAGGTTTGGTCTCCCTTGAGGTGGGTCACTTGAACCTGATCCACCATGGATCGTTGAAGGGCATTGAGGACCGGCGCCCAGAGAAAACGATTGGTGGACAACCGGTCCAATTGTTGCAACTTCCGGTCTATCGCGACGGTCTTGATGTGTTCATTGGTCACCGAGCCGTACTTGACCAGCCTGGCATTCCACTCGCTGTCAAGATTGTTGTAATGGCCGCGATCAAAAAAAATGTTGATTTGCAGGTTGGCAATCCAGAGAAGAATCACACAAACCACAAAGCTGGCAATCCAGATGGCGCGCTTGACCGGATCTTTCCGCCGCAAATCAGCGGCGGCTTGCGCTTCGGCCATCAAGTTGATTCGTATCGGCATAGTATTAAGGCAACGGAAAATCCATCCGCACAGCGCTTGCGCCGCGCGCAGACAGCTTCCGAGGCTTTAAAATAAACAATGGCATGGCTTGAAACCGCTCTCTTATAATCCTTTGGACTAATGGAATGCAAGTAGCAACTCGCAGACCGCGCTGAGGTTTTGGCTTACACCCCGGTGCGCACCCCTCGCCGGGGTCTCAAAAAAGAACATCGCTGTCCCGCCCTGCGACAGCTTCGGCCCGTTAAGACTCCGCTTCGACGGGCCCGCCTTCGGGCTCGTTATTGGTTTCCTCGTCCTTTTCTGCGGCGGTTTTGGGCGCTTCGGGGATCTTCATCGCCGCGACAAATAATCCGGTGAACAGCCCGCCGCTCAGGAGAGTATTGCGAAAAAATTCCCATGTGGGCGGGTACCCGGGAAGACCGGTGGTGATCGCTTGCAACCATCCCGCCAGGGTTTTCTGATACGGCGCCAAGGTCAGCCAGGCTGCGGTATTGGTCACGATGTAGAACAACAGCGCTCCGAGCACACCCCCGCCCAGCAACATCCACCACGATCTTTTCGCGCCAAACCCTCGCCCTAAACCGAACAGCCCCGCGTAGGCCAAATAATTGGGGATCTGTCCAATCAAAAAGTTCCTCAGCGAAAAATCCCCGTGCGCGTAGAACAACAGGCTGAGCAACAAATCGCTGCCCAGCAGCACCGCCAGCGGAATAATCCAGCCCAATTGCCCGGACAAATAAAGCCCGGCGCAAAACACGATGGCGTAGGTCGCGCTGAAATTGGGCGGCATCAACCCCGGCCAGCGGCTCAAGGCAAAGACCACGATGAGCAAGGATGGCCAAAGATAATTCTTCTTCACGCCGCGATCATAGCCGCTGGTCTTCTGATGACAAGCCTTCCTCATTCTAAAATTTCAAATTGAACGCTGGCAAACTTTCCCTCCTTATGTTCATCTCAGGTCATGAACGCGTTCAACGAAGAACTCATCTCCCGGTTGAGCGACCTGCGCCAGCAAGCCCTTTACCGCGAATTGCGCCGCGTCGATTCCCCTCAATCGCCCCATATCGAAATCGGCGGCCGGCGGTTCCTCAATTTTTCCTCGAACGACTACCTCGGTCTGGCCAACGATCCCGTCCTCAAAGACGCCGCCGTGGCAGCCGTCCAGAAATTCGGCGCCGGCTCGGGTTCGTCGCGCCTGCTTTGCGGTTCGCTCGCCCCCCATCACGAATTGGACGAGGCCCTCGCCGCCTTCAAAGGCACGCAGGCGGCGCTCGCTTTTTCGTCCGGCTATACCGCCGCCACCGGGACGATTGGCGCTCTTCTTGACACAAACGACGTCATCGTCCTCGACAAACTGGTCCATGCCAGCATCGTGGACGCCGCCCGCCTCTGCGGGGCCAAAGTGCGCGTCTTCGGCCACAATAACCTCGAAGACCTGGAAAAAATTCTCCGCTGGGCCGACCGCCGCCACGCCACTCCTTCCC
>DASRLE010000311.1:0-4747 GCA_035648615.1 Saccharimonadales bacterium (SeqCode) | reverse complement strand
GGATCATTGCCATCCTGGACGGCGAGAGTTTGGTGAATGACGCAACGTCGTTTACGACTTATCGGTTCGCAGTGGCGGCAGCGGTGACGGGCGCGTTTTCGCTGGCCGAGGCGGGGACAATGTTTGTGGTGGTGGTGATTGGAGGAATCATTGTCGGATTGGCGGTGGGACTGGTGGCAGCTTCGGTGCAACGGAGGCTGGATGATCCGCCGGTGCAAACGACGCTTTCACTTTTGACGCCGTATGTGGCTTATCTGGCGGCGGAGTCGGTTCATGTTTCCGGCGTGCTGGCCGTGGTGGTGACGGGGCTTTATATGGGCTGGCGCTCGCCGGAAGTATTGACGTCTCGGATGCGGCTGGTGGCGCATTCAGTTTGGGGCATGGTGGGATTCATCCTCAATGGCCTTATCTTTATTCTTATTGGATTGCAGTTGCCGGAAGTGGTCCACAACCTTTCGGGGCGCACTCTTTCAGAAGCGGTTTGGCTGGCGGTGCTGGTGATGGTTTTGATTGTCGTGGTGCGTATCCTGTGGTTCTTTGCCGCCACGTATATACGACGGATGACGAGCCGCGCCTTCCGCAACCCGGCCCCTGCTCTGCCTTGGCGGCATCTGGCGCTGATGTCGTGGGCGGGGATGCGCGGGGTGGATTCTTTGGCCGCCGCTTTGGCGCTTCCCTTTGTGACGCATAAGGGAACTCCTTTTCCCGAGCGCGGGTTAATCGTGTTCCTGACCTTTAGTGTGATCCTGGGGACTTTGGTTTTACAGGGGCTGAGTCTTTCGCCGCTCATTCGCCGGCTGAGGATCGCCGATGACCGGTCACTCGATGAAGAGGAACGACAGGCCCGCCTGCAGGCCAACCAGGCAGCTTTGAGCCGCATTACGGAGATCGAAAAATCGCGGGCGTTGGATAAAGGAGCCATCTTGCGGGTGCGGAGTGAATATGAAGACCGAATCCACCAATTGACGGCGCACGAAGAAGGAAAAGCCGAAACAAAACTCAGTCTCTTCACCCCAGAGTATGACGAACTATTGAAGGAAGGCCTGGGCGAGGAACGACGCATGATCCTTCATCTGCGCAACGAACGCGTTATCAACGACAATGTTTTGCGCCGGATTCAACGAGACATCGACTTGGCTGAAGTGCGCTTGCACGGCGAGGGCGATTTGGGGATGTAGGAAAGCAAAGGCTGAAGGCTGAAGGCTAAAGAAGATTGACGGTGTTCGCGCTGACGTGGTGTAGTGGGTGCGCCATGAAAAAACCTCTCCTTAGTGTCGCGGATATGCAGCGTGAGGCGACGGCGTTTCCGACGTTGGATTCGGAGGAAATGGCGGCGGCGGGCGAGTGCGGGAAAATGGAGATTTGCGAAGAGGGCCGCAGCCTTTTTGAGGCAGGACAGGCGCCGTTGGATTCCTTTGTGGTGGTCAGCGGCGCGCTGGATGTGGTCGATACCTCGGGCGACGAGGAGCGGCTTCTCGTCACGTATGGTCCGGGCGCGATTATTGGCGACATCAATGGGTTCGCGGGGCGGCCAGCGGTGGCGGCGTGCCGCGCAGCGCAGCGCACCGAGGTTATTCGTTTGACCATCGCGCAAACGCGAACGCTCCTGGTGCGAGAAGCTTGTCTCGGCGAGAAATGGATTGCGGCGTTTCTTCGTCGAAGGGAGTTGCTGGAGGCCTCGGGCTTTGAGGGGCTGCGCGTCTATGGCACCCATGCCGACCCCGCCGCGCTGCGTCTGCGCGAATTCCTTTACCGAAACGGCGTGCCGCACCATTGGATGGACATCACAGAAGCTGGCAACAAGGCGGCGGTGGCGGCGTTGGGCAAAGAACCGCTGCGGTGGCCTGCGGTCGTTTGGGGCCGCGACATTTTGCTCCAGAATCCCACGATTCCTGAGATAGCGGCGCGCCTTGGATTGCAGCGGCGTATTCCCGACGAGATGTTCGATACCGTGATCATCGGCAGCGGCCCGGCGGGGCTGGGCGCTGCCGTGTACGCCGCGTCTGAGGGATTGCGAACGGTGGTGCTTGATTTGATTGGGCCAGGGGGACAGGCTGGTTCCAGTTCGCGGATCGAAAATTACCCGGGATTTCCGGCTGGGCTTTCGGGCCGCGAGTTGGGGCTGCGCATGTATGTGCAGGCGTTGAAATTTGGCGCGACTTTCTCTTCTCCCGTCCAAGTGACCGAACTGCGCTGCCGTAAGGACGGCTTCCATGAGGTCGTGGCGGAAGACGGCGCCATTGTCCGCGCCAAGACCATCATCATCGCAACAGGGGTCGCCTACCGCAGTCTTAGTGTCAAAGGGTTGCGCGAGTTGCATGGAGCAGGCGTTTTCTATTCCGCGACCCAAGTCGAAGCGACCCTTTGCCAGCATCGGCCGGTGCATGTGATCGGGGCGGGGAATTCCGCGGGACAAGCGGCGATGTACCTTTCCCATTTCACCGACCACGTTTTCCTGGTAGTGCGCGGCGGTGATTTGAATAAGAGCATGTCCAGCTATCTGGCCGAGAGAGTGCGGGCAAATCCGCGCATCCACATCTTGTTACATTGTGAGTTGTGTGCCATCGAAGGAACGGCCTCGCTGGAAAAGGTCCATTTGGCACATACTGCCAACGGCAAAATAAGCGTGGAAGAGAGCGGCGGCATTTTCATTTTCATTGGCGCGACGCCCTGCACGGGTTTCGTGGGAGAGAGCATTCGCAAGGATGACAAAGGATTCATCCTGACGGGGGCTGAAGCGGGCGCCAGCAAGGCGTGGTCGCTGACCGACCGTTCACCGCGCGCGCTCGAAACATGCTGCCCAGGCGTCTTCGCGGCGGGCGACTGCCGCTCCCGCACCACCAAGCGAGTGGCCTTCGCGGTCGGGGACGGAGCGTTTGCCGTCACTTGCGTCCATGACTTCCTTGGAACCTACGCCTGAGTGGCGTTGGCCGCATCGCGCAAGTCCGGATTTGTGACGGTGAGGACGTGCCGTTTTCTGTCAAGGCGCGCAATAAATACGCGATAAAACAACGCAGCTAGACCAAGGGAAACAAGGGCGCTTATTACACCTAGTCCTTTCCCCATCCCAAAAGAAGCGAGCAAAGTGGCCACGACGACTATCACAACATAGTGGAGAAGATAGATCGGATAAGACAACTCGCCAATCAGCCGGTCGAATTTATGATGGCCGAACACAAAAAACAGCGCTGGAATTCCTACGATCAAAAAGGGATAGGAAATTAAGCCGGCCAGCCCGGGGCCAATGAGATGAGCAAAATAGCCTGTCACCCGAATATGGATATACAGAAGAAGCAACAGGACGGCCGCCCCGATTAGGTATGACAATCTGGAAACGCAGCGCCATTCTTGTGGCGGATGGTTTGGAACGGTGCGTAGATAGAGTCGATAGCCCAGCATTCCGAATAGAAACAAACTGATCTCAAAAGGGAAAAACCGGTAGCTCCACGGATCGTGAGTCAGTCCTAGATAGCGGTAAGCCATCAGCCGCGCTCCGAACCCGCCCACGGCAATACAAACCAGCCAACGGGTGCGCAGGCGGTTCAAGAAGGGGGCCAGCGCATAAAAGGTCAGCTCGACTCCGATGGACCAACATTGGGGGGCCAATAGATAGTGCCAAAGAGGGCTGGGATCGTTCCAGAAGTTTGCCGTAAAGTGAAGCGATTGACCGGCATCGTGCTGCAAAAACATAATCCAGTCTTGGCCGATCAAGGTAAAATTGGACAGGGCGGTGATCACCACTCCGGCTGCTCCATTGTGATCAAGGGGATAGCTGATATAGGCCCGCAGTAACAACCACCGATTGAAAAAAAGTCCGCCGGCGACACTCACTATAATAGTTGCCAGCAGAACAATCCAATAGGGCGGAAAAATACGCAGAAACCGGCTTAAATAGAAGTCCCGGGGTTTGGCGTAGCGAGTAGAAAGGATCATCGCCATGTAGAATCCGGAAATGATGTAAAAAATTTGCACGGCTTGCCTGCCATCGTGCATCTGCCACGGCAAGACAGAGCCGGCGTGGTCGGCAATGACACAGAGGGCCAGATAGACGCGAAGTATTCCCATTGGTTATTGAACAACTCCGGCTGATTCGCGCGCGAAAAACCAAGGCGTCGCCGCCAAGCCGCCCCAACTGGCGGGGTTGTGATTTTGCACGAAAATTTTTCTTAGTGTTTCATCGTATGGAACCAGGGCGGTCCAGAGCACTCCGGGCGAATCTTTCCAGCGGGCGTCCGGTTTGCCGCCATCAATGCTGCGGAACTTTGCGTTTGGAAGTTGCTGATTCCACATAAAGTCGCGATTGGTGGCGATAAAACGCTGGAGATCGTCCCGGGTGAAAACCATTCCGTGTTCGTAGGCCGCCACCATGCCTTCCACGTCAATTGCGTAGTAGCCGCCGTTGGGATGCACGCCGACCCAGTGCCGGGTCGAGCCGTCGGGATTGTAATCCCAGGGGCCGGCTGGCTCCCAGTAGTTCCAGACAAAATATTTTCCATCATCCCTTGTTTTTAGGCGCGATTTCATCAGCCGGAACCATTTCTCCGCCCGCTCGCGATAGACCGGTTTCCGGGTGACATCGTGCATGGCCAGCAGCCAGCGCGCAATGTGGTTTTGTTTGTTGTCAGGATTGGAAAAGCCGGTGGTGGCGCGCTGGGCGTAGGTATTAGTCCAGCGTCCCGTGTTAGCCTCAAGGCCAAAGACGGGTACGACCCACACTCCGCCGTCTTTCACCTCGCGCCAACAATCG
>DASRLE010000310.1:0-3670 GCA_035648615.1 Saccharimonadales bacterium (SeqCode) | reverse complement strand
GGTTTGGGCGAAAAGACGACCGCGTAATCCTCGATCGTATATTTAATGGGTTGATCAGCCACTTTGGTTATGGCGTCGAGCACGTCGGCTAGGCGAAGGTTGCTCAACGGCGGAGAAATCTTAATGGTAACTTGGGTCATGTCCACACTTGGGGCCGGCGCGGCAATGGCCACCGCCCCTTGCGCAGCCGCTCCGGTCGTATCCGTCGGGGAGATGGCCCCGGCCGATGCGTCGGCATGGGGATTGATCATGAAATTGATTCCAACGCCGTCCGGGTCGCGCTTTTGGGATTCCGTCCGCAGCCGGTTGAGCACTTCGGTCAACGGCAAATCATAGCTGACTTCATTGAGGCGAATGCGCTCCAGCTTGGAAAGAATGGCCTGGCGTCCTTCGCTGGTGTAAACCAGGTTGGTCATCGCCATGGGATTAGGAATAGGCAGGCCTTCCTGCTTGTTGGGCAGGATCCAGGCGTGCTCGACCGCGTCGAGAGAGGCCTTGGAGGAAGCGTCGCGCGCCCGGGCATTGGCGGCGAAGCGGGCTTCTTGGACCAGGTCCATATAGTAGGCGGCAGTTTTGTTGGACGGATCCAGTTTGATGACTTGCTTAAGGGTGATTTCGGCATCGTCGTACCTTCCCATTTCGTAGAGCAATTTGGCATTTTGCAGCTTGGTGCCAATATCGACTTTTTCCTTTTGGAAGACGGGGATGGTCTTGATCAAATCCGGGCTGGGGACACTGCCGCGCTGGTCAACAATTCGTTTGTCAATCTCCTCGCGCAAACGAATGAGGGATTCGTTGTTGGGGTCCACTTTGAGGGCGGCCTCGACCTGCGCGGAGGCGACTGCCATATCCCCGCCGGCTATGGCCTGGCGGGCCAATTTTTCCCGAACGACATCCAAGCCGGCGACGGCCTGCCGTTTATCCAAATCCACGGCGGGGTTGCCCACTTGGACATCCGGGATGTCGGCGACGGCCTGTTGGTACAGCTTGGCCGCATCGACGAGTTGATTTCTCTTTTGGGCGGCCTGAGCCTGCTCGAGAGTAATATGCAGTTGGATGGTTTTTTCCTGGCGGCGGACTGCTTCCTCCTCGGCAATTTGCACGGAGTCCTGGGTGGCGGCCTGCTGGGCCAGCAAGGACCAGGGGACAGAAGCGGCAAGGAAAAAGGCCAGTCGAAGGGTGTTTTTGGCGGCGGATCTCATGGTGTGTTATCGCTTTATAAAGACTATGCTCCTATCAAGGGTTCCCGTTCCAGTAAATTGTGGTCACTTTTGTTTTATTTGACTCCACTCTAGCAAGGTTGTTGGTGATTTCAACAATTTTATATTCTTCGTTATCGAGGGCAATCGTATCGTTGACACGCTTTTTGAGCAGGGTCAGCGATTGAGGCTCGTATTTCATATCGACTGTATAACCGTCCACCCTCTTGTAGGGCGTGTTGGTGTTGACCCATACCGTCTCCTGCGTTTCAGGAATTTCGAGCTGCAAATCGGTTGGGTCTTCGGGAGCACCTTTAATGCCGCGGATGATGTAAAGGCCGGATTTTGTCTTTTCATTCTTCTTGGCGAATTCCGTAAATCTTTTTCCCGAGTGCTGCTGAAGGCTCAGGATGTAAACCGCTCCATTGCCGCTGGGGTGGTCATACGCGATCACCGTATAGAGCGGGGTGATGTTCGTAATTGCCAGAGCATCCGGCCCGGTCTTGAGAATTTTGAGCAAGTTGCCGTTGGATTTTCTTTTCCAAGTGACGGGATTGAACAGATTGTGATCGCCAGACAGGACAACGGGCGGCGGGTTGGTGACGGCGGCCAAAGCGTTCATGTCCGCAGCCAGGTCCAGCGGGACCAGCGCCTTGGGATGGGCCGGCGTTTCACTGACCGGCTGAGTTAATTCCGTCTGCACTTCGTTAAGAACCGTTCCCATCCAGACGACGGCGGTGGCCAATCCGGCTAAAACGACGCAGAGGACAATCTTTTCGTAATGTTTCTTGAGGAACTCCATTAATGATGCTCCGACGCGTTAAGTTTTACCACGTCCACCGAAAGGGTGACGTAAAGAGGGTTTTCCGAAAGGATGGTCTCCGGGGCGGAGGGCGCAGCCGGCACGGCTATTTGCATCGGCATCGGGGCCGGCCGCGGCATCGGGCGAGGCATAAAGCCCCTCATGCCGTAGCGCTCGCCGCGGTTCATATTCTCGTACGGGTTTTGAGGGCGGGGCACGTACATGGGCGCTGCTTGCACCTGCTGCGACGGCGGCGCGATAATCACCGGCAATTGGGCCTTGGAGGGCAACACGTCAATATCTTTGACAATGAAACAGTTGCTCGAGCGGGCGAACCCCTCCAATACGGCGGCCAGATCACCGCTAAAACAACGGAACGCCATTTTGTAAGGGGTCACTACTCCCCATTGGTTCGTGACCGACGCGGCGGATAAATAATCCTGGCCGCTGCCGTCATCCGAGCACACCGGCACACGTTGCAAAGTATCCAGGTAATTGATTTTGGCCCGGTAAAGGATATCCAGAATGGCGCTGATTTCCTCCAGTTGCTGCATCCAGGGCCCGATGCATTCGGGCGAATAGGTCAATTTTCCCATGAGGCTGGAAAAAGAGAAAAAATAACTGTCCGGCAGCAGCACCCCGGCGTTGGTGGCCCCGGCGTGAAAACGGTAAAGGCTGTCTTCGAGGTACGTTTTAAACCCTTTCTGGTCCTCGTAGGGCGGCGGGGTAAAAGGGGCAAACCGCCGGCGGAAGTCGTTGAGAAAATCCCGCACCCGGATTTGGTCTGCCTTGGCGGCCTCGATATTTTCCTTGGCGGGATAAGGACTTTTATTCTGCAGCTCTGTCAAGCTGCTGAGAGTGGACTTATACTCGTCTCCCACCCCGGAATTGGCGTTGAGCGAACTGTAGAGGAGATAGCCGCAAAACCCGGTCAACAGCAAGCCGACCGCCATGATTATGACGAAGATTAAATTTCGTTTGATCCAGACCATACTAGAGTTTGAAGGGGTGCTTGAGTTGCACGGTCAGGGTGAAGGTGAAAGTGTTGGTGTTCTCGTCTTTCTTCATATCGCCTAAGGTGCTTTTCTCGCCGGCGGCGCTCTTGTCCGCAAAATATGCGCTATTCGTCAAATTCTGGAGGACGGCATAGGCGAGGTCGGAATTAGCGTTGGGCGAAAGGGCCTCGCGATTGACTCCGCGGCACATCAGGGTCAAGGCGCTGATGTCATTGGCGCCTGTCACAACCATCGGGGCTGTCGGCATTGCGCTGGGACCCGCTGGTTCCCTCATGCCGCGCCGCCCATATCCATATCTATCGCCCATCCCATATCGGCCGCCGTATGGGTAGCGGCCCGGACTGCTAAATCCACCGCCTCCACCCGCCGACTCTCCCGCTGCGGCAAAGGGGCTTCCGTTAGGCAGAACTGGAGAAAACGTCTCCACCCATACGCCCGCGTCGGTATTCGTGCCGTTGTTCTCGGGATTGGTGAGGCTGGCCTTGGTGGTGGCTTCGGCCCGCATCAAGACGGAGCGCAAATCGGTCAACAGCTTGATCCAATAAAAGCGGTTGCCGGCCAATAGTTCCATTTGGTCGGCGTCCTTTTTCAATTTGTCCCGGTCGTTGATGGCTGATTGCAAACTCTGGCTCTTGGCCGTCAGGTCCGCCACA
>DASRLE010000309.1:0-11832 GCA_035648615.1 Saccharimonadales bacterium (SeqCode) | reverse complement strand
CGCCGGCTGCACCAACTGACTGGTGGGAACGAAAAACTCCTCCTGCGGCAATGTTTGTGGTTTGAACACGCCCAATGTTAGCCAATACTAATAATAAGACAATACTATTTTATAAAAAAAGACGATTATTTCAACAGGCTGCTAACAGAGTGGCGGCCATGGTGCGCAGGGCGGGATCATCTTCGACCAGAAGGATGGTTTCGGTTCCGTGAGGCAACACCACGGAAGGCCGGGGCGGAACGGAAACTTTAACCTTCTGTTCGACCTGGGGCAGGTAAATCTTAAAGGTGGCGCCCCGGCCCGATTCGCTATAGACGGCGATGTGCCCTCCGCTCTGTTGAACAATGCCGTGACAAGTCGCCAACCCCAATCCTGTGCCCTGGCCGACCGCCTTGGTCGTGAAAAAGGGTTCGAAGATGCGTGCTTTGACTTCATCACTCATCCCGGCGCCGGTGTCGGTAATGGCCAGCATGACATACTCTCCCGCCTTCAGTTCGGGGAAGTGACTGACATACTCCGCGCCCAGGGAGACATTGGCGGTTTCAAGAATCAGTTTGCCGCCGTTCGGCATCGCATCTGAGGCGTTCATGACAATATTCACCACCACTTGCTCGATTTGACTGGCATCCGCCCGGACTGCTTTGAGACCGACGGCAAAAATGATGCGCACGTCCATGCTTTTTCCCATCAAATGGAGCAGCATGCTTTCCATGCCGGCCAGGACGACATTTAGATCCAGAATTTCGGGTTGGAGAATTTGTTTGCGGCCGAAGGCCAAAAGCTGGCGGGTCAAGGTCGCGGCCCGATCGGCGGCTTTGCGGATTTCGGTCACGTTTTCGCACAAAGGATTTTCAGGAGAAAGATCGTTGAGGAGCAATTCACTTTGGCCAATGATGGCGGTCATAATGCTATTGAATTCGTGCGCGATGCCGCCCGCCAATTTGCCGACTGTTTCCATTTTTTGTGACTGAAAGAGGTGTCCTTCCACTCGCTTGCGCTCAAAAAACTGGCCCAACTGGCCGCCGAGATTGATGAAGGTGCGCTGCAGTCCTTCATCCGAGACGCAAAGCTTGCGGCTGAAAAAGCCGAAAACGCCGCCGACCCCGCTTCCAATTAAAACCGGAAAAGCAAACGCGCTGCGCAATGGTGTTTTGCCAATAATCGACACGCGGGGAAAATTGCCCTCTTGGGTGACATCCGGCAACCAAGTGGGCCGACCGCTGGCCCAGACACGCCCGGGCAAGCCGATGCCGCGAGGGAGAGTCATCTCTCTCGTGCGCGTTTTGAATTCATCCAGCTCCAGATCAGGCACACTCCAGATTTCGGCGCAACGCAGGAGACCGGCCCGATGGTCGATGAGCCAGAGTTCGCCCGCATCCCAGCCCAAAGTTTCGCAAACTACCTGGATAATCTTGGGGGTGGCTTGTTCGAGCGTGCCGGACTGGGCCAGAATGCGGCTGAGGGCGTACTCGACACTTAATTGCCGCTCTCCTCGTTTGCGCTCGGCATTTTCGACCAGCAACGCTTGATTGGCTTTGGCCAGTTCAGCGGTGCGTTCAATGACACGACTTTCGAACTGGTCCCGCGCCTGCCGCAATTCCTCCTCGGCATGCCTGCGCTTTTGCACCATGTTCTGAAAAGCATGGGCTAATTCGCCGATCTCATCCTTGCGCCCTGCCGGCAGGGGGAGATCCGTCTGGCCGGAGGCAAAGCGCGCCGCCACGAGCGTTAAATGATGAAGGGGACGGGCAATCGAGCGTCCCATATAAAACGCACTCAACAAAACGATGGCGATGCCGCCTAATCCCGTTACGACTATCTCGCGCATAATTGATCTGGTCGAACGCATTAACTCATCATAGAGCGGGGTATATTCCAGAATTACCGCCCCAACGACATGGCCGGCTGGATTCTGAACTGGCACAACAATTTGTTGGATGGGAAGAGAAGAGCCGGCGTTGCGTTGAACAAAGGTGCGCGCCTGGGCGTCTGCCAGAGTGGCGGCAATTTCGTGGTTCGGGTCGTCCCTATATATTTTGCCGGCGCCGGCTGGAACGGCGTCGGCCAGGATCAACTGGTTGGTATCGACCAGGACCACATCCCGGTTCTGCGCCTGATGCAACTTGCTGATCGCTGTCTGGGCCGAGGCGGCGAAGCCGTTGGAGTCCGAGAGGAGGACGGCAAGGGTGCGGGCAACATTCTCGGCTTCTTTAATCGCCCCAACCCTGGCGGCCACATGTTGCCGGTTAACCGCCAGCGCCCCGGCTGCAGCCATGAGCAGGGACATGCTGCCAAACGTCCAAAGAATCCTGGTTTTTATTTTCATGGGGCAGCTGGATTGCTACGTTTGGCCCGGATCACCCACCTGCTCATTTTTCGTCCAACATCTCCCGCACTTTGCGAGCAAGGGTACTCATGGTGTAAGGCTTGGCGAGAAAGGCAACCCCCCGCCCCAGCAGGCCGTCCTTGGCGATGGCCTCATCCATGTACCCCGAGGTAAATAAGATTTTCACGGCGGGATAAGTCGCCTTGAGCCATTCGGCCATCACCTTGCCGCCCATGACCGGCATTATAACGTCCGTCACGACCAGACCAATCGGCGCTCCTTTATGATCGCTGGCGACGTGCAACGCGTCCTGGCCATTGGGGGAGGAGAGCACTTGATACCCTTGAGCTTCCAAGACGCCTCGAGCCAGATGCCGCACCGACGGGTCGTCCTCCACCACTAGGAGAGTTTCCGTCCCACGAGGCAAGGGCCCGCTCTGGATGGGTCGAGCCGCGACATTCGGGGATGGGGCGGCGCGGGGAAAATAAACCTTGAAGGTCGTGCCTTTGGCAATCTCGCTGTGAACGCGAATATGGCCGCCGGATTGTTGGACGATGGTCTGGCAAGTTGCCAGCCCCAAACCGGTGCCTTTGTTCTTGGGCTTGGTCGTGAAAAATGCCTCAAAGAGATGCGCTTTAACCTGGTCACTCATCCCGGTTCCAGTGTCGGTCACACTAAGCATCACGTAATCGCCGGGAATGGCGTCGGTTTCCTTTTGACCCACGGTGACATTTCCGGTGTGGATCGTGAGATGGCCACCGTTTGGCATGGCATCCCGCGCATTGACGACCAGATTCATCAGCACTTGCCCGACGTAGCCGGAATCGGCCATGACCGGGCCGATTTGTTCGCCGAGAACGATCGTCATTTCGATATTTTCATCGACGAGCCGGCGCAGCATTTTCTCGACGTCTGTGACCACGTCATTAAGATCGAGCACAACGAGTTGCACCGCTTGTTTACGGCTGAAGACGAGCAGTTGCCGCGTCAGCCCGGCGGCGCGCTCCGATGCATGGCGTATCTCCTCGGCATAACTTCGCAACCGGCCAACCCCGCCCAAGTCGGCCATAAGCAAATCGCTGTAACCCATAATGACGCCAAGAATGTTATTGAAATCATGGGCCACCCCGCCGGCCAACTGGCCGATGACCTCCATTTTTTGCGCCTCGATGAATTGCGTCTCCAGATTCCGATGGTGGGTGATATCTTCGACCATCCCAATGGCGAAGACAGCTTGCCCCGCAACGTCGTGGGCCATGCTCACCGAAAGGCGCGCCCAAACGACATCGCCATCTTTGCGAATATAGCGTTTTTCCATTTGGTAATTTTTTCGCTCGCCGCGGATGAGTTGCTGGTAGCAGTCCAAATCTTTGGCGCAATCATCCGGGTGGGTGAAGTCGGAGAAATGCATTTGGCTTAACTCCTGGCCGTTATAGCCCAGCATTTTTTGCAAAGCCGCATTGCTCAGGACTGGGCGCCCATCCATTCCGACCAGGGCGATTCCCAAGGGCGATTCGCTGAAGACAATCTTTAATCGTTCCCCGGTTTCCCGCAGTTCCTCACTGGTTCGTTCGCTGGCCATCCGGTCTTCGACCTCCTTCATGGCTCGTCGCACCGCCGGGGCCAGGCGCGAGAGACGCTCCTTAAGCACATAATCCGTCGCGCCGCTCTTGAGTGAATCAATGGCCAGCTCTTCGCCCAGCGTCCCGGAGACGAGAATCAAAGGGATGGCCGGCCATTGGGCGCGCACGATCTGCGCGGCGGACAACCCATCAAAGGAGGGCAGCGAGAAATCCGAAAGGATTAAGTCAATGCCGCCCTGTTCGAGCGCTGCCACAAAATCCTCGCGGCTTTGCACGCAAAGGGTCTCGCAGGCAATGCCCTCGCCTTCCAAGGTGGATTGAATGAGGACGGCATCCTGGGGATCATCCTCTAAGTGCAGAATGCGCAGCGGCGATTTCATTTTCAACCCTTTCTTTTCCCCCCATCATTGGATTGCCCCAATGGCCTTCACTGTGTTCCCGGCAACGGATTGGCGGCGGCTCATTGACGGCCGTCCAAAAAACGCCAAGTTGCTTGATCGCTGTCATAAATTCGCTGAAATCCAAAGGTTGCACCACATAGGCATTGGCTCCGTGTTGGTAACAGGCGGACAAGTCCACCGGTTCGCGCGAGGAGGTCAGCACCACCACAGGAATGGTCCTCAACTGGCCGTCCCCTTTCATGACCTGCAACACTTCCAGTCCGTTGACCAAAGGCATTTTGAGATCGAGCATGACGAGGATGGGAGGGCCGCCCGTGCGCGCTTTGAATGTTCCGCGGCGATAAAGATAGTCCAGCGCCTCCGCGCCGTTGCTCACCAGCGCGACTTTGCTGGCCAGATGGTCCTCCTCCAAGGCGGACAAGGTCAACTCCGCATCGCGAGGGTCGTCCTCGACTAAGAGGATGCTTTTGTGGTTTGAGATTTCAGCCGGCATGGTTGCCTCCTTGTTTTGGAAGTGAAAAGTAAAAGAAGTCATGGCCGGGGACATGCATCGTCCGTCCGCGCCTTTCGGCCTCGCGCCCATTACCGTCCTCGGTTAAATTAAGATCTTCGCCCCGTGAACGATGACGCCCTGAAGAGTCTTCAGATTTCACATCGCAACTTTACAGGAGAAAATATGGCAGCGCTATGGGGGGTTTCCCCCATGGCAGCGTTGCGCCCTAATGGGTTGAGAGGGGCGCTGGCCTGCGGGCCATGGTCAAGGAGTGGTCGCACGATAATAACGGTACGGGAAAAGAGCGGAGTTGGAATCCGTGAAAGAGAATGTGCCGGAGCCGGACGGGTTGGTGTAAATGGGAGTCCATTGCAGGAGGTTGGTGGAGGCGGCAATCACCACCGGTCCCTGGCCGCCCGGGTTTGTCAACTGCAACGTGAATCTGCCGCCGGAAAAGCTCAGGGCGCCTGCATTGATTAGAAAGGAAACGGGGGTGTTGGTGACAAGCGTTTCGGTGCCGCTGAGCGCAAAGACGCCCGTGACCATGGCCGGGTTCGAAGGGCCTGCCATGGTAAAAGTGACGGAGCTTATCGGCTTCATATTCAAGCCCAAAGCTTTGAGATTGAGAGAGGTTTGGTAGAGAGTCGGAAAAATCGGGAAATCGGGGTCCGGATCAAGCGAGTAATACTCGTTATAAGGCCCCCCTGCCTCCATCAGGCCGAAATTGGTAATGGCCGCGCCGGCGCCCGGACTATTCGTGGTCAAATAATTGGGCGCGCTGAAAGCAAGCGCGGAACTCGCGGTGCCGTCGGTGAAATGAATGACCAGTGTGCCGTTGCCCCCGCCTTCGGCCGAGCCAGCCAGGACGCTCAATGATTTGCAGGCCATCGGCGAGTTGAACGCCAGGGAGGCGGACGCAGCGGTCGAGGTCAGGTAAAGCACATTGCTGTTGTTATAGGGAGCAAATTGGAAAATCGTCGCGTGATCAAACTCGTTGGTAAAAAGGCCATTTTGGGGCAGACCCCGAACCGCCGCCGCGCCGTCAATAATATCGCTGGCCACAAGCCCTGCTTCGTAAAAGCAAACCGGGCTCGAAGGATCCAGGAAAGGATAAATCGGGTCAAACCCGTCGGCATAGTTGTAAGTGTTGCCGCCCACAGCGTTGTTCTCGACGACGACATCGAGATTGAACCCGGATACCGCGATCGGATAATCCGCCGTTTCAAGCGAGAGAGAAAAAGTGAAGGACTGCGCGAGAGCATTATTGAGATTGGTGAGCCAAATCGTGGAGGAATAAATGCCGGCGCCGAGACTGGTGGCGGCCGTATTCAGAGAGATCGTCAAGCCAGCCACAGTTCCTCCAGGCACAGTGCCGCTGGTGGACGTCACGCTCAACCAGGCCGGCAAGCCGGAGAGTTTCCAGTTGATCGGAGAAGCGGACGCGTTGGTGAGACTATAGAATTGAGACGAGACAGTGAAAGGCCCGCTGACCGGGCCAATCGAGCTAAAGCCCGATCCAGGAGAGACGAGCAACGGCGGCGTCAAGATGAAATTAGCCCCCCAGACGTTTCCGCTGGGAAGCTGATTATAAACGGAAGTGCCGGTGACAAAATTTCCAGTGGCGGTTGATCCGCCAGCATTTGTCACTGTCAGCGTATAGGTCGCCGCCGCCGGGAGGCCCGTGAGGGCGTAAATTGCATTGGTGTCCGTCGTGGCCGAATACCCGCCGCCCCCGATGCGCGCGGCTGTGATGCTTGCGCCCGCCACCGGCGAGCCGGTCGGATCAGTCACGCGTCCGCTAATGATTTGGCCGCTGCCATTGGTATAGATGTTGTAGATACACGCCACCACGCTGGTAAACTCGCCGTTGTCGGGCGTGTCGATCTCGGGCAGCGCATACCAAATATCATCGTTGCCACCCCACCCTGTGTTCAAATGGTGGAATAGAGTCGATGAACTGTAGCCGTAGCCATCGCACAAGAGACAGTGTCCGCCTGCCGGCTCAATGCCAAGAATAACGGGCAAGCGGGCATCGAGGTTCGGATTGAGCATGGCCACCAGGTTTGTGCCGCTGAGGCCGTTATTGTCGTTTTCGTAATAAGCCGCATTGGCAAACTTGAAGACGTTGGTGAGAGCTCGCTGGGCCAGAAAAGTGTAAGCCGAAGAACCCGCCGGCGCATAGTCCATGTTGACGGCCGCTCCCGCATCGTGGGTCAAAGCGCCGATGGCGATGGCCTGGGTGGTAGTAGGGTTGTTGGGCAACAGTGGCATGTTGCTCCACTGGTAAATGCCGCCGGCGCCATTGCCCCCGAGCAATTGCGTTGTTTGCGGAACGCCGTTGTTTGTGATGGTGAAAACAGGAGTGCCGACGCTGGCGTTGGGATATTGAAAATAATACATCTCTTCGGCCAGCGCGGTCGCGACGCAGCCGCAAGGGTCATTGTTCACATTGCCCGCTGCATTGGGCGGAGTATAGTAGTTGTAACAGGCGTCATTCCCGCTGATGTCCGCGCTTTGATTCCAGAGGGTCTGGACGAACGGCGCGACCCAGACTTGCGAGACAACAACAATGTTGCTGTTCTCCTCCGAATCCGGCGGCGGATTGGGAGAGCCTGCCAGGAAGGCGTTCCACTTATGGCGGGTGGCCGAGTGGCCGCCGGCCCGCGCTCGCGCCATGCGCCGCGGCATATCGCGATTGACCAAGGCCGCCAATGGGCCTTTGGAAGCGGGGTCAAAGTCTTCCGAAGAGGAAAAAGCAATAATCGGCTCGACCAGATCGTCGGCGGCCAAAACGACAAAACCCGAGGGGTCAAGATGCACCACATAATAAAGACTTTCCCCCACGGCATTCCTGACCGTTTGGGTGCGCTTGATCCTGGTGGATAATTGGCGGCCGAGGGGACGGCGGTCCTGACGCAACCAGCCTTGGACGGTCGTGGCGGCCGTATTGGCGGACACGGGTGCGGCGGAAGCCAATTGTGACGAAACAAAGATGGACGCAAAAAAAACAGCGCTGCTTTTAAGAGTAGCGCGGATTCGATTTGGACAATTCACGTTCCCTTATACCACCGGAAGCCCACGATGTCGAGAACTACGGATTTTCCGAAAGCCACGTCCTAATGGCGCCTGCCTGGGAATTTTTCGGGTCGATTTCGAGGACCTGCCGGTAGTGCTCACGCGCCAGTTTCGGCTGGCCAAGATTGCCGGAGTAAAAATTGCCGAGCAACAGGTGGGCGCGCAATTCTCGCGGGTGCGCGACCAATAACTTCTCCAATTCATTGGCGGCATCCTGGTAATAGCCGCGTTTGCCGAGCACCCACGCAAACGCATAACGCGCGTCGGCGGAAGTTTCGCGCAACGCCAATGCGCGGCCTAACGCGTCCAAGGCCAGAGTGTAGTCTTGCGCGTCGATCGCGCCCAAACCCAAGGCCAAAGCGGCTGGGTAATACGTTGGATCGGCTTTGCCCGCTTCCTGGTAATCGCGGATCGCTTGCGCTCGATGGGAGAGGCGCTCCGCCCGGCGGCCTTCTTCAGTCAAACGTTCGGCGGTTTTTGAATCTCCGGGGACGGGCGTTGAAGCCGACGGATAAACATACCGTTCGGCATGTCCGCTGTCGATCGGGATAAAAGTCTCGGAGACGTCGTCGTCCTTGGTCAGCTTTCCGCCGAACCAATGCAAAGGATTGAGCTTTTGGGCAAAAGTTTTTTTGGGTTGCGGAGGCGGCTCTGTTGGGGAAGGCGCCGGAGGGGTGGGTATGATGGCAAGCGGCTTGGGGGTTCGGACGACGGGCGCGACGGCGGGGACTGCTATGACTGAAGTGACAGAATTAATGGGCGGAATGTAAGGCGGAGGTTCGGGGGAGCGAGGAGGAGGACTGCCCGGCTGCACGGTGACGCGCGACTTGGGCCGTTCCAATGGAGGCGACGGGGCGCTGGTATGAATTTCGGTTTTTAAGACTGGATTTTCCACCGGCGCCGGTTTGGGCTGGGGCAGAACCGGCTGGCTTGGCGGAACGACCACCTTGGGAGGCGCGGGAGCCGGCCGCTCGGGGGCGCGAGGCACGATGGTGATTCGGCTATCGATGTCCAGTTGGTGAATTAACTTTTCAATCTCCTTGGCCTGGGACGAGGAAGGGTCCGCGGCCAGGTAATCACGATATCTTTGCAAAGCCTCGCGCGGGTCGTTTAGATAACGTTGCGACACAATGGCCAGATTCAAAAGAGCCGGCGCGTAATGGGGATTTCGCTTCAAGGCCAGTTGGAAGTGGGCGATGGCGTCCCGGACCGGCTCAGAGCCGGCATTGCGGCGCTGGAGGTCAATCACCCCGAGGGCATTGGGGGCTTCCGCCGTGGTATGGAGTTTTTCCGCATATTCGAAATCGCGCTTCGCGTTCTCGATCAGCCGGAGCTTCTCGGGGCCAAAGCGCTCCACCGCCAGATCCAGGCGCGCGCGGCCCAGGTTCAAAAACCCATCCGGATTGCGCGGCTGGAGGGTGGTGTATGTTGTCAAGTAATCGATAGCGGATGGGAAATTCGTTTGGGCCATGCGCAGGCAGCCCATGTTGTAATCGGCCGCCACCAGGTCGCGGTCCAATTGCAAAGCCTTGAGGTAGGCTTGAGCCGCCGCGTCCCATTGGCCCGCGCCGTGATACGCCAAGCCGAGGAGATTCCAAGCGCGCGCCTGCACGGCCGGCGAGGCGCCGGGCAGCTCTTCAATGGCATCCTTGAGCGCCGGAATGGCGTCGGCCGGCTGGCCGCTGTCAATCAGATGTTCGCCTTGGCGCAAGTCCCGCCCGCCGCGCGGTCCGCAGGCGGTCAGGCTCGCCGCCAGGAGAACGCCAAGAATCTGCCAGGCCATCCTCCGTTTTTTTATGGTCAACATCACCTTGGGTGGTAACATCCGCAGCCTGCCGTGTCAAGAAACGGTGACGGTCAAGTGAGAAAAAGTCATATTGCTTATTGGGTCGGGATGGCCCTGTTATCATGGCCCCTGCGCGGGGCGGACATCCCATTGGTGGGCGGACCGCCGGCGCGCTCGCTGGTGGTTATTGTGCAAGATCCGAAGGCCACTGCCGCTTTTCAGGCGCAGCCGGCGGTTGTGCAGGAGATGGTCAATCGCGGCATCCTGGCATTGGCCGCCAAGGCCGACCTGAAGACGGCCTGGCGCTCTTTTGTTTCCACCCAAGATATCGTTGGCCTTAAAGTTTTTTCGGGCCCAGGGGCCAACAGCGGCACCCGCCCGGCGGTGGCCGCCGCCGTGGTCTCGGGGTTGTTGCAGGCTGGTTTGGCTCCAAGCCATATTATTATTTGGGACAAACATCTGCTGGATTTGCGGCTGGCTGGATATGACGCATTGGCCAGCCGTTACAATATCCGTCTCGCCGGCGCATCCGATGCCGGCTATGACGAGAAGGCTTCCTACGACAATCCGGTGATGGGCGACTTGGTGGCGGGCGATTTGGAGTTTGATCGCGATGGCAAAACGGAGGGCCGCAAATCGTACGTCACCAAACTCCTCACCGGCAACATCACTAAAATCATTAACATCACGCCGCTGCTCAATCACAATATGGCCGGGGTCAGCGGAAATCTTTACGGCTTGGCCATGGGCAGCATGGACAACACTTTGCGCTTCGAATCATCGCCCGACCGCCTCGCCCGGGCCGTGCCGGAAATCTATGCGCTGCCGGCTTTGAGTGATCGGGTGGCGTTGAATATTACGGACGCCCTGCTCGGACAATATCAAGGCGAACAGTTGAGCTTGTTGCACTATTCGACGGAATTAAACCAAATCTGGTTAAGCAAAGATCCCGTCGCCCTGGACGTGCTGTCCCTCCAGGAATTAGACCGCGAACGGCAGGACCGAAAAATCCAGTCCGAAAACGAAAACCTCGGCCTTTACCAAAACGCCACATTGCTGGAATTGGGCGTGAGTGATCTGGATAAGATTCGCCTGCAAATGGTGAAATAATGATCTCTCTTTGGCCTTAATCGGGGTCGTCTTGGCCAACGGCATTGGCGCCGTCTTTTGCCGGAATGACTCTTTTTATGGGCGGCAGCCTATCGGGAGAAACGACGCCGCAGCGATTGGCCCATTCCTGGTAAAGGGCGGACAGCTTTTTGACTTCATCCGGCCGCTTGAGGGCCAGGTTGTATAATTCGGTGCGGTCGGTTTCTGTGTCATAAAGCTCCCAATCATTCGGGTAGCGAGAGACAAGCTTCCATTGGCCCAACCGCATGGCGCGGTTGCCTTCGTGTTCCCAAAAAAGCGGGCGCAGGTCGCGCGTTTTGCCCTGAAAAATTGGAAGAAGGCTTCTGCCTTCGGTGGGCAGGATGGAATGGCCTTTATAGGAACGGAGATAGGACACGCCGGCGGCATCGAGGCACGTAGCCATGATGTCAGTAATATGACCCATTTGTCTGGTGAGGCTATTGCTGCCGTGAATCATCGCGGGCCACGAAGCGATGAACGGAGTAGAGATTCCGCCCTCGTGAGTGAAGTGCTTGTAAAGCCGGAACGGTGTGTCACTGACATTGGCCCATGGCACGCCGTAACTCTGCCAGATATTTTCCTGTCCAGCCCATAGATGCGAATCGTTGCCCGCTCGAATAGGCTGTCCATTCCGGGTTTTACTCGGCACATCGTAGAACCCTGGCTGAATAACTTCTGCGCAAGCCCCGTTATCCGAGAGGAATAATACCAGGGTGTTTTGCTCGATTCCTTTTTCTTTCAGCGCATCCAAAATCCCGCCGACGCCATTGTCCAGCCGTTCGACCATGGCGGCATAGGCAGCCATGCGATTGACTTCCCATTCTTTACGCGGAACGTCCTTCCAATTCACGACGCGACGGTCCCGAGGAGATAGAAGCCAATTTTTATCGATCACTCCTAGTGTAGTGTATCATAATTAGCTAGACATATCGCCTGCGCTTTTTCCGCTTTTTGCGCAGCGACCAGCCCGGCTTTATTTCCTCCAGCTTTTGTCGCGCCCGCTCCACTTTGGCCATGATTTTCTCCACCGTCGCGGT
>DASRLE010000308.1:0-3638 GCA_035648615.1 Saccharimonadales bacterium (SeqCode) | reverse complement strand
ATTTCATATCGAGCATCGCCGCATTATAGAAATGCGAAACTCGACCGCAAGCGGGGAATGGTCTAAACTCGCGGCATGACGATTGGCCAGGTTGTTTCGCTCCATCTTCATCCGGCGGTCGCCGGCGAGCCTTTGCACACCGTCCGCGAAATTTTTGCCGAGGCCGGGCGAGGCATCGTGGGCAATGGCCGGAAGTTCGGCCACAAGGACCGTCGCGGCCAGCCGAGCCGCCGCCAGGTCAGCCTGATCGGGCGCGAACAAATCGCCGAACACGCGGGGACGCTGGGTCTGGGGGAAATCCCGCCCGGCGCGGTGCGGTCGAACATTGAAACTGCCGGCGTCGATCTGCTCGCCCTCGTTGGCCAAAAAGTAAAACTGGGCGGCGCACTCCTTTATTTTTATGAGCCGCGCACTCCCTGTTACAAAATGGATCTGATCGCGCCTGGATTGCGCGAGTTGATGGCTAATGGGCGACAGGGCGTATTGGCCCAGATCATCGAATCCGGAAACATTTCTGTGGGCGACGCTATTACGACGTTTCCTTCTTGATCCCCTTAATTTCACCTTTGACCAATCCCAAAATCCGCCCTTAAATGGCGGCGAGCGTATATTGGTAGGGACGCCGCGCGGCGGCGTCCGGGCGGCGCAGCGCGCCGCCCCTACCTCTTGGAATTGTGGGTTTATCATGAAAACAAAAAGTTCAAAATCCGGCGGAAAAAGCGGCGACCGCCTGCGTCCCCATTCCAGCCTGCTGCTGGACGGTCCCGAGCGCGCGCCTTCCCGCGCCATGCTTTATGCGGTCGGCTTTACAGAGGCCGATTTTAAAAAGTCCATCATCGGCATCGCTTCGACCTGGAGCATGGTCACACCCTGCAATGCGCATATCGACAAGTTGGCCCTCGAGGCCGAGATGGGGGCCAATCGGGCCGGGGCCAAGGCGATTATTTTCAACACCATCTCGGTTTCCGATGGCATCTCGATGGGATCGGAAGGCATGAAATACTCGCTGGTTTCGCGCGAAGTGATTGCCGACTCGATTGAAACGGTGGTGGCCTGCGAGGGAATGGATGGCTTCGTTGCCATTGGCGGCTGCGATAAAAACATGCCCGGCTCAATGATCGCCATTGCCCGGCTCAACCGGCCCGCCGTCTTTGTTTATGGCGGCACGATTTTGCCCGGCTGCATCACCGGCGATCCGCGCAAGCTGGACATCGTGTCGGTCTTTGAAGCGGTGGGCGCTCATGCCAATAAAAAAATTGACGACGCGCAACTGCGCAAGGTCGAGTCTTGCGCGATCCCCGGTCCCGGTTCCTGCGGCGGGATGTACACGGCCAACACCATGGCCAGCGCCATCGAAGCCTTGGGCATGAGTTTGCCGAACAGTTCGGCCCAAAACGCTGTTTCCAAAGCGAAGAAGGAAGATTGCCAGCGCGCGGGCGCCGCCGTCATGGGCATGATCGAAAGCGGTCTGCGTCCTTTGGACATCATGACGCGGCGCGCTTTTGAAAACGCCATCACGGTGGTCATTGCCTTGGGCGGTTCGACCAACGCGGTGTTGCATTTGCTGGCCATGGCCAACGCCGCGGGCGTTAAGCTGGTTCTGGATGACTTCACCAAAATCGGCCGGAACGTGCCGGTATTGGGAGACTTAAAACCGAGCGGCAGGTATCTCATGTCCGAACTCGTCGCCATCGGCGGCATTCAGCCTTTGATGAAAATGTTGCTTGATGCGGGCCTCCTGCACGGAGATTGCCTGACCGTCACCGGCAAAACAATGGCCGAAAACCTCGCCCGCGTTCAGCCTTATCCCAAGTTGCAGCAAATCATCCGCCCCCTGGCTAATCCGATCAAAAAGGACAGCCATCTCGTCATCCTTTACGGCAACCTCGCCCCCGGCGGCGCGGTCGCCAAGATTACCGGCAAGGAAGGCACGCGCTTCGAGGGAATCGCGCGCGTTTACAATTGCGAAGAGGATGCGCTGGCAAAAATTCTCGACGGCACCATCAAAAGCGGAGACGTCGTCGTCATCCGCTTCGAAGGTCCCAAGGGCGGGCCAGGGATGCGCGAAATGCTGGCCCCCACCAGCGCGATCATGGGCAAGGGATTGGGCAACAAAGTGGCGCTCATTACCGACGGCCGTTTTTCGGGGGGCACGCATGGTTTTGTGGTGGGGCATATCACGCCCGAAGCCTACGTCGGCGGCCCACTGGCCTTGCTCAAGAACGGCGACCGCATCGTCATCGACGCTGAGAAGCGCGAACTGACCGTCAGCATTTCGACGAAGGAGATGCAAGAGCGGCGCAAAGCCTGGAAACCGATGCCGCCGCGATATACCCGCGGAGTCCTGGCCAAGTACGCCCACACTGTCACGTCCGCCTCATTGGGTGCAGTGACTGATCAGGATCTGAAGTTGGACTAGCGTCCAGCCAGATAGTTTTCCATCTGGTCAATCGTGGCGTTTTGCGCCGAGATGATCCAATTGACCATATCGCCAATGGAAATCATGCCCACGATCTTGCCATCCTCCAGGACGGGCAGATGGCGCACCCGCTTTTCACTCATCAAACGCATGCCATCCTCGATGGTATGATGCAGCGTCAAAGTGGTCACATTGATCGAGATAATTTCCCGCACCAAGGTGTTATGGGAGGTCTTTCCTTCCAGGGCCACCTTGCGAGTATAATCGCGCTCGGAGAAAATGCCCTCCAGCCGCTCATTCTCGACCACAGGCAGCGCGCCGATATTTTTCTGGGCCAGCAATTGAATCGCCTCGAAGACCGTCGCCGTCGGGGGAATAGTCCAAACTGCGGACCCTTTATGGTGCAGAAGCGTGCCAATGGTGCCACTGATAGTCATGCTGATGGGTTAACCATAGCATTAGCCGGAATGAATCCAAGCAAAATTTTAGAAGCCCGTAAGAAGGGGGCATTTCACTTTTTTGGGTAAGTCCTGGTGGCGAAGTAATGCGTTAGGATTTCGGACTTCTCGATTGTGAATTGATCATTGAATATTTGTTATTGGTCATCGGAAGACAGGTCCTGGAGCGTATTCTTCAAATGACAAATTAAAAATTTTCAATGACCATTTTTCAATCGTCCAATGCCGAAATCTTCGACCCGACACACGCCAAAAAAAGTGAAAATGCAGGCGCAAGAAGGCGCGCTCCAAAAAGTTCAGGCCCCTAAACACCCTTCTGGCGATGGCGGTGATGCGGTGTTAATTCGTATCCGGGGCCGCGGCGGCGCGCTTCTTTTTCTTTCCACCCTTGGAACCGCCGGAGGAATTGAGATGCACGGTCAGGGCGACCAGTTTGCCGTCGTCGCTCTTTTTGTAGGTGCCACGAATAGGCTTGCCGATAAGTCCGGCGGCGTCGGCCAGCGTCGCGGAGCGGCTGCGGTTCTTGATGACGGTGTCAGACGTAACGCTCAGGGTCAGATTGCTCACCGTGAGAGTCATTGCATTGGTGTCCACTGAGGCCAGATCGCCCATAAAGGACGTGCCCTTTTTTTTGGGCTTGGCGGGGGCGCCATTTTCGGATGAAGGCGGCGTGCCGGCGGCTGTGTTCTCCGCGCGTCCCATGAAAGGGAGCGTGATGGCGGCGGCCAGCAGACAGATGAGAATAATTTTTACGTTATTTT
>DASRLE010000307.1:0-11280 GCA_035648615.1 Saccharimonadales bacterium (SeqCode) | reverse complement strand
GATACTGCGGGTGAAAATCACGTTGTTCACTGTAAATCTTTTTGGCGGCGCAAAGTTATTCACCGTTGGCTGCGGAGAGGAGTCCCTGCGGCTCTCCTTGCAAACGATGAATAACTTTGGGGCAACTATAAGGCAACGAAGTTAACAAAGGGGCTGTCGCGTTGAGCCTGCGGCTCAATCCTCCTGAAACATGGACCGTGACCCAAAGCCGGCCGGTACGGCGAGAGATAATCTTGATCGCGCCTTCGTGTCCGGGCGCGCCCGCACATCCAGCGGATCGATTGTAAATGGCGGCAGATGGGCGGCGGCGTCGCGCAATGCGGTCGCGTGCTCGGGCAGGCAAAGCAGTGCGGAAACCCCTTCCTGTTTCCAGATGACCACGTAGCCTTGCGCTGTCAAGTCTTCCGTTCGCAAACGTTCCCGCAACAAATCAAGGACCACAAAATCGACTTTGTAGGCCCGGCATAGTTTGAAAGGGTCGCTGGCATTATCGAAGAAATCGTTGTTCAGGACAAAGGTGCTTTCGGGATAAGTGGTTTCATAGCGGCCATCCATCGAAATTTTTATGTTCGGATACAGCCGCCACGATACATAACTTCCCCAGCCAAAAGGCGTGGCGCAATTTCCCTTCGCTTCGGCCAGAGCCAAAATATCCGCCTCGCGCACCGGGTCTTCGCCCACCGGCGCCAGCGGTTGCCAGGACGCTCCGGGCAAAATTTCCACCGCCACAAAAAATGCCATCCCGAGATAAACGATGCCCAAGCCCAGCACGGGATTAAATTTCAGGCGAACGGCGGACGCGATTCGGATGGCCATATTCTCAAAATAAGGTCCGGCAAAAGCCAAAGCCGCCACGCCGAAAAACGGCCCATGCCGGCGATTGCGCCAGCCCATCGCCGCCACCAGCGCCATGACGGCCAACCCGTGAAAATTTTTGCGCGACACACGTTTCCAACTCAACACGATCACCGCCACTGTCAATGCGAATAATAATCGAAAGCCCCAAAAGTCATCCCACGCCAAAATAGGCAGGGGCTGCCATTCGGTGATGCGCGCCCGGGGATTCAGCAGAGCCGGAATGAGATATTGCCAAAAGCGAACGCCATAAGGATTGATCAACGTCACCGCCGCGCAAGCCACCGCGGTAGCCATCGGCAGAACGGCAAGGCGGCCCAAAGGCAGCGCCAACGTCGCATAAAGAAAAACAACAGCCAATCCAACCACAAAGCCGCCATGAACATTCGCCCAGATCAGCATGATCAACGGCAGGACAACAGCCGCCCAGCGGCGCGAGTGGCGCAATTCCTCGAGGCAAAACAACGTCGCCCCGAACAAAAAATAAGTCAGCGCATGACAGCGAATCACCGGAATGTAACCGGGCAAAATGGCGGCGGCGCAGAGCGGCGCCATGAGCAGAAGGACATTTCGATCCACATCCTGCCTGCGCCCAGCCGCCCACCCGAATCCAAGCGCGCCAAGAGCCAGTCCAATTTTAAGAACCATCAGCGCCGGCGGCCCGAACATTTTAAGCAAGCCATAAAAAATCACGCCCGCCCCCCATTCGTGGTCGATATAGAGCGGCAGCACCGGCGTAAACGCGAAAACGTCATGCCGCAGCAAGTGGCCGTCGTCCAGGACCGAAGCGCCCAAAGCCAGCTTGGCCCACAGGTCATTGTCGGTGATATTATGGAAAGCGAGGATGACAGCGAAAGCAAAGAGACCCAGCAGCACAATGAATCTCTGGCCCAAACGCGTTTGGCGGTCGGTCACGTTTCCATCCTACAATGGACCCATCGTGGTTCAATCAAGATTTTTGGCTATATAAGCTATACTCGACCTTGTCCTGAAGGGCCGGCATTATCGACCGCTATATGGACGGACATAAAGAAAGGGACATAAGGGTTGGCTTTCGAAAGGTGACTAGGTTGGATTGAGCGCATCCGCGCCGACGATTGCATTTTGAGTGTCCTAATATCAGTCCTCAATATCACACACTTTTGTATGGACGTTTCCACGATGGTCGCAGTTAAAAGTGTGTGGCAAACCTTTTTGAATGACCCAAACAAGATCGTCCTAAAAATTATTATTGGAAACATCTGTTGACATCATACACTAAAAGTGTATTGTTGTGTCCATGAAAGCTGACAATCTAGTAGGAATCGCGGAAATCGCGGAAATCGCAAAAGTATCGAGGCAAGTCGTAAGTAATTGGCGGCACCGTTACGAGGATTTCCCGCCTCCAATCCGCACACTTCAAAGCGGCCCCGTATGGAACAGGGAGGCCGTAGAAATATGGCTGAAAGCTTACAAGGGTGATTCCACCCATGTTCTCAGTTTTATCAATCTGAAAGGTGGCGTGGGCAAAACGACCACAGCGGTTGCGGTGGCAGAACTGCTGGCCCAAGAGCATCGCAAGCGTGTACTTTTGGTTGACCTAGACCCGCAAACAAGCGCCACGGTATCTTTGATCAAAGAGGAAAAATGGGCCGAGATGGACCGCGAGGGTCGAACCATTGCTCAGTTGTTCAGCGATAAACTCAATCCCCACATTCCCAAAAAATTTGACATTGAACGCGCAATTGCTCGGCAGGTGTCAACGATCAACGACGGAATTGCGAAACTCGATCTCCTGCCTTCCAGCATCCAACTTATTGCTATTCAGGATAAGCTGCCGATGATTGCCATTTTTAACAATTATGCCGAGAAGCCGATAGACATTTTGAAAAATGCAATTGAGCCAATCCTTGGTGCTTACGATTACGTTATCATTGATTGCCCGCCAAGTCTGGGTGATGTCACAAAAAACGGGCTTCGTATATCCACCGGCTACCTAATTCCAACCATTCCCGACATCCTTTCGACGTGGGGCATTTTCCAAATCGTTCAAAGTGTTAAAGAGCTCGCTAACACAATAGGCCTCCAAATCCCTCCGCTGGGAATTATTGCAACGAAGGTCCAAGGAAATGATTTGCACCGGCGCGTGATTAGCGACTTGCGTAATAAACGATTAGGCCATTTTGGAGAGGGAAGTACTCCACAACCCCCGCTTTTGGCGGCGGAGATACCGCAAACCGTTGACGTCGCTCGCGGCGCGGACCCGGATTCCGATTTGAGGACTTTCAAAGGCAAGTACGGTAAGGCATACGAGCCACTGAAATCTTTGGTTCTAGAAATTAGAGGATTATGCGAGAAGAAAAAACATTAGCGCACTTATTGCGCGACCTTGCGGAGTTGGTTTCCCAAGAAGCTGAACGAAATCCTGAATTCGCGCAGCGGCTAGAATCCATTCTCTCCGGCGTGCCTGTTCGCAGACTTTCGCGCAACATACGAAAGTCTGCCCTCAATCCTGCCGATTTGCCCGATATCTTTGGCGAGTTGAAGGCCCGAGGAGAACTAGAATTTGAATTATGGCTAAAAACCTTGGAAGCTCCGGTCTTGAAAGCCTTGATCAAACTCCACGATCTAGACGCGTCGAAACGCTCGCAAAAATGGACCGAACCGGAAAAGCTGGCACGGCTAATCTGCCAACAGATTCATGCCAGAGTGAACAAAGGAAGTGCGTTTCTAAAAAACACTACTTAACCGTATGCCATTTGAAGCTTATCTGACCGCAGAATTTCAGTACCCACATGAAAACGTCATGTTTGCGGCGCTCGTGGAGACGCTGACGGTTAGGTTTGCCAATGACCCAGCACTTCACGTTCTGATTGGGAACATCATGTTCGAGGGAAAAGACCTTGATGCGCTTTACGTGAAACCGGATTGCATCTGCATCGTTGAGATGAAGTCTCATGGTGGAAAAGTCAATTTCACGGAAAGCACACCTTGGATCGTGGGAATGAGCGAAGTGAGAGGAGGCAGCAGAATCAATCCGTTCCAGCAGGTGCGCGCTTACCGTCTGGGTGTCAGGAATTTCTTTCGCAATCGTGAGCGAGACATCCTTAAGCGAAATCGCTTAGTGGAGTGGGATCACATTTCCGGCGTGGTCTTGTTTGGAAATCCGATTCAATTTAACGATTCGATTCTCGGCGGTTTGCGGACGTGGTTTGGAGTCACAGACCAGACGCATGTGGCAGATCATCTGGCAAACATCCACAAACCTGCTATTGGGTTGGACTTGGCTGAGATTCGGGCTTTTCTCAATTTGCTCGGTTTGGATCAGCGATATCTCTTTAAAATCTCAGGCGCCGCCGCAGGCGATCCGCTTCAAGCATCGCCTCCTCGCGTGTTGCGGCCGTTGCAGTTGGTCTATTTGAAAGAATTTGCTTTCCGTGAGCGCGAGTTGATCGTCCGTAACCGGGGTGGTGCCCAATCGCAAGCCGCGCAGCGCGTAAGAGAATTGTTTGAACAAGTCCGACAGGGGCTAAACCCATTTACGTCGCTGGCATCGCGGAAAGATTCGCGGGTCCATGGCGCGACCCTTTACACGATCAATGCCGCTTGTGAACTCCTTTTGATTGAAAACGAAGTAAGTGTGTTTCCGGCGTTCATCGGCGAACCCGCAGAAGTTCAAGGCTGGATCGCCGCCCACCATGGATCGGTGGTCACCGTGGACACGGGGACGGGGCGTATCTCAGTCACGCGAATCATGGGAGAGGCGGATACAGAAAAGATGCAACCAGCAGCGCTAACCACTGAAATCCGGCCACTGCTCACGCAAATAGCTGGTCTGCAACTGGAGGACTTAGTCTCGGCGCGAAAGATTCGAGAAATTCTTTTGCAGATGGACGAGGCTTCTTCTGACGATGAAATCCGCGGTTCGTTGGAGATGATCGCGGACGACGACATCCGCGCTTTCCTGTTCGACATCATTAATCTGATCCGCAGCGATGACCATCGCGGCGCAGAGGCGCGCCTGCGCCTGCGTCTGGGGACTGCGATGCCAGTGGACGAGGCTGGCGGGTTTGCTCAGGACGCCGCCGGGTCGGGCGCCAATTCCGATCAAGCGAAAGTCATCAACGATCAGTCCAAGGAAGAATTGGACCGCCTTTTGGACCCGGAGCATTTCAAAGATTGGATGCTATTTCTCCATCCAGATCAGAAAAATCTCGCCGAGGTGGAGTTCGATCGTCCCGTTGTGCTCACGGGCGTTTCCGGCAGTGGCAAGACTTGCGTCCTCGTTCACCGGGCACGCCATCTCGCCCGCAAATACCCTGGGGAGAAGATCGGCATTCTGACCTTGAGCCGCGACCTAGCCGGATTGCTGCAAAACCTCGTGAACCTTCTCCTTACGGAGGAGGAGCGCCGGAACGTGACTGTCCATACGTTTTACGATGTGTTTCGCGCATGCCTGAAACACTTAGGGCCGGAAAAATATTTTACCCAACTCGGCGATCAAGTGGACGCCGGAAGCCAACTTCACACCGCGCTGGCCCAAGCGGAAGAGAAATGGCCCGATCACATGGTCTGGAATTGCGACCCCATTGGCAATGCCCGAGTGGAGGACGAGTGGGAGCAGTTCTATATGTCCCTCAATCCTGACATGCGTGACTGGATGGACGGGATTGTCAAGTATCTCGAAGGAAGCAGAGTGGACGCTTCCCGTTATCTGGAAGAGGAATTCACTCTGATCCGTAGCCAGTTCTTGGTTCCAAACCGCGCAAATTATTTGAACACGGAGAAGCGAAAAATCCGCGCCGGTAGAGCTATCGAGTTTCGCAAGGAATTGCGGCAGGACGTTCTCCGCCTACTTTTGTTCTGGGAAGAATGGCTGCTCGCTGGGGGTATGATCGACGATTTAGGACTCACCCAAGCCTTGATGCCGTTACACGCTGAAATGCAGCAGCTACCCAGTGAATTGCGATTCCGTTGCCTGTTGGCGGATGAGTTTCAGGATTTCTCCACTCTCGACCTGCAACTATTTCGGCGCATTGTGCCGGCAACCGAACCTGATGCTCTCTTCGTCTGCGGTGACATGCTGCAAAAAATTTTGGTAAAACGCCAGTCGTTGGATGAAGCCGCGCTGGTGCAAGGGCCAGCGATTAGAAAGTCGATTCTTAAAAACTACCGCAACAGCAAACAGGTGCTCCGGGCTGCAAGTCGCCTAGCCAACCACTATGGAGCTATGGCGAACTCTCAAGACGAAGAAATTGAAGTGTTGGACCCCGAACTTGCTCAAAGGGACTCCAATCCACCGATCGTCCTCAAGACCGACGATCAGATTACTAAGGCTTGGGAGATTGCTTTGGAATGCACACAAGGAAACAAGACGGAGCCGTGGACCGTTTGCATTGCGACTGCTTCTTCTCAAAGGTTGTCCATCCCGGCGATACTAGCTAAACGCCCTGTAAATCTGTCTGCACGTTCGCTTTCCGGTGACTGCATACTGCATCCTGATGAAGTAGTGGTAGGAACAATCAGCCAATTGAAGGGGTTCGAGTTTCGCCTGGTTCTGATCATCGGTTGCGATGCTGGCGATTTCCCGGAAACGGGAGTTCCTCACGACGAAGTGTGGCGCGACGCGTTGCGCCTCTATGTTGCCATGACCCGTGGTCAAGATCAGGTTTATCTTATCCACGGAGAGAACCGGTCCGAGTTTATCTCGGTTTTCGACAATACCGTGGTTTACCGAGAGGAGGCGGTGCTGAAGCCCTATGAGAAAGCTGGAACGCCAGTATCGGAAGCGGCTTGGTTACAAACGCCAATTCCGCCAAAGCCAAAAAACAAAAAGCTTGTTCAATCGCTCGCTCGTGCGGGCCGCGCTCTCGACTCCGATGGCCGCTGCGAGGGGTGGTTCAGTCGTTTGGAGCTTGACGCCTTGAAAATGTATTTCGCGCGCCATGTGTATCGTGACGGGCTGACTTTCCACGAGTGGTTGCGCCCAAAGGGATTAAAGGCGATCCGTCCGAAAATCTTCTACTCAATTCCGAAATGCACACCGACTATTGTGTCCGCAATTCTTACCAAGTTGAAGGAAAATGGCGTGGAGGTCGTTGGACGGACCATGCCCGACGACAAACGTTACGGCAAGTAATATACAAATAGACGGTTGGCAGATGAAGGAAGGCGTTTCACGCTTTTTCAAGAGGTGTGATATTGATGAACGCGACAAAGGGCCTATGGCGGTCAAGTTCGCCGTCTCGTTTGGCGAGTACGTGAACGGTTGCCAGATCGTTTTCGCGGAGCTTGTCGGCCAATGTGCCGAGCGACCAACCTAAAATCACCACATCGATTTGTGAAAATTTGATGAAAAATCAGGATGCGAAACGGTTGAATCAACATCGCAACTTTAACCTTTAAACCTTGCCTCCGCCGCCGCACAATTCATCTAATGCAATGAGAGGGAAAACCGTCATTCTTGGAGTTACGGGCTCCATCGCCGCTTATCGCGCGGTGGATCTGGCCAGCTTGTTGGTCAAGGGCGGGGCTACGGTGCATGTCGTCATGACGGCGGATGCCCTTCGCTTTGTCACGGCGCTGCCGTTCAAAACACTCTCGCGTCATCGCGTGGTGACCGGTCTTTATGACGAAGAGGAGGGGTGGAAGCCATCCCACATTCAGTTGGCGGACGAGGCGGATTTGCTTTTGATTGCTCCGGCGACGGCGCATACGCTGGCGAAGCTGGCCGGGGGCTTCGCCAATGACGCCCTCACCTGTGTGGCGCTGGCTCTGAACCCGGCGACGCCCCTGTTGATTGCTCCGGCCATGAACGGCAAAATGTGGCTTCACCCGGCGACGCAGGCGAATGTCACCCTGCTCAAAAAGCGCGGCGCGGAGTTTATCGGGCCGGAGAAGGGCATGCTCTCCTGCGGCTACGAAGGGTTGGGCCGCCTTTGGCCGGTGGATCAAATCGCCCGCAAAGCGGCCGCCGTGCTCAAGTGAATGCGGAGAAGATGAATTTTGTCGGGGCGGGAACCGTGCAGAAATTGACGCGGTTGCTGGCGGCCCCCACCATTGACCCCAGTCAGAGGGCCGCCCGCATCCAGGCGGTCGAAAAAGACATCGTCCTTCCTCTCCGGGGTTTGATCATTGCCATCCTGGCTTATTATTTCTTTTTCTCGGGATGGTTCGATGTCCCGGGCGCGGCCAAGGCCGCCAATCTGGATTGGAGCCTGCGCTACGCCACCCGTATTAAAGAAGGGTTTTTGATTTATGCGGTCATCAATGCCCTGGCCGGCTTTGCCCTCGTTTCGGTTCCGCACCTCACGCTCCGAAAAATCGAGTGGATTGTTTTCGGCATCGGATTGCTGGATGCGTTGCTGATGGGGATGCTGGTTTTGTTGAGCGATGGCTTTGACAGCCCATTATACTGGGTTTTTCCAGCGTTAATTTTGCATAATGCCTTGGCCATTCCCGTCGCCTTCCCTCAACTGTTGATCAACCTCCTGGTCGCCCTGGCCTTTATGACCGGAGGTGTTTTTGACCGCAACATCATTGTCCCGCAGGACATGGCCGTGTTCATGGCCACGCCTGCGGCCAATCGCGGAGAGCCGCCGGATTTGCGGCGCGAAAAACCGGCGGAGCGCTTGATTGTTTTGGCCGCCTGGGCTTTGTGCTGTTACGGCATCCAGGTGCTTTTTGAAAAACAAAAGCGCGCCGAAGCGGAAGCGACTGAATTTGCGGTGCGCCAGGAACGCCTTCATACCGCCGGCCGTCTCGCTGCGGAAATCGCCCATCAAATTAAAAATCCTTTGGGCATCATCACCAACGCCGCCTTCTGCCTGCAACGCGAGATGGGCGAAGGCGACGTGGCGGTCGATGAGCAAATTCAAATCATTCGCGAGGAAGTCGAACGCGCGGATCAAATCATCACCGAACTGATGGGCTACGCACAATTGGCCGAGGGCGTCGTCGAACGCCTCGAGGTGGCCGACGAGGTGGACAATGCCCTGCTCGAAGTGTTTCCGCCCGCCGCCAAATACCGGGTCGAGATCGTCAAGGATTACGCGCCCTCCCTGCCCTCGCTGCTGATGCAAAAGCGGCATCTTTCCGGCGTGCTGGTCAATCTGTTGCAGAACGCGCGCGAGGCGATGAATGGGGTCGGCCGGATCGAGGTCGCGGTCCGCTACGGGGAGAACGATTCGGTCGTCATTTGCATTGCCGACAACGGGTCAGGAATTTCGCCCGGGAAGATCGACAAGATTTTCGAGGCCTATTTCACCACGCGCGAAAAGGGCACCGGCCTGGGCCTGGCCATTGTCAAACATAACGTCGAAATGTACGGCGGCGCGGTCAACGTGCAATCAGAGCTTGGAACAGGCACCCGCTTCACCATAGAATTCCCGGCAAGAATCTTGATGAGACTATCCAAATGAGCTGGATCCTTCCTCCTGTCCTGGTGGTCGATGACGAAAAGAACATGCGTCTTTCGTTGAAGTCGATCCTCTCGGGCGAGGGCTATGATCTTCGCCTGGTCGAATCGGCCGAAGACGCGCTGGCTCTGCTGGAAAAGGAAACCTTTTTCATGGTCATCACCGATGCCCGTCTCGGCGGCATGAGCGGCTATCAGTTTTTGGCCACCGCTTGCAAACGCTGGCCCAATACGCCGATTTTGATGATCACAGCCTACGCCACGCCCAAATTGGCGGTCGAGGCCATCAAAGCCGGCGCGATTGATTACCTGGCCAAACCTTTCGCTCCCGAGGAACTCCTCCATGCCGTCGCCCGGTGCGCCGAGCGCCATCGCCTGTTGAGCGAAAACGCCGCTTTGCGCGCCCATGCCACGGAGGTGTATCAGATCGACCAAATCATCGGCGATTCGCCCCGCATGTTGGACCTGCGCCAATTGATTCAAAGTGTGGCCCCGACCAATGCCACCGTCCTGATTCTCGGCGAGAGCGGCACCGGCAAGGAGTTGATCGCCGGCGCTTTGCACAGCTTGAGCCAGCGCCGCCAAAAAAATTACATACGCATCAATTGCGCCGCCATCCCCGAAAATCTTCTGGAAAGCGAGCTCTTCGGCCACGAAAAAGGAGCGTTCACCGGCGCGATCAAACAGAAATTGGGCCGCGTCGAGGAAGCCCACGGCGGGACCATTTTCATGGACGAGATTGGCGACATGAGCCGCCCGCTCCAGGCCAAGCTGCTGCGCTTTCTGGAGGACGGCAGCTTCACGCGCGTCGGCGGCAATGATGAATTGCACGTCGATGTCCGCCTTATCGCCGCGACCAATCGCGACATTATTGAGGCGATCAGTCAAAATAATTTTCGCGAGGATTTGTTCCATCGCCTCAATGTGGTGCAGTTCCGCCCTCCTCCTTTGCGCGAGCGCGGGACGGATATTCTGCTGCTGGCCGAGAATTTCCTGCGCTATTTCAACGGCACGATGACCAAACACATCCGTGGGTTTACGCCGCCGGCCCGCCAGAAATTGCTCAGTCATCACTGGCCGGGCAATGTGCGCGAGTTGCGCAATGTGATCGAGCGCGCGGTCATTCTGGAGCCGGGGCCGGAAATTCAGCCGGCCAGCCTGCCGGATTTCCACCTCGAAGGCCGCCTGCGCAAAACGGAAAATGTGGTCGTTTCCGGCAATGAATCGCTCGATGAATTGATGTCCACCTTCGAGCGGCAATTGATCAACACCACCCTGGAACAATGCCGCTACAACATCTCGAAGACGGCGGAGCAGCTCAAAATCAGCCGGCACGCTTTGCGTTACCGCATGCAACGCCTGAATATTTCCACCGGAACAGATGACGACGGCCCATCTCCGTCCCTCAAGGAGGGCTGAACCCCGCGTGACTCCTCAAAGCCAAGTCATAACGCGCCGCAGCGCCTCCAATCTGGCGCTGGCTTTCGTTCTTTTGCCCAAGCCCAGGCGTCACGCCATGGCCGCGCTCTACGCGTTTTGCCGCGAAGTCGATGACGTGGCCGATGACGAAAGCGCGCCGCCCGCACAGCGCCGCGCCGCCCTCGCCGCGTGGCGCGAGGATGTTCGCCGCGCGTGTGACGGCCAGCCGCCGGCATTTGAGGTCAATCGCGAATTGCAGCCGGTCATCGCCCAATATCGCCTGCCCTTTGCCCATTTCGACGAATTGATTCGCGGCATGGAAATGGACCTGGAGATCAAGCGCTACGAGACTTATGAGGCGCTCGAACAATACTGCTACCGGGCGGCTTCGGTGGTCGGATTGCTCAGCATCGAGATTTTCGGTTATCACGATCCGGCGTGCCGCGACTACGCCGTTTATCTTGGCAAAGCTTTGCAGTTGACAAATATTTTGCGCGACGTCCGCGCGGATGCCGGGCGCGGGCGCATCTATCTTCCCCTTTGCGAATTGCGCCGCTGCCAGGTGACAGAGGACGAGATTCTGCGCAGTCAATACTCGGAGCGCTTTGCGC
>DASRLE010000306.1:0-2968 GCA_035648615.1 Saccharimonadales bacterium (SeqCode) | reverse complement strand
TCATGGCTCATGCGGAACAAATGCCATGAGCCACGCCAACCGCGCCCGCTAAAGCGGAATTGGTTTCATGGAGATTCAAGGTTTGGTTCGAGCCGGCTTCTTTGTCGGATCCTTTGCCAGCCGCGTTGGACACGAAACGCGGTGGCAAATAAGCATGGTTTCAGGCGGCCGTTTGCGGTCTTCTCGCTTGCGTCCGTTGGCGAGCGGAATTTGTGCCGTGATGGTGGTGCCGTGGCCCGGGGTGGATTCGATGCCAAAGCTCCCGCCAAACATTTCCAACCGCTCCCTCATGCCGAGCAGCCCTAGGGGACTGTTCTTTTTGTCGGACCAAACACGTTCCGCCAGAAAGCCATGGCCGTTGTCTTGGATGGTCAGGACAATGGTGTCATCCAGTTTTTGAATCTTCACCTCCGCCTCGCTGGCTCTCGCATGGCGGGCCACATTCGTCAGCCCTTCCTGAACCACGCGGTAGAGCACCGTGCGGGTGTCATCGTTCGCCCGTTCCACCCCGGCAAAGGCCGAAAAGCCGACCCGGATGCCCGTCTCCTCCAGGAAACTTTTCGTAAACGAATGGAGGGTGGGAATCAGCCCCAGGTCGTCCAGCATCGCCGGGCGCATTTTGCGGACGAACCGTTGCACCAGATGTATGGAATGCTCCACTAACTGTTGCGTGTGGGTGATGTTGTGGTCGAGTTCCCCAGGGTGGATGGCGGCCTCTCTTTTCAAGGTCGCCAGCCGGAGCAGGATGGCGGTCAAATGCTGGGCGACGACATCATGCAGTTCGCGACTGATTGTCTTGCGCTCCTGCTCATGGGCCATCAGCAACTGGCTTGGACAGCAAGATGGATCACGACCACCGGATGACTCGGCCACATTTCTTTTCCTGGACAATGGAGTTGAGACAAAACTTTTACTTGTCCGATTGGAACGCCCGATCCTGAGATGCTGTTTTATGCGCTTTCTCATCCGCTTACTAAATCCCTTTGGCGTTTCGGCCTCCAATCGCTTATTGCTTATTTGTTTCATACAAATAGGAACCTATTCCCAATATGCAAACTAAAATGTTGGAATGAATTTGTGCTACACCTTTTTTGTCAAATTTGCACATTTAATTGTCATTCCGCCCGTGATGAATGGAGTTCAGGAACAACTGATGGGGGTTTGCGTTTTGACGCCGCGCGATTCAATTCCATGAATGACCAGTGACCCCAATTACACCCTGAGTCACGCCGTCAGGGTCATTAGAATGTCGGCGTACCATGCGCAATTCAGCCCTAGCGTCTCGTCGAGTTGCAAGTCCCGGCCGCCCATGTCCACTCGCGCGGAATGCACACCGAGCAGCTTCCATGGCAGTTGCGCATCGGTGGACGGGCTGCGCATCACCACCGGCGCTCCGCTCGTGCCGCGGTGCAGTCGCGCATCGGTGAGAAAGTAGCCCAAACCCTGGAAGCGCAGGCCAAACGAGGAGGCGATCACCGCCTGCCGTACTACGGGCAGATGGTGCAGCACATCGTGGAAGCCGAGCGGGAAACCGACGATCAGCAGCGAGCTGCCGACTTCCACTTCCTGTAGCGAATGCTGCAAATGCACAGGTGTAAAGCACCGGAACAGCGCCGACTCTGGCAGTGCGGCGCGCTCCAGTTCGATCACCGCCACGTCGATCTCGCCACCGGTGTCGCTGCCCTGATGCCAGACACTTTTGCCGTCGAGATACAGCATGACCGATAGTTTCATCGAGCGTGCGAGATTCTTAACATCGATGTGGAGATCTATCTCGATGCGGTCTGGAAAGTGCTTGCTCGGCTCGTCGATTACCACATGACGGCCCGTCACGAGGAAAAGTCGGCGCTCGCGCTCGAAGAAGAAGCCGCTTGCACCAGTAAGCAGGCGTTTGCCATCAAAGGTCGTGACTCGGGTGGTGGTCAGAAGCAGGGGCTCAATCATGCGTTTTTTTACTCATTCAGTGAGAAATCTGCTTTTTGACTCTGCAAGGTTCAAGAAGAATTTCTTTTGCTTTTCAACCGCGAAAAGGGCCGGTGACAGCTGGCGAAAGCCCAGATTCAACGCGTGCGCCTTCCGCAGCCACTCCAGCGCGTTATTTCCGCAGAGGATTTGGTTATCAACAAAGGAATTTACAAGTGCTCATCCTTCATTTACGACAGGGCATAGTTCATCTTCAAGCGAGCCACCCACCACCGGCCTAAATGCCGGAGGGTGGGCAGGCACCACTTCAAAGTTTCACAGGTGGCAGAGAAGCCGCGTCCTTGGCGCGTGATATGGCCCCGGCGTTGACATTAACGGTTCCGTCTGGAACTGGTCTGAGCCTGTCAACGCTCAAGAGACGTGTCACCGGTTATCGCCCGGTCCGTGACGTTCTCAGCGGGATACGCTTTGCTTACTACGCTTCGCACTGTGCTTGACGCCGTGTTTGTCCCCCCCCATCTTGCGCCACCCTGACCCGCGCTGGTCGGATGAAAACCGGTTTGCCAAGCGTCGGATTTCCTATGGGGTAATTAGGAATAAAAGGCTTATTAAAACGGTTGACTTCGATCCATTTTATGGCAGATTACCGCCATGCTTGCGAAGTTAAAAACGGTGCATATCACGTTAACGCCTCAAATTGCGGAACTTCTCGAAGCCGAGCTGGCGTCGGGCCGGTTTTCCAATCTTTCGGAAGCCATGCGCAACGCCGCGTGGAAAGCATTTGCCGAGGACCCCGCCGCGGAATTGCGCGAGGCATTCAAACAGCTTGATGAACCGCCAGACCAACCCGCCCCGGACACCAGTGTAATCGCGTCCGAAATTCGCGCCTGGCGCGCCCGGCGGTGAAAGTCATCGTCATTGATACCAACACCTTTATCGCGGCTGGATGGCGCGTCAATGCGCACGCCCGGCGGGTTTTCGCGGGTGTGGCGCGTCGTCGTTTCCGGCTGGCTGTATCTGCTCCCATCCTCAATGAATACCGGGG
>DASRLE010000305.1:0-2210 GCA_035648615.1 Saccharimonadales bacterium (SeqCode) | reverse complement strand
GGATAGCGGCGGCATGTTCATGATCGCCAGACACGGAACGCGCGCCTTCGCGATGCGTCCCATCAATTCGGCAACGCCTTTGGTGCCGTACTGGCTCTCTTGCATGCCCAATACCACCAAATCAAAACGCTCCGGCTGGACGTCATTGGGAGCGCTTGCGGAGAGTGTCCCGGGCAATTTTTTGGAAGGGATGTCGAGCAACGCGTCGCGGCCGCGAACGGGAAAACGAACGATCGTGCCTTCCCGATTGATCAGCTCGACGGTCGATGGCGTGCAGACCAAGGTCACGGCATGACCCGCCATCAGCAATTTGGTGCCGAATAGCGAGCCGTAAGACGCGCCGAGGATCAATATTTTGTGTTGCACGCTTCCCGCTCCGTTCAGATCGCGCCTTGCTGGCGGGCGCTATCGACCTCGGCGTCGTTCATGCCGAGCACCTTGCGCAGAATTTCATCTGTATGCTCGCCCAGCAAAGGCGAACGGCGCACATCGGCCGGAGAGTCGGAAAGCTTGATCGGGTTGCCGACCGTCAGATACTTGCCGCGCTCCGGATGATCCACTTCCACCACCGTGCCGGTATTGCGAAGGGCCGGCTCTTCCGCAAGCTCCTTCATGGACAGAATGGGGCCGCAGGGCACATTCAGGGGATTGAGAATGTCCATGATTTCAAACTTGGTTTTGGTCATGGTCCATTTTCCGATTTCTTCGAAAATATGCTTCAACCTCGGCAGGCGCGCCTGCGGCGTGTTGTAATCAGGATTGTCGAGCCAGTCCGAATGGCCGATCACCTTCGCCAGGGCGGGAAAGGCCTGCAACTGGGTGATGACGTAGATGTAGGCATCGGGGTCATTTTCCCAACCCTTGCAGCGCACCACCCAGCCCGGATGTCCGCCGCCAGAGGCATTGCCCGCCCGGGGGACGGCGACGCCGAACTTTCCGTTGGGGTATTGCGGATATTCCTTCAGCGGACCGTGCTTCAGCCGCTGCTGATCGCGCAGCTTCACGCGGCACAAATTCAGCACCGCATCCTGCATGGCGCATGTCACCCGCTGGCCGCGGCCGCTTTTTTTGCGGTGAAAAAGAGCGGCAAGAATACCGGCAACCAGGTGAATCCCGGTACCGGAATCGCCGATCTGCGCACCGGTCACCATCGGAACGCCGTCAATTTCGCCGGTGGTGGACGCCGCACCGCCGGTGCACTGCGCCACATTTTCATAGACCTTGCAGTCCTCAAAGGGACCGTCACCGAAGCCCTTGATGGACGCGTAAATCATCCGCGGATTGATTTCCTGGATGCGTTTCCACGGGAACCCCATGCGGTCAATCGCGCCGGGCGCGAAATTTTCCACCATGACATCGCATTTCTCGATCAATTTCGCGAATATCTTGGTGCCGGCTTCCGTCTTGGGATTGAGGGTCAGGCTGCGCTTGCTGCCGTTGAGCATGGTGAAATACAGGCTGTCCGCGCCGGGGACATCGCGCAACTGACCCCGTGTGGGATCGCCTTCACCCGGCTTTTCGATCTTGATCACATCGGCGCCGAAATACGCCAGGATCTGCGTGCATGTCGGTCCGGACTGTACATGCGTCATGTCCAAGACCCGTACGCCCTCTAAAGCTTTTCCCATAATCGTCCTTCCGTCCGAGAGTTTTTAGACAGACCTATGGAACCAGTCTCAGGCCTTTCCGGCCGAGGCCTAGCTCCGCTTACTCAGGGAGAACTTATTGTTGCGCTTGGCTCTTCCGACGCGCTTTCGCTAGGCTCCTTCACGCGCTCGCGGAAGCCATGCAGCAGCGGCTCGGTATAGCCGTTGGGCTGTTTGGTGCCTTCGAAGATCAGCGCCCGCGCCGCCTGGAACGCCAAACTGTCTTTCTCATGGCCCGACATCGGGCGATAGAGCGGATCGCCCGCGTTCTGGATGTCCACCTTGGCGGCCATGCGCTTCAACGCGGCGTCCACCTCGGCTTCGGTGCAGACCCCGTGCAGCAGCCAGTTGGCCAGCATCTGCGAGGAAATGCGCAAAGTAGCGCGATCCTCCATCAATCCCACATCATGGATATCGGGCACCTTGGAGCAGCCCACGCCCTGGTCCACCCAGCGCACCACATAACCCAGGATGCCCTGGGTGTTGTTGTCCAGTTCTTCGCGGATTTCTTTCTCGTTCCAATTATGCTCGGCCAAAGGAATGGTGAGGAGCGCATCCAGCGAC
>DASRLE010000304.1:0-3763 GCA_035648615.1 Saccharimonadales bacterium (SeqCode) | reverse complement strand
GCGTTATACTGGGCGCTGGCGGCGTCCCAATGGCCTTGCGCCGCCAGGCCGACCCCGTAATTAAAATGGAATTTGGCCATGCGCGGTTCCTCCTTGACGGCCTTTTGCAAATACGAAACAGCCTCACCCAACCGGCCCTCGGCCACGAGCGCATTGCCGAGGTTGCTGGCGGCGTCGGGAAAATCGGCTTTGACCGCTAGAGCTTTTTCATAGCAATCGATCGAGGCGTCCGTCTGGCCTTCCGCCCCGAGCGCGTTGCCCAGGTTGTTCCACGCCATCCACGCTTTGGGATTTTTAGCGACCGTGTCCGTCCACAGGGATTTCTCGTTGCGATAAACTTCCGCCCGGCTCCAGGTGCCGGCGAACAATCCCGCCAGCAGCGCTGCGGAGAGGAGCGGCCCAGCCATCTTGGAAAAGTGAAATCTGACCGACGCCCGCTCAAACCAATGGCCGCCGCCAAAAACCGCCAAGCCTATGGCGGCGGGCAACGCGAGATATTGCCAGTGATCCGCCACGCGCGAGAAAACCAGGAAATACATGTTGAGAAAACCCATTACCGGAAAAAGAGTGGCGACGAAACAGCCCAACGCCACTAGAACATTGCGTCCCCAGGTTTTCCGATAAAACCACGCGGCAAAAAAGATGGCCGCTAAAACAAATGCGGCGATCCATTCGGCAGCCACTGACGGAGCAGGATAGATCACACAAATATTGACCGGCGCCAGCGCTTTCCACAGATAAAAGCAAACCGCCCACATGGCCGCCAGAATCCTGGCAGGCACGCCCAAGTCCTGCACCATTTCGCCGGCGATGGCCTTGTGATTTTGGAACCAGATCGTTATCAAACCCGAGGCGGCCGACAGAACAAAGAATGGAACCAGCGGCCACAAATCTGCTCGCGCGATCCGTTCGCGCCGCCACCAAACGAGAATCAACAGCGCCACCGGCAACATGACCACCGACCCTTTGCTCAACAAGGCGCACCCATAAAAGAACAAGGCCAGTCCATATCCCTTTTTGGTAAAACGCAGATAATACAAAATCGCCAGCCAATAAAAAATGCCCGAGATGGTGTTCTTCTCCTCCGAGATCCAACCCGCCGAAGCGACCGCGACCGGATGCAGGGCAAAGACCGCCGCCGCCAGCCACGCCAAACGCGGAGCGCGCGCTGCTGTCAATGATAACAACACACGCCAAAGCAAGAGCGCGCCACAGGCATGCGCGATGACATTGACGACGTGGTAGCCGATGGGGTTGCCGCCAAACCAATGCCACTGCATCCAAAGCGCCGTCATCGTGATGGGGAAAGGATCGGCGGGCCGCGTGGTGAACCACAGGTCGTGCAACCCGCGCGCGCTGCGCAGCATCGTGTTGTCCCCGACCATGAAGTTGTCATCCCACACGAAGCCGCCGGACCACATCACCGGCAAATAGGCCAGGCACGTCAAGACGAAAAGCCCGCACGCCCAAAACCATTCTTGACCGAAGAACGCCGCCTGACCTTCCTGCGCGGGGCTGTGCTTCACCGTCGCGGGAATAGGTTTGACTCGCGCCATTTCATCCGGGCCAGCCGGTAGGACAGCCCCGTCCCCAGGCAGCCAAAACCGTAGGTCACACTGCGCCGGAAATTGATCGACGAGGCCTCGTCAAAGTAACGCGTCGGGCAACTGACCTCGGCAATGGTGTAATCAAACCACAAAATCTGGGCCAGCATCTGGTTGTCAAACACAAAATCATTCGAGTTCTCCGCCAGCGGCAGCCGTTCCAGCAATTCCCGCGAGAAAGCGCGGTAACCGGTATGATATTCGGAGAGCTTGGCCCCCAGCAAAAGATTCTCCACCAAGGTCAGCCCGCGATTGGCCACGTATTTCCACAAGGGCATCCCGCCGCGCAACGCATACCCGCCCAGAATGCGGCTCCCCAAAACGCACGAGTACAATCCGCAGGCGATCATGGACACCATGGCCGGGATCAGTTTCGGCGTATATTGCGAATCCGGATGGACCATAATGATGACATCGCCCCCTTGTTCCAGCGCCAGGCGGTAGCAGCTTTTCTGGTTGCCGCCGTAGCCGAGATTTTTGGAATGGGTAAATACGATTGTTCCCGGCAATTTCTGGGCAATGGCGGTGGTCGCGTCCCGGCTGGCGTCATCCACCACGATGACCTGGTCCACCACTCCTTGTTCCATCACCTCGTCATAGGTTTGGACCAAAGTTTTGGCCGCATTATAGGCGGGCATGACCACGACAACTTTCTTTCCTCGAAACATAATCAACGATATATCACTTCGCCGGGGCTTTCTCGATCACGAGCATCTGGATGGGTTGGCTTTTAGGCGTCAGTTCCATACCCAGTTGGTTAAACAATGCTTGACTGAAAGGCTCCAAGGAAGCGTTGGCCGGCGGAATGCGCCAAGTCAGGTCAATATTGGAATTGGCCGCCAAACCGGTTTGATCGACGACCGGCAGATTGAAGTAAGCGTCGATTTGATCAATGAGCTTTTGGATGGGGGGAGGCCGGTGATATTTTGTCCGTTTTTTATCAGAAACTTTTTTGGAACGCTGGAGGGCGGACGCGTCAGGATTGCGGATGGAGAGCACGAGAGCATTTGTCTCCACCATCTGCAGACTGGCCATCAGGCCAAATTTGACGGCCAAGGCTCGGGCGAGAGCGTTGGAAGCGCCAACCGGAAGGTTGCAAATAAAGTCATATTCTCCGCCCGGCAGAGGCGCCGCCACTTTGGCGCGGATGCCATTGAGCACGGGCGAGGCGTTGGCGGCGATTTGAAACATTTGCTCGACTGTGACGTGGATTCCCAAACACGCGCCGTCCACAGCCCGCACCATCCGCCAATCGCCCTGCTGGTGAAACTTCGAGGGCAAAATAGTAAGTTGCGGCTGGGCATTGGTAAAATCGGCCAAGGTGGGATGCGGCACTTCCCACGAGTAATCCTCAGCCGCCTCGACGTTGTGAACGCTTAGCATGGCTACATGCAGGACAGCCGCTCCCAGAACAGCGATCCTCAATTTTTTCCAAGCCATGGTTTTTAGTGTTCATTTTAAGGCCATTGGAGTCAAGACTGTGAAAGGACGTGAAAGGGGGTCGCACCGAACAGCCTCAAGGTTTCTCCGGCAAGCCGCATTCGCGGCGGAGCAAATTGCGCCAAGTGGCGAGCGTAATTCTCTGATTCACCAAATCGCCCGTCCGCGCGTCGTAAATATCCCTTTCCTTGACCAGCGCGGTGGAACGGCCGGCATTGACGATTTCCAACAATTCCTTGAGCGTCTCCCAGTCGGTGGAGTCGAAGCGTGAATCCCTCGCCAGGGCGACGATCAATTGTTTGGTATCGCGGCGCGCCGCCGCCTTCACTTCCCACAAAAAAGCCACGGGCTTATTGCCGGGCATGTTTGCCGCCGATGCCGGCAATGCCGTGTAAAACCAATGGACGAGAAAATCCAATTCCGCCGGACCGCGAATGCGCCACAGAGCGCCAGCCAGCATGCCGGCGGCTTCCTCATAAGTTCTGGTTTCGTGGGCGAGGGCGTCGCGCAATATTCCGCTGGCGCGCGCCGGTTGCACCAAGGCCGCCCCGATTGCCCAAGCCGGATTGACGCCACCCGAGTCGCGTTCCACAGATCGGCAAGCGAGAAGCGCACTGGCATCTTTGGCGCGCAATAACTCGTCGGCGTGATGGAGTATAAAGCTTCGCGCCGGGCTGAGGGCGCCATTCGATTCGTCAAGGTCTGGATCGTCTGACACC